>PKCN01000068.1 GCA_002862205.1 Planctomycetaceae bacterium | reverse complement strand
CACCACAACATCAGGCTTGATCAGTTTTGTCAAACCACGGCCACGAAATGAAACAGCAGGAATCACAGCTGATCGAAGCTTTGCTCGAGCGCGCACTCTCACCCGACAGTGATCTTGACGAGTTGCGAGTACAGGACGTGATGCGCAAGATTGCTGCGGACAACGATTCGACCGCGTTGCCACAGAACCAGCCTGCCAAAGCTCGCATCCTGACGTTGAAAACAATGCCACGCTGGATTTCGATTCCGACCATCGCCGCAGGTATCCTTGCGGTAGCCGTATTGATCATTCCCGGGGACAGCGATCAACCGCAAGTGCGGGCACTTGCGGCTTTAGAGGCCAGCATGCAGGCAGAATCGCATCCCGGCACCCGCCAGTACGAAATAACCGTTCAGCCAACAACATTGCGATTTCGGAAACCTCGAGCACGCCACCACCAGCTCTTTTTGAACGGAAGTCAATTTGTGCTTCAAACTCTACCGCCATTTGGAACGGGCAAGCCCGTCGCCGGTGGAGACAAAACCACGCGTTGGATCATTCCACGTTCTGGTCCCGTTCTACTCGGGAAGCCAGGATTGTTTCAAAGAAACCGTCTGACACGGGCTTCTGTGGAAGTTCCCTTCATGTCTCTGTCGGAAATTCTGGAGAAAACAAAGACCCATTTTGAGTTGAATCTTGAACCATCGCAGGAGATTCTTCAGAACGGCGAGACCCATGTGTGCACCAAGATATCTGGCAGGCGAATCACCGATGACAAAACCCTACTTCCAGAATCAGTCGAAATCTGGATCGATAATGAAACAGACTTCGCAAGAAAGGTCTTGCTGAAATGGAATCCTGACGATCAGTCGAAATGGGCGTCATTCTCTGCTGAATTGTCGGGAATGCCTTACCTGTCGAACGAGTTCTTTGATTATCAGATGCACCTCATCAACACTTCTCCTGAGGATCGAGGCGACTAAAAGCAATGTTCGACTGAGATCAACACTGAGATCAACAAGCACCACGAGTACTGGACCTGTGACCTCACGTCGGTACTCCGGTTCCACAAGACCGCAGCAAAACGAAGGCTGCCAATCCTTTTTTCACGGCATGATTTGAATTCGTTTGTCCTCGATTGATGATCGACTCGCAAAGAGTACTGGCATCATCAAGACAATGCACTGGAGTCACAATGAAAACCAATACAACGTACCAATGGATCTTGCTCGCTGTTGCTGGCATCTTCTTGATTAGCCCACCACCAACGCGGGCGGTTGAGCCCTCAGCAGTGACCTTTGCTGGCGACATTGCAAAGATTGTTCATCGAAAATGCACGATGTGTCATCGTGCGGGGCAGTCTGCTCCATTCGAACTCGTGAGCTACGAAGATGTCCGCGACCGAGGTGCAACCATCGAAGCGGTCATTCATGACGACTACATGCCGCCATGGAAACCTGTCAACGACAATGTGCAATTCGCAAACGATCGTCGCCTGACCGTAAAAGAACGTCGTTTGATCAGCCAATGGGTGAATTCCGGTATGGCTGCGGGCGACCTGGACACAGTCACTGTCCCCAGTTTTCCTGATGGATGGAGTCTGGGAAAACCTGATCTCGTTGTACAGATGAATGGCGAATTCAAAGTCCCCGCGACGGGGCCGGATATCTACCGCTCATTCGTATTCCCTGTATCTCTTCCCGACGACAAGTGGATCAAAGCCATTGAACTGAAGCCCTCGGCTCGTGGCGTTGTCCACCACGCTCTGTTCTTTGTGGACACCAGCGGCGAAGCAAGAAAGAACGATGGCAAAGACGGTCGCCCCGGATTCTCGGGCATGTCCTTTCTCAGCAACAATCAACGCAGCAGATCACGCACATCAAGCCCCAGACGCCCCACCAGTCTTGGTGGTTATGTCCCGGGCGCAACACCCAACCGACTTCCGGGGGACCTGGCACTTCACCTTCCCAAGGGCAGTGACATCGTGATGCAAACCCACTTTCATCCCTCAGGAAAATCCGAATTGGAGTCGTCACAAATCGCCTTTTATTTCACTGACAAACCACCTTCACAAAAGCTGGTGCCCATTCAAGTCCCACCACTGTTTGGAAGGTTTGCAGGCATCGATGTTCGTCCCGGCAAGAGTCAGGAGATACGCAAGTCATTCACGCTACCCGTGGACATCCAAGGCATCCAGATCTCGGGACACGCCCACTATCTCTGCCGCGAAATGGATCTTCAGGCAACACTTCCTGATGGAAACCAACTCGATCTGCTTTGCATCGATGACTGGGATCTGGATTGGCAAGACCAATATCAATTCAAGCAGCCAGTCTCGTTGCCGGAGGGAACAAGACTTGATGTCCGACTGCTCTATGACAACTCGGAGGACAATCCTGAAAATCCCTATTCCCCACCCAAACGCATCGCATGGGGCAGGGAATCCACCGACGAAATGGGCAGCATCACACTTCATGCCATTGCAAAGAACGAATCGGACCGCCCTGCCCTTGAAAGGGGCATACGCACCCACCTGATCAAATCGATCCGTGAAGCCGGAAGCAGCAAAATATCGTCAGCAACTGACACCCCCAAACCGCCCGCACGTGGGGCTGGCGATCTCAGGTTGCTACTGCAACGCCCTGGCTTGTTCTCACGACTTGATGTGAACAAGAACGAACAACTGGAATGGTCGGAAGTTCCTGAAACTTTTCGTAAGCGAGTGTTTGACGACGCTGATTTGAATCATGACAAAGTCATCGATCAAAGCGAAGCAAAGCAGCTCCGCGATCGTCTCGGCGGAAGGTAATGCCCCAAGCATTTCAATATCAAGTCAAAAAAACAATCCGAGGAAAACGATAATGCCAGCCGCAAAACTTTCACTTTCCCAAACCCCGCAGTTGATCCTTGCGTTCGTTTCATTGCTACTTTCATCAGCTCAAGTGCTGGCCGAAACCGACAGGGATGCCGCCTCCCCAGTGACGTCTCTGACACTGCTGGATATCGAAGGCAATAGCTACCAACCTTTTCAGAACGAGAAAACAAAAGCCTGCGTGCTGGTGTTTGTATCGACAGACTGTCCGATTGCGAACGCTTTCCAACCAGAATTACGTTCGTTCCACCAAATGTACGCTGGCAAGGGGATCGATTGCTACATGATCTACTGTGCACCGCGAATGACAGTTGCCAAAGTAACCAGACACATCAATCAGTACGAAGTGGAAATGCCTGCGGTCGTTACTGATTCACACAAAATTGCCAAGATGGTGGGAGCGACCGTGACTCCCGAGGCAGTCCTTGTCAATCGTTCGGGAGCCGTCTGCTACCGGGGCCTGATCAACAACCTGTATGCTGGTTTTGGCAAAAAACGCCAGCAGGCCACCAAGCACTACCTTCGTGATGCATGCGATGAACTCATTAAGAATGGCACAGTGACTACCACATCGACCAAACCCATTGGCTGCTTCATCCACTTCTCGCCGTCTGCTCATCAATAGACGGTCTCCAAGCATCTGTTGGCTTGTTTTTGCTCTGATCATCCAGCAAGCTGATCAGGCACAAGCCGAATATGACCCTTTCAACACTTCTCTCAACGTCGAGATCATTGACACAAGTTTTGTGTACGGGTCCAAAAACCGATTGGTCCCCCTGCGGCTTTACCTTCCCGAGATCGACTCCGCCGCCCCGGTGATTCGATTCAGTCATCGACTCGGTGCATCACGGGAAGCAAGTCCTTTCCTTGGAAAGCAATGCTACGGTGTGGTCTTCATGCAACACACGGGCAGTGACCGCGACGCAATGAAAAATGCCCCCGGTTCCAACGTCTCCAAGTCTTGAAAAATGCAATCAGCCGCAAAAGTGTCAACGACCGGAACAAGGACGTCCGTGCTACTCTTGACCGACTTGAAACACTCAATCTCACTTGAGGCAATTACTGCAACCGCTTTGATTTAGAGAAAGTGGGCATGAGTGGCAATTTCGTTTGGAGCAATCACAACCCAAGCAGTAAGCGGGCAGAACGACAGATCACAAGGCCAGGCTTACACGGACTCGCGAATCAAGGCGGCAATTGAAATGAGTCCGAAAATGCCATCGTCAGGCAGAACACGAACAACATCCGCCATGGTCAAAATCCCATGGCTGCTAATGACTGGCACAGCGGACGACAGTCCGGCGAACCGGCGGGTCGATGCAAAATCACGTCGCGAGTTTTTCACATCATTGCCCTCCAATGGACAATCCTTCGAATTGTTACTCAACAAGGGCACTCACTTCCTATTCGGCGGTCGCAGTGAAAAGCAGTTTGGTCCACAAACTCCCAAGCAGCAGTAAGTGTCGATCAAAGCAGTCAGCACTGGATTCTGGGATGCCTACCTCAAGCAAGATCATGAAGCCAAAACCTGGTTCAAGGCAGAATCAGTCAGAACCTTCCTTGACCCAAAAGACGCTTGGTCGATCAAGTGAACCTTGGGGTCGTTGCTTGATGCTTTGCGCCAGCATCAGACCGACATCACATAGCTGAAACAGCAAAGCGAGGTTGGATTGCAGTTCCTTCCAGCAAAACAAGATTCAGTGCAAAAGCGTCTTTCAGTGCAAAAGCCTCATCCGTTCACAGATCAACTGGCTCACGCAGACGTTCACCCCCATCGTTTGCCTTCAAGAAAACGGCACAGCAGTCCTCAACTGGAAGGTGGCTATCGTCTCAGGTCGAGGTTAAATTG
>PKCN01000162.1 GCA_002862205.1 Planctomycetaceae bacterium | reverse complement strand
CTCAGCCCTGACGGGAAACGCATCGTCACGGGTGGCAATGATTTGATGGTCAAGCTTTGGAATGCTGAGAACGGCGATTTGGAGCAACAGTTCTCGGGACACGATCGGCATGTTTACGGAGTAGATTTTCATCCTGACGGCCAGCATTTGGTGTCTCAGGATTTGATGGGCAATGTGGTTGTGTGGGATCTCAAGACGAATCAGAAACAGCGAACGATCGATGCCAGCGTGATGACGGGTTACGACAAAAAGTTTGCTGCGGACATGGGCGGGGCCAGGGACATGCAATTCAGTTCGGATGGGGCTCTCTGGGCCAGCGCGGGAATCACCAAGGTTGTCAATTCGTTCGCGGGAATCCAGGATCCGATCATCGTCGTCTTTGATTGGAAAACAGGAGAGACAAAAAAACAGCTTCGGGCTGCAGACAAATTCAAAGGCGTTGCATGGGGCGTGCGATTCCACCCAGAGGGATTTACGATTGGTGCGGGTGCTGAAAAAAGTGGCAAAGGGGAAATCTGGTTTTATAACGATGACCAAGATACCGCGTTTCATACAGTTGCAACGAAAAGCGCTGCCCGAGCAGTCGATCTTGTTGGCAATGACCGTTTGGCTGTCGCGCATGCTGATGGCGCAGTTCGCCTATATCAGATGACTGCGGAAGATAACGAACCGGACGAGAAACAAGGCGAGGCAGTCCCGCCGACGTCGTAATGGCGAGTACCTCGCTACGCTGGTGACGTTTTGGCGTGGTCTAACGGACGCACGCTCTTGCGAACGAGGCTCTTGGGCACGAGGCTCTTGCGCACGTGATTGGCCGATGTTGCGTCAAGGATTGGCACGCGATGGATTTTCTGCTGACCCATTGCCGCATGTTGTGTTGCAACCTTGGTTTCGGGAGGTTGCGATGCTCAAACCGCAATGCCCGATCAAACGAGATCGCATTTCGGTGCTTTGAACCAATCCGTAGCTTAGGAAAGCATCTGTTTTCGATTGGGATGGTTGGTTGCGGGCGGCCCAAGTCGAGCGCATTGTCTCAACCCATTATCGCAACTGGGTTGTCAGCGGTCTTGAAATTGCAAAGGCTTTCTTCAAGACGTGCCTGCTTTGATCCTGTTTGATTTAACGGTAGTTCTTTTGACAGGTAACCTGAGCATGGCTGGCTTTGAATGCCAAGGTGGGTGCTCTGTTCCCACTCCAGTGGTTAGAGAAAAATTAATTCCTCGTCAATGAGATGCGTTGATTCCGGAAGCGCAAATGGCGAGCGCTGGTGCAATCGAGTTTTTTGCGCCTGACTGTTCGTTGGTTGTCGCTATGCAGGATGTAAGTCACATCAGGAAAACTCTTTTCACGGAGCATCAAATGAAAACTTTACTACAAGTGGTTGCTTTCGCCGCCTGCGTCGGCGTTTTCCAGGCGTCCAATGTTTCTGCCGAGCGTCCCATGGGTACCTCGAATGATGGCAAGGGCGTTGGCACTTCCATTGGTTATATCGGAGTCGACTTGGACGACGCTGCGTTAATCAGCCTTGGAAGTGATGGATACGATTGTCAAGGTCAGGGTCATTTTCGGCGAGCGATGGCCTATGCCCTACTGCTAGAACTTGGGTTGACCGAGTACGAGGCAATGGTGCTCATCATGACTGATGGTCAGGGTGGTGCGAACGGGCAAGAATGGCCTGTCATTGAGACGGCACCAAAACCAACGAAAGTCGGGCCACTTTACGATGGTCCTCACGTTGTTACCTGTGATGGCCTTAAGTGAATGAGCCAGCGGTCACCGCACCCATTTTTGGTTGCGACTCGTGTAGGACTCTTTGCAGAGCTGCCCAGCGTCGTTGTATCCGGCGTTGGGCATTTCTGTATTCCGAGTGTTACTGGTGAACTCGTTTCGTGTTCGGTATTTCGAAAGGGAGTTCAAGCATTCTGCACACACAAGCAAAGATGGAGTAACCGTTTTGGCTAGTAACGACTGAAGAAATCCCAAACGAGGTCAACTGAGTGTACTCCCAGTTCTTTTCTACCAGGCACACGATGCCCCCAATCTTTGACTTCGTAAAGCCATACCTCGCTACCATTGACACCACCGCGATAGCGATAGCCTGTGGTTCGAGGGGACACTTTGACGGTCTCTTCAGTACTGGTTTGATTTAGCTTTTTGAAAAATTCAATGATCGTTTTCTGGTCTGGTGCTCCACCCCATCCCCCAGCAGGCGACATGCGGCCATCTACGGGGACGATTCTATCGGACAACCCTGAGATCTGAAGAATCGGAACTGGTTTCATCTTTTCACGTTTGCGCCAGGTTTCGCCGCTGACCGTTCCAATGATTGATGCCGCTGCTCGAAATTGATCAGGATGCTCGCTTACCATCGTGTAGCTCATGAAGCCGCCGTTGGATACGCCGCTGACAAAGGTGCGTTTCGGGTCGAGGGCGTGTTTTTTTTGTAACGATTCAACAAGCGCTTTTAGAAAGCCAATGTCATCAACTTTGCTGAGTTTCAATCTTGCATTCCAATGGGGAATCCCTTCCCGATCAGGTAGTCCTTGCGGATACACGACCGCGAATTTCTTCTCATCAGCAACTCGAGTCATCCCCATTTCTGCATAATCACGCGCGTCACCATGATAACCATGAAGGAAAACAACCAGCGGCGCTTCCTTCGGTAAGTCTTTTGGCAGATGGAGCAGGTACTCTCGGTCAGTTCCATTGTGATTAAGGACCTGAAAACCACGCTTGTTTTCCTGTTTTGGGATCGTTTCCTGTGCGAGCAAGCCGAGGCTCACGGATCCAATGACCAAACCAATCAAAAAACTAAATCGCGTTCGATAAAACAAAATCACACTCCAGATTCGTGTTCAAAGATGCCTGCGTTGGAAAATGATGCGCGACCGATTTGTTCGGATGCTTGCATGCCGTCGCGACTAGAAATCCGACACCAACGATCGCCCGGCAGGAGTTGCTCGAGGTGGAGAAATTGGGTGAACCCTTCATTCTCAACTCAACGCTTAGTTTCCTTGCTGGTTGCACATCAGGTCACCCCAAGGCGGATAACAAATCGCCATGAAGGCCTTTCAGCCATGAGTTTAACAGAAGATGCCTGCGGAGCGGATAGGCACACAGAAACCATTCGATCCGTCAGCCTTGAAGCGAAACTCGCTATCGCTCGATGCGAAGCTCATTCCCCTCACGTGCGCCCTTTGCCGACCTCGAAATATGAACCACCGTGAGTGAGATAGACGGCACTGGGTGTGCCGCGTGGAAAGAACGACACGCCATTCCATACGTCGCGAGATGAAGGCGATGATTTGTTGTCGGCATTGGGAACTGACAAAAGCAAGTCAGGCTGAACAGGTGGTGAGCTAGGACTGAGGAGTGATTTTGAATTTGCGTTCATCAGGGTTTGCCAGAGGCCCGTTGATGGGGGCGGTTCGCAGTATCGAGTGGACATTAGCGGCAGCTGTAGCGAACTGTCCACAGCTCGCACAGGGGAAAATAGCGGGCCTCGACTGATACAAATGACGCTCTATTAAATTGATGTCTCCAACCTGACTCTCAACGGGTTTCCCCGTTGAGAGTCGTTGCACACCATGTCGCGGGTTTCCCGCGGATGGTGATCACACGAGTCAGGAGCTGCGATTGTTCACGATCAGGCGGAAGTCACCCTCGTTACCGCTGTACTCAGCGACTTCAACCGTATAGACCTCACCGGCAATTGCGGTGAAGTTGATTCGGCTGTTGACGCCACGGCCGTAGTCGTCATTGTCTCCAACCACATTGCCATTGGAGTCCAGCACCCGCATCACGGTATCGACACCTTCCGTCAAGGCTACAGTACGGACAGTCGTCCTCCCGGAGTTGACTGCCTCAAAACTTAGGAAAGTGACCTGATCATCACGGAGGGCTGCCTCAACGCGCCCCTTTCCTCTCGCGTTCAGATCGACAACGATCGTGTCATCGTCCTGATCCCCGGCAACTTCATCAACATTGACCGTCGCTGTGTAGTTGCCGGTTTCACCATCAGCGTATCCTGCCGCGCTGAATGCATAAGTGCCAGCCTCCAGCTCAAGGTTCAAGTTGCTGTCGTAGCTTCCGCCAAAATCATCATTCTTTGCAAGCAGGTTTCCGTTGGCATCATACAGTCGAAGGAAGGTATCTACTTCTGCCCCAAGACTCTTGAGACCGATTTCAACAATGCTGAGTTCGTCCACTTCAAAGGTAAACATGTCGCGGTCACCCATCTCCTCCAAGACGGCGTCCACTGCAGCAGCTCCGCTTTCATCAAGCTGCAACTCCGTTGCGTTCGCGATATCGTCTCCGTGATCGTCCTCGCCTCCACCTACGCCACCACCACCATCGTTTCCTCCGTCTCCGCCACCATCGTTTCCTCCATCTCCACCACCATCGTTTCCTCCATCTCCACCACCATCGTTTCCTCCGTCTCCGCCACCATCGTTTCCAGCATCACCAACAATCGAGTCGATCCATTCTGCAAACGCATCAACGCGGATGTCACCGCTTTGGTCGCCAAAAGCGGCATCGTTGCTTGTTCCATAGGATGTAATCCCGGCTAGCAAACGTTGTCCAGCAACCGTCACAAAACCGGGGCCCCCGCTGTCACCGGGCGCGGTGTTGCTTTCGCCTGGATCAAACGTCCACTGGATTTCGGTCGAAGTGACTTGCTCGATCACGGTTTCACCCATCCGTTTGG
>PKCN01000288.1 GCA_002862205.1 Planctomycetaceae bacterium | reverse complement strand
TGCCTCAGGCGGCCTCTGCCAAGATCGAAAGATAGGCAAGGAAAGCATCAGGGCTATCCTTCTGACTTCCCTGATGCAAACTCGCGGCTTCAGACAACTCTTTGAGAGCCCCGCGATAAGCCCGCGCAGTTACACCAGGCTGACGTGAAACCGCTTCGATCTTGAGTCCCAGACTACGCGCAGGCTCCTTGTTCGGCAGATCACCGCATAAGCAAGCCCTCAACGCCGAAGACACAATGATGTCTGAGGGCGATTTTTCCTCACAGGCATACGCCACTAGCAATTCGGCAATCATGTCCGCAGGGCGGGCCTGAGGCTCTTTGGGTGCCGGCTTGCCAACTGTGCCCAGAGCCGCCTGACGCCGATTTCGCCGACGATCTGCAGCCTTCAGTCGCTTCTTTAAATCGTTTCGCTTTGCCATCGTCTGATAACACCAAAAGAAAGCCGCCGCCTCGACGCACAAACCCCGTGAAGGCGGAAACAAAAATGGGGACGGATTAGAAAAGGTTGAAGTCGGCGATCCCGAGCCGACCCCCTAGGCACGCGGCAAAGCACCGCCCGCCAAGACAAGGTCCATTAGTTTACACACTTCGCGATGAGGTGGAGCAGACTTAGCGGACCTTTTCTGAACTTGAAAATCGCCGCCCTCCCAGCCATGCCGGCACGAACTCGGAGAACCAAGGGCACCAACCAAAACCACACGCCAGCAGACCGAGAATTGGCAGCGTTCCCCAACCGTGGAGCCAGCCCGCCACCCCCCAACAAAACATCGGCTTCATGCTTCGGAAAAACGCAAGCAAGGGCCGACCATTACGCAGAGTCGAGCTTGGACACTTGGTTTCAGGCAAGAACGAAGTCAACCAGATTGGCTCCAAAACATGTCAGCTCCAAGCGTGGATAGGACATTACCCCAAGCTTCAACCTCAGCTGCCCTCCCGGCTCAGCTGCCCTCCCGGCTTAGCTGGGAGAGTCAGCCCATGGGCTGACAGATCGCCAAAATCATCGGCAGGCGGCTGCTCAGACAACGCGATCGACGCATGCAAGTCGGCTTTCGCTCAGCCAGCTCACTTACCACCTTGCCTGATTTTCTCCAACTCGCTCTGCAATTCCGCAGCTCGCACGTTGTGTCGAATCACTTTCCCGCCGGGCCCGATCAGCATCATGGTTGGCAACGTCTGCACGCCAAAGGCCTTGGCAAGCCGACTGCCCTCAAGGCCACCAGATTCAAAAAGCTGTAGCCAAGGAACTTGAGATTGCTGCAAATAGCGTTCTGCATCGCTCTTGTTGCGATCCACATTGATGCCGACTACCTGCAAGCCCGCTCGCTGATAGCTTGCGAGCAAACGCCGTAACTGCTTCATGTCCTGCTTGCATGGCTCACACCAGGTTGCCCAATAATGGACCACAACGGGCTTTCCACGCAGATCGGACAGGCGAAAAGCCTTGCCTTTGAGGGTGGTTCCTTCGAGGTCGACCTGACGGCCCACGGATTCCAGACGTCGAACGGCCCCCGCAGCGATCTCGCCCGCATCCGCCCCGGGGAACAGATCGGTGACCTTTCGATAATAGGCAAGCGCTTCGCTGTCTTTGTCCTCAAACTCCTTGCTGAGAGCCAGGTTCAACCAGGCCTGCGCTGCCTCGGGGGCCCGAGGATAGCTTTCGACAAAGCGTGCCAAAGCGCCAATGTACCATTCCTGAACTTTGGCAAAGTCAGCATCCGGGGTCTGGCGAGCCATGTAATCAGCGCTGATCGCTTGATAGTCCGCATACGCACTCAAACGGGCATCGTCTCCCGCAAACCGTCGCGAAACCGTCTTCAGACGTTCCAGCCCAGCGGGATAGGCCCCAGTTTGAGAACTGACACTGAGCGTATCGACTAACTGCCGGAACCAGATTTCACGGTCTTCTTTGGTCACAGAAGCCCCGATCAGCTTTTCGACGATCCCCGCACGCTTCTCTTGCAACAGGGCGATGGAAGCCGGGGCATTTGCGGCAAGCAATTGCGTATCCACTGCCTCCAAACTGGTCACCAAATCCTGTGTTTTGCGTACCGCAGCGGCATCATTCATGACCCCATTGGCCGTCGCAGTATCCGGCGTGAAGAAATTCCCGCCAGTCCCAGCCAGCGGCACACTGTCTTCGCCAAGCACAGGCAAGCTCACCACCCGCCAGGTTGCTGGCGCAACCTGAACAAGTGTTCCCACCATGAATTGGCCCCCACCGCTCGCCTGATCAAACATCGCCAAAGCATTCTCATAAACGATGAGGTCCCGAGTGGACTCCTCAGTGCCGGTCGGAACCACGCCGGGGGTTCCGGCCGCAAATTGCACCCATACGGCGTCTGCTGCCACGACACTTTGCTGCTTGGCAAGATCACCAAACCCTCGAATCGCGGCCACCGTGAGTGCACCAATCTGCTTTTTCTTGGCCTCTCCCAGCCCGAGCGTCCCAATTTCCTTTTGGCTAATCACAAGCGGTGCAAACCGCTCTGCGTCTTTGTCGCGTAAGGCTGCGACGACCTCGGCGGTGACCTCCTCGGCAGAAATCTGCTTCCAGGCGTCAATCAAACCATCTTCATCCTGATCCAATCCCCAACGTGTGCCACCGGTCGCCAGCCAACGGTATTGGTCGGTTTTTCCGTTGAAGTTCTCGTCGATGTCACGGTAAACCTCGACACCGAACTTGAAGTAGCACCATAAATCGATTTGCTGATCACCGTTGGTATCCGCGAAACGCCGCAACAACGTCCCGTCTTTGGCAAGTACCTCCCAACCCGACCAATTTCCCTGATCAATATCGATCACCGTGCACTGGGATTGTTTGGCGGGCTCCACTTCTTCGTAATCCACCCCCGCCTGAACAGGTTTGAGAGCAAGAGCCTTTTCCGGGGTCGGGGCTGCTGCATGACTGACCGTCGCCATTCCAACCAACAATCCAATAGCCAAAATGGGCGAAGCGTGTTGCCAACGATCCATCATTTCAATTGATTCCGTGAATTTCGGTGAGAGAAAATCTTCACTGCGGCCAAGACCGGGCCCAGAAGCAGGCCCAAGAAGACCCACACTCTGTGCTTCGTAGTGTGACTGACCTGGGCTTGCTTGGAAATGTCGATTTTCATCCACCACCGCTCCTGCCCCATGCCGCGAAAGGGCAAAATTACTGGACAAACAACGCCAGCTAGCAGAGATGCCCGCGTGATTTGAGCAAGACTTGCCGGGCGTTCCTGTTTCCTAACAGCCACAATCCGGACAATCGAAATTCCAGAAGCGAACCACAAAGTCACTGACCGCGTCAAAGAAATCGTCGAATCTGCACTCAACATTGGGTTTCTTCCCTTTGACAGGCAATCGAGTTTCCGTACACTTTGCCGCTTCCCTCGACCCATGGTCATCACCGCGGCGACGACGTTGCGAGTGCCTGAGGTCGGAAAAAGGGCGTGTAGCTCAGTTGGTTAGAGCGCGTCGCTGATAACGACGAGGTCCCAGATTCGAATTCTGGCACGCCCACTTTTGGAAGTTTGAAAGGTTCGTGTTTGACGCCTTGTCAAAACAGGCTTGATCCCTCAAACTTTTGATCCCCAAGGGGGTGTAGCTCAGTTGGGAGAGCATCTGCTTTGCAAGCAGAGGGTCGTCGGTTCAAGTCCGTCCACCTCCACTTGAGAGGATTAGGAACTCGCGTTCCTGATTGATTCAAGACCTTGATGGTCACGAGCCGATTTGAGATGATTCAGTCACTGATGGAGTGATCTGGGTCAGCCAAGTCGGCTGACAAGAGAATTGGAACGGAAGCCTTCCGTGCAAAAGTCGAACCTTCTTGATTGAAAGTTCTCTTTTAAACTTGGTTTTCACTGTTTTTCCCCCCTTGCAAGGATGCGGAAAACATGCAAAATTCCAACGATCTTGCGAGAAGCGGCGGGTTGAAATTTTATTTTCAGAAACCTTCCAAACCTCGGTTGACGAGAGAACACCTCACCGGTATCTTTCGCCCCTCACTTGCGGTCGACCGCCTGATGCCAAACGATTGGCATCGAGCGGCTGCCCACAAGCAGCGTCCCTCGACGCGGAGCACTGCTCCAAACTGAGGAATTGATTTTTGACAATTTGGTTGTTTGGTAGTTGGCATCTGAAAGAGCACCACGCTTGATCAGTTGGCTGGAACTCCTGCTTGCAGGAACGAAAGCGAACATAATCAGGCTGGCGACTCAATTAAGTTCAAAGAGCGAGTCAACGCATTTATCCGATCTCGGATTCGGTTTCACTTAGGTGGAAACGACGATGGGTGAGGAGAATGATTTGACTATGAATTCTGAATAGGATTCTTTGAAGTTGGCCGACTGGAGAGCCTTGCCCTTGTGGCGAGTAACTCAAAGGAAAGTCAACTTACATGTGATATCGTTAAGTGGATTACTTTTCGAATGAATGAAGTCTGAACTGATTTCGAGATTGTTTTGCATTGTCTTCGGACATCGCAAGCCGGTTGAGAAGTTTGCTCGGAGTTCGGGATTTCGATGACCAATCTACTAAGGGCGCATGGGGGATGCCTTGGCGTTAAGAGAATGAAGGGCGTGGAAGTCTGCGAAAAGCCTGGGGGAGTTGACAAACAAGTAATGATCCCGGGATTCCCAACTGCAGCCAGCTGAATACATAGGCTGGTTTGTAACAACCTAGTGAACTGAAACATCTAAGTAACTAGAGGAAGAGAAAGAAAAATCGATTCCGTCAGTAGCGGCGAGCGAAA
>PKCN01000228.1 GCA_002862205.1 Planctomycetaceae bacterium | reverse complement strand
GAACGAAGCTGCTGAACACGACACGGTGCTCGACACCGGTGCCGAACAACTGGGCAAAACCTACGCCCGTGCGTTGCTCGGTGCGGCAGAGAAAAATGGGATCGCTGATAAAATCGTGGAGCAACTGGGGGCTTTGGTTAATGACTATCTGGCGGTGAGTCCGCAACTCCGGGCTGCGTTCGCCTCACCCCAAATTGATGACATCGAAAAGATCAAAGTCATCGATCGCCTGTTTGGCGAAGGTTTTGATCCCCTCTTGGTGAAATTCCTCAAGGTCATGGCTGGCCGGGGACGTCTGGCTCACGTTGACGCAGTTCGCGTTGCTGCGGATTCGATCCACGACGAAATGCTTGGTCGATTGGTTGCCAAAGTGCAAACTGCGGTTCCACTAGACGACGCCCTTCGATCCAGCATTGAAGAGCAAATTGGTTCCATCATGCAAAAGCAAGTGCGATTATCAGAGTCAGTCGATCCAGATTTGATCGGCGGCATGGTAATCCGCGTGGGAGACCGAGTGTTCGACAGCAGCGTATCCAACCGTTTGGATACACTCGCACGCCGCACACGAACCGGTTTCTCAAGCCAATTGCTTCATCGCTTTGGTGAGCTCACATCGGAATAGGTTTTGACTTGCCGGCCAACCGGCACCAACTATCAACGCTCGACAAAACTGCCGGGCCAACACTATTGATTCAGACCCATGAAATTTAGCAGTGACGAAATCGCCTCAGTCTTGCAAGAAGAGATTGAGCAATTCGATAGCAAGATCGATGTTCGCGAAGTCGGTACCGTCCTTGAAGTTGGTGACGGCATCGCTCGCGTTTATGGCCTCTCTGGCGTCATGGCCGGTGAGATGGTTGAGTTTCCCAACGGGGCGATTGGACTCGCTTTCAACCTCGAGGAAAACTCCGTCGGTGTGATCATCCTGGGTAACTACCTGACCATTCAGGAAGGCGACGAAGTCAAAGCACTCGGAACACTGTTGTCGGTTCCTGCAGGTGATGCAGTCGTCGGTCGCGTACTCGATCCGCTGGGCAACGCACTGGACGGCAAGGGACCGGTTCAGACCGATGTCACACGCCCGGTTGAGATCATCGCAACAGGTGTTGCCGAAAGGCAACCCGTCACCGAGCCAATGCAAACGGGCATCAAAGCGATCGACGCGATGACACCGATTGGCCGCGGCCAACGAGAGCTTGTGATTGGTGACCGAAAAACCGGCAAGACAGCCATCGGCATTGACGCGATCCTGAACCAGAAAGGCAAGAACGTCAAATGTTTCTACGTTGCAATCGGTCAAAAAGATTCGTCCGTTGCCGGCGTGGTTGATTCATTGGAACGTTACGGTGCCATGGAATACACGACGGTAATCGTTGCCGGTGCATCTGCCCCAGCACCCTTGCAGTATGTCGCCCCCTACGCCGGAACAGCGATGGCGGAACACTTCATGTTCAATGGCGGTCACTCACTCGTGGTCTATGATGACCTGTCAAAGCAGGCAACCGCTTATCGTCAGATGAGCCTGCTGATGCGGCGTCCACCCGGCCGTGAGGCATATCCTGGAGACGTATTCTATTGCCACAGCCGACTGCTTGAGCGATCCGCGAAACTTTCGGAAGCACTTGGAAGTGGATCCATCACCAGCCTCCCGATCATTGAAACGCTGGAAGGTGAGGTTTCTGCCTATATTCCAACCAACGTGATCTCAATTACTGATGGACAGATCTATCTCCAACCCGACCTCTTCTTCGCAGGTATTCGCCCTGCCATGAACGCCGGGATTTCGGTATCCCGAGTGGGTGGCGCGGCTCAGGTCAAGTCAATGAAGAAGGTTGCTGGTGGTTTACGACTGGACCTCGCAGCTTTCCGTGCACTGGAAGCTTTTGCACAACTCGGAACCGATCTTGATGCTGCGACACAGGCTCAACTGGATCGTGGATACCGGATGGTCGAACTACTGAAACAACCTCAGTACAAGCCGATGAGCGTTACCGATCAGGTGTTGAGCCTTTACGCCGGAACCAGAGGGTTCATCGATGATGTGCCCGTCAGAGCAGTCCAACAATGGGAAGCTGATTTCCAACAATTTGCCCACGATAAGCATAGCGACCTCATTACCTTGCTCACTGAAAAGCAGGACTTGAGCGACGATGTTGTCGAGAAGATCGAAGCTTGCATCACTGAATTCAAGAAGGGCTACAAGCCCGTTGAGAGCGAACTGTAATCCCGATTGAACTTCATCTTTCCCTGTACCAACTGAAACGCGTCAACTGACTCATGGCCAACGCCCGCGCCCTCGACAAACGACGAAAATCAATCCGAAACATCCGCAAGATCACGCGGACCATGGAATTGATTGCAACAGCGCGCTACAAGAAAGCGATGGATCGTGCTGCGGCCGTGACAGCTTACACCGACCGGTTGTCGCAAATCGTCAACAGCTTGGCTGACTCGGGCACGGAGGTCAGGCATCCACTGCTTGAGCAACGCGAGAACCCTCAGGCGGGACGCCTGCTCACGCTAAGCAGCAATCGTGGGCTGTGTGGCGGCTACAACGCCAGTGTCCTGCGGGCCGCGGTACCGCACATCGCTGGAATGAAATCGGATGTCGGGAATCTGCTGGTTGACGTCAGTGGCAAGCGTGGGATCAACGGACTGAAGTTTCGCGGCATTGATACCAACGACACCTATCAGGAGTTTGAGGACCAGCCGGCCTACGACGAAGTTGAAAAGATTGCTTCCAAGTACCTTGAGTTGTACGTCACCGGCCAGATGGATCGTCTTGATGTGATTTACACGAAGTTCATCAGCACAAGCCGACAGGAAGTCACCATTGAAACACTGTTGCCTTTTGGTTCCCTCGATGAAGGCGTCGGTGAGACAGACGAGGGTACGAATACACAGTACGAATTCCAACCGTCCGCCGAAAGTATTCTGGAAGAGGTCGTGCCGACCAGCTTCAAAGCAAAGCTTTTCAAGTGCTTTCTGGATTCTGCGGTCAGCGAGCAAGTCGCTCGAATGATTGCGATGAAAGGTGCAACGGAAAGTGCAGGGGACATGATCAAACAACTGTCCATGACTTACAATCGCGCCCGTCAGAGTCAAATCACGGGTGAAATCATGGAAATCATCGGTGGTGTTGAAGCACTGGAAGGTTAACCGCCAACCATGCCATCCGTCCTATGTTTTTCTATCAAATTCACACATCCAATTAGCTAACCCCAGCCTTTAATACGAACATGTCTACCGCAACCGAAAACACTGTTGGACGCGTCACCCAGGTGATCGGCTCGACTTTCGACATCGAGTTTCCCGAAGGTCATATGCCTCCCATTTACAACGCTGTGGCAATCAAGTCACAGCACAAAGGTGTTGACATCGATTTGGTCGGTGAAGTGCAGCAGCACCTCGGTGGCGGTCGAGTACGTGCCATTGCCCTGGGAAGCACTGAAGGAATGATGCGGGGCATGGACGTGGTGGACACCGGAAAAGCCGTGAGCGTTCCTGTGGGAACCGCAACACTTGGCCGTGTGTTCAATGTGCTTGGAAAAGAAATTGACGAGCGAGGTCCTGTCGAAGCAGACAAGTACATGCCGATTCACCGGCAAGCCCCTCCTGTGAACGAGCTCTCAACCAACACCGAGGTGTTCGAAACGGGCATCAAAGTCGTTGACTTGCTGACGCCGTTTGTTCGTGGTGGTAAGGCTGGACTTTTTGGTGGTGCTGGCCTTGGCAAGACTGTGATCTTGACCGAGTTGATCGCTCGAATCGCCAGCAGCCACGGTGGTTATTCGGTGTTCGCGGGTGTTGGTGAGCGAACACGTGAGGGCACCGACCTGTGGCTGGAAATGCAGGATACTGAGATTGGTGATACCGGTCGAAAGGTGATCGAGCAAACTTGCATGGTGTTCGGTCAGATGAACGAGCCACCAGGATCTCGACTTCGCGTTGCCCTGTCCGCGCTGACAATGGCGGAGTACTTCCGCGATTCAACCGGTGCTGACACGTTGCTCTTCGTCGACAACATTTTCCGCTTCTCGCAAGCAGGTTCGGAAGTATCCGCGTTGCTCGGTCGAATGCCTTCTGCGGTGGGCTACCAGCCAACCCTCGCAACCGAGATGGGAGCACTTCAGGAACGAATCACCTCGACCAAGAAAGGGGCGATCACGTCGGTGCAAGCCGTTTATGTGCCTGCTGATGACCCAACCGACCCGGCTCCGGCAACCGCTTTCGGACAGTTGGACGCTTTCATTTATCTGGAGCGTTCAATTTCAGAGAAAGGTATTTATCCGGCGATTGACCCACTCGCATCGAACTCGCGTATTCTCGACCCTCAGTACGTGGGTGATCGTCACTATGCGATTGCTCGACGAGTACAAACGATCCTTCAGAGGTATCGAGAGTTGCAGGACATCATCGCCATCCTCGGTGTCGATGAACTGAGCGAGGGTGACAAGATGGTTGTCCATCGTGCTCGACGTATTGAGCGATTCATGAGTCAGCCGTTCCTGGTCGCTGAGGTATTCACTGGCAAGGCTGGTGAGATCACACCATTGGCTGACACGATCCGTAGCTTTGAAGAAATCTGCGATGGAAAGTGGGATCATCTGCCCGAACAGGCGTTCATGTACGTCGGATCGATCGAGCAGGCAGAAGAGCAGGCTAAGAAAATGGAAGAGAAGGGCTAAGAGTCATGACACTTCGCTGTGTAGTTGTAACGCCTGAACGTACTGAACTTG
>PKCN01000414.1 GCA_002862205.1 Planctomycetaceae bacterium | reverse complement strand
GCGGCATCTCGATTGATGCATCCCAATATCGTGACGGCGTTTGATGCCGGTGAATTGGACGAGGTGCACTATTTGGCAATGGAGTACGTCGATGGTCAGACCTTGACCAAGCTGGTTGCCCAAAAAGGTCCCTTGCCGGTCAGTGAAGCCGCCGCGGTGATCCGGCAGGCCGCGCTGGGACTTCTGCACGCACACCGAGCGGGGATTGTGCATCGTGATGTCAAGCCTGGCAATGTCATGAAAGGTGCCGACGGCACCATCAAAATTCTGGATCTGGGTTTGGCAAGGATCAATTCCGCGTCCTTGCTTGACGAGGCGGATGCAGCAGCCAGCAAGCAGGATTCCAAACGCAGGTCCAAGGGGCGGCTGGTGGGAACCTTGCCATTCATGGCTCCTGAGCAACTGGACAATCCTGATGTCGCTGATCCTCGCAGTGATATCTATTCACTCGGTGCGACGCTCTTTTTTCTGCTGACCGGAAGTTCTCCGTTTACCGGTGATTATCTCGAGCTTGTGTATGGGCATCGTCATGGACCCATTCCAGATTTGATGGAAGCTCGGGATGACGTCGACTTGCAGTTCGCCAATATCTTCATGCGGATGATGGCCAAATCGCCTGATGAAAGATATGCCTCCTTCGACGAAGTCATTGATGAACTCAGTGATTATGTCAATCAGGATGACACTCCCGCATGGCTCGCTGAGTATTCGGGACGGCAAATTCCTGCGGAGCCAACGGGGTCTTCCATCGGTGGTTCTGGAACCAACGCTATTTCCAACGTGTTCGCGATCGACTGCGGAATGTTTTTTGGAGCGGTGGCTGAAACGACGCCCACCGGAACCGTCCGTCTGTTGACTTCGGCACGGGAAGAAAGTGCATCGTTCCGGATGGCAGTTGCAAGCGAAACTGACAAACTGTTCTTCGGCGCACAAGCCATGGAGCGGCGTTTGGACCAAACGCAGAACTTGGCCTATTGTGTGCCCATGTACATCGGAAAAGATGTCGTTGAACGCGAGATCGCCGGTAGGCAATGCCCGCCAGAAGTTTTGATGGCAATGATGTTCCGCGACCTCGTGCAAAACGCCTGGAGCGAGGATGAGCCACCTGCAGTGACGGCGATTACGATTCCTGCCAGCTACGATCAATTGCATCGTCAGAGTATTTTGCAGGCAGCCGAGATGGCTGGCCTCAAGTCGGTTCGACTGGTACACCGTTCCATTGCTGCAGTCCAATCCACTTTGTTGAACGGGGAACTTGAAGAGCTTGATGGGCATTCAGCCAATGTCGAGGCCGAGTTGCAGGAACGGATCCTGTTTGTGAGCGTTACTGGAATGGGAAGTGAAGTTTCCACATTTCGAGGCGAATCAAACCGACTGCACCAATTGGCGATTTCTGGACACTGGAACTCAGGCACACTGCCTTGGCTGCAGCGGCTCGTTGAACTCAGTGTCACTGCCTTCAAAAAAGAACATAACCTCGATCCGAGACGCTCCCGAAGTACGGTGGCGCAACTGCAGATGGCTTGCGAAAGAGCCATGAACTCGATGACGCTGCTCGACAAAGTGGCGATCAGGTTGAAGGTGCAGGATGGCGAGTTCAAGGTTTGGGTTGCTCGCCGACACTGGTTGCAAGCCTGCGAAGATTTGGCCGCGCAACTGCGAAAAACCGTCAAACGAGCGTGTCGCGATGCGTCACTCGCACTCGGCGATATCGATCGCTGCGTCATTCTGGGACCTATCCTGAAAATACCGATGGTTCGTAGCGCGGTGCTGCGTGGGATCAACCCGGAAGTCACCTACTCTCCGGTGGATCGGACAGACACGGCGCGAGGAGCAGCGGCATGCCTGGCCGCCGAACTTCCAGGACGCGGCGCTGCCATCGCCATGCCTGCGCGGGGGGTGACGGGACAAACAATTGGGATTGTGGTTGAGGATGTTAAAGGCCGACGTCGCATCCTGCCCTTGATACCGTTTGGAACCTCGTTGCCTGCTAGAACCAATCGCAGGCTCACCGTCGGCTCCGAACGAAATTCAATGACACTTTCACTGGTCGAATCTTCTGGGTTGTCAAGGAATGATTGGCAGACACTTGGACGCTACGAAATCAAAATCGATGAGGGTGTGCAACGAGCTCGAATGATTGGTTTTGAAATTGACGTCAACGGCTTATTGGTGGTCCGGGCGCAGGCTGAGGGAGCAACCTCCAGTAATAAATTGCCAACGTTGCCCGAACCGAAACTCTCCGATGATCAGATGGCCGAGTGGACGAGATGGCTTGATACGCTGCAGTGGGATACATGAACTTGAGCCCCATCGTCTGGCTCACCGCGTTTACATTGCCGCTGATTTACCGGTACCATCTGTGCCATCTTCACCACGGGCCTAACGTTGCTTTCATGCGGTGCTGAATCGGTAAGCATCAAGGATTCTGACATGATCAAATCAGGTGAGGAGAGACCTGGCACCCAGGATGCACTGGTAACATGCCAGTTGGTATGTGAAGTTTCGCAGAATGGCCGGCTGGTGCGATGGAATCCTGCTTGGCAGCAACTGCTCATATCCGCCTCCACCCATGCGATGCTGCAGGCCGGGGATCTTGAGGGTGACCGCTTCCTTGATTGGGTCCAGTTGGAAGACAAATCAACGGTCGCAGAGGCCTTCGAACAACTCCATGCTGGCAGGCAAGCTATAAGCACTGAGTTTCGTTTACGCGGAGAATGCACTGATTTGGTAACTCTGCATTGGACGCGTTTGGTTGCCGCCGAGGAACAGGTGTCGTGGATTGGAACAGGATATCTCAGGCACGACTCCCAGGTGGATGCAACTCAAGACGCGGGGAATTTGAATGCAACGCCTCCGGATGGAGCGACGCATGATGCGATCTTGCCAGGAAGTGACCATTATATCCTTGATAGCGCTGAATTGGCCGCGTTTGCCAGCAGAGCAAGTCACGACATCCGGGCACCATTACGCGCAATCCATGGTTTGTCTCAAATCCTGCGTGAAGATTATGCGCACGCGATTGATGAGAATGGTCGGGATTATCTCGAACGTGTGGTGACTGCTGCCCAACGGCTCAGCAACACTGTCGACGGGGTTACTGAATACCTGCGATTGGCTGGGTATGGGTGCCGTTTTCGCAACGTGGACCTGAATCAAATCATGCTCGAGATCGCTGCCGAATATCAGGCAGATGACGCAACTGTGTGCGGAGAAGTGGTGTCTGAATGCTTGCCAGTGGTCCATGGGGATCCGGTGCAATTGCGCAGGTTGTTACATGAGTTGGTCCGGAACGGAATCGTCCATAATGCGTCGGATGTACCTCTGGTTGACGTGACGGTGGATCAGGAGGAATTTCGAAGTGAGTTGGCAGTCGATGCGTCTCGCGTGGTGATTTGTGTGTCGGACAATGGTGCAGGTATTCAGGATCATCACCGCGAGGAAATATTTGCAGCGTTCAGAAGGTTGAAACCCATTGGCAACGCGAGCGGGTTGGGGCTCGGATTGGCAACATCAATGCGGATTGTGCGGCGACACGGTGGTACCTTGCGTTGTCGTGGAAGTCACAACGCAGGAAGCCAGTTTGTGTTCGATTTGCCGTTGCAGTCAGAGGGTGCTGTCGAGGGGGCCAATTGATGGATAGGGACAGTTTACTGACGTGGAATGGACAATCACAGACAAGTACGCAGCCCCCGACGTGCATTGCTGTTTGTCGGACGGTGGGTTTCGCTGCTGCCGGCTTTGCGTTCTCGCGTGAAGTAGAGTACCGACCATGACGCTTGTTGACTTCGGTTGGTATGTTCTGTTGATCATTGCGGGGTTTGCAGCGGGCATGGTCAATGCGATTGCCGGTGGCGGTTCTTTTTTGACACTGCCGGCTTTGATGCTGTTCGGTTTGGATCCCAAACTTGCCAACGGTACTAACCGACTGGCCGTCCTGTTTTCAAGTGCGTCAGCCGTAGCGACCTTTAAAAAACATGGTCACTTGGACAAACGTTTGGCATTTCGCGTTGGTGTTCCGACGTTGATTGGGGTGCCCTTGGGGTCCCTTCTTGCGGTTCATTTATCGGCAGACGCTTTTGGGGGTGTCTTTGGGGTTCTGTTTCTTGTCATGGCAGGGATCATTCTTTGGGACCCCAAGCGATTAACCGGTGAGAAGACAGGGAAAGAAATGTCCATGTGGAAATTATCGCCGGTGTTCGTCCTTATCGGTTTTTACGTGGGGTTCATGCAGGCGGGCATGGGGATCCTGTTGCTCGTTGCCATGAGTTGGCTCAATAGCGGTGATTTGATCTCTTCAAATGCCGTCAAGAATGGTGTGGGTTTCGTTGTTACCCTTGCTGCAACGATTGTCTTCATCGCGTCCGGCATGGTGGCGTGGTTACCCGGACTCCTGATGGCGGTTGGAAATGTGATCGGGGGCGTGGTGGGTGCCCGCTTGGCGCTGGAAAAGGGGAATCGTCTCGTGCTTGGCTTCCTTGTTTTTGTGATGGTCGCCACTGGTATCAAAATGCTTGTGTCGAGTTTGTTGTGAGTTCGGACTCGATTTTTGCGATGCGTGTGGGTTGACGTCGGGCTGAACCCGGACGGGTGTTCACAAGAGGCTTGGTCGACAATGTCCTTACGCCTGAACGTTTGTATTGTGCAGTTTTTTGGCACGCGGACACTGCTCGCACCAGCGATGCCCTGCAATGCACTATCATCTTGTGCAAACCGCGACAGTGGATCAGTCCTTCTTGAACAACCGTGACGGT
>PKCN01000379.1 GCA_002862205.1 Planctomycetaceae bacterium | reverse complement strand
AGCGATGACGTTATCGTGGTCACTCGTGCAATTGGCAGGCAACTACACCGTTCCCACGTTTGCGATTGTCTTGATTCTTCAACTTCTGCTGCCGGGGGTGAAATTTCGCACTCGTTTGCTGCGTGCAGCACTCGGCATGCTAATTCCTGTGATTGCAATGCTCTTTCTGGTTTTCGAACCATCAAGAGCACTCTGGTGGATCCTGTATTCCTTGCATAAGTGAATGCCGGAAGTGAATGACAGAACAGCGATACGGAGCGCAACGACAGGTGATTACACAACTCCGAACCTGCAGCGGTCGGACACGACGTGCGCCAAGTTTGCATGTCGACGCACTCCACTTTGCAGTTCTTTCTCAGTTTCCTGAGAAGAACTCGTCATGTGTCCGGGCCGTGGCACCAAATGAAAGGTGACTGCAAACTCTGGAGCTGTTCGGCCCCAGTCCAGTCCAACCAACGAATGACTGCAAACACAATCTTGCGATGCCTGACGGCTATGCAGCGCGTCCGGGAACTATGCAGCGCGTCCGGGAACTATGCAGCGCGTCCGGGAACGCAGCGTGGCACTGAGCACGCATCGGCGTTGGACCTACCTGCGCCGTGCACAGTGACCGCGCCCGCGTTTTTGCATTCGATGCCACTACAAGCTGTGACTTCCTAATCACATACTTGCTACGATCACAGCCTTCAGGTAATTCACCTCGAGCCAGGCAATTCACCTCGAGTCAGGCAATTCACCTCGAGTCAGGCAATTCACCTCGAGTCGGGTAAGCACGGTCGATATTCAGGTAAGCACGGTGAGGACAACACGCACTCACAGCCCCATGCATGCGTGTGTCCCACACCGTGCTCACCAACATCCGATGCCGACGGTGGCAACCGTCTCTGTGCCCCGAAAGTCACCACCCCGCATCGGAATCGCGATTCGTTACAATTCAGTTCTCCACTAAAAGGGAGAGTACGATTCGTCCAAAGAATCGGACAACAAAATGGCAACATTTTCAAAAAATCAAAAACCACTTAACAGCCCTCGATCGTTCCCCAACCCCGATAGCATGCCGTGACTTTCTCAATGCAGCATAAAAAGTGGCCTCTTTCATGTATCGCCGTCACCAGTATTTTGATTATTTCCAGCCACTTTGCTTGGACAGCCGAACCCGAGTGGACCGGATGGCTCGGTCCCGAACGCAATGGCTGGGTCGATGGATACCAGCCCCCGCAAACCTGGCCAAATGATCTTCAACAACGCTGGCGAGTCGAGGTGGGCTCAGGTTATGGATCCCCTCTGATCGCGAACAACCGCGTCTACCAACACGCTCGGCAAGGCGAACAAGAAGTGACATGGTGCATCGACTTGAGGAGCGGAAAAATACTTTGGCAGCAAAGTGACCCAACACCATTTAAAATGGGTGGGGGAGGAGAACGACATGGCAAAGGTCCCAAATCATGCCCCGTGATGGCTGACGACCGACTCTTTACCATGAGCATCACCGGAACCTTGATCGCCAGAGAAACCAAAACAGGAGGGTTAATATGGAAGCGGGACTACAACACCCGTTTTCCTAAAAGCCATCCGTACTGGGGTGTTTCAGCATCGCCCATCATTGTCGACAACTTGATTGTGGTTCACTTTGGGAATGATGATCAGGGCACACTCGTTGCTTTGGACACAAGCACCGGAAACGAAGTCTGGACACAGGGGACAGATGGAACCTCTTACTCCTCACCCTTGCTCGCCAATTTTTCCGGTGTGAGTCAGATTATCGACTGGAACCACAATGCCTTGTGTGGAATCGATGTTGCCTCGGGTGCGCTTCTTTGGACGCAACCTTTTCCCCATGAAGGCCATAATCAGAACATGCCAACTCCGACGATCAACGAAGGTCGTATCCTGCTGGGTGCAGAAAACCGGGGAATCCACAGTTTTGAGCCACAACTGACAGAAGACAGCTGGCGAGTCAAAGAGAATTGGCACCAACCCAGCCTGGCTCTCGACATGAGCACGGCTGTGATGAATGACGGATTGCTTTATGGGTTTTCACATTACAACAGCGGTCAGCTGTTCTGCCTCAACCCGAACACTGGTGAAATCCTCTGGCAAAGCCGCGGGCGTTCCGGCCAAAACGTGACGTTCCTTTCGATGCCCGACCACATCCTTGCTCTGATCAATGATGGTGAGCTCAAGATTTTTTCGGCCGCCGGAAAAGACACGAAACAGGTTGCAAGCTATCGTGTCGCTGACAGCCCGACATGGGCACCGCCCGTTGTACTGAGCGATGGATTCCTGGTCAAAGATCAGAAATCCCTGACCCGTTGGCAGTTCAACGAAAATTGAACGACCAGCTATCAATTCACCAGCTCGCGAGCACGGCATGGGCATCGAGTCGATTCACGAAAGCTACGTCAAATCACGGCGACTGACCGTGCTGGCGGATCATTTTGCCCAGCTATTTCCAGACGGATCTACTGTGCTCGATGTAGGTTCAGGAGACGGTGGTTTGGCGGCAGCGATCATCGCCCGTAAACCAACACTGCAATTCAAGGGACTCGACACCCTCGTCAGAAAAGATACCCGCATCCCGGTCGAAGTATTCGATGGCCAAACGATTCCGTCACAGGAAAACACGACTGATTATGTCCTCTTCTCGGACGTACTCCACCACACCGAGGATCCGATGATCCTGCTCCGCGAAGCCGTCCGGGTTGCCCGTCGTGGTGTGATGATCAAAGATCACCTGGTACGTGGGTTTCTGGCGCAGCCCACCCTGAGATTCATGGATGAAGTAGGGAATCGGCGATTTGGCGTGAAGCTGCCCCACAACTACTGGCGACCCGAACAATGGGACGCCGCCTTTACCGAATTGAAACTTGAACGCGAAGACTACCGCACCCAACTGGGACTCTATCCCGTTTGGGCCAACTGGTGCTTCGGTCGCGGTCTTCACTTCATCGCACGGCTCGGGTTAGGCCAGCAGGCATGAACACTGACCGCTCGATTGGATGAGTGTGTGATGAGTTCACCACCCAACATTACCACGGGCGGCAATTAGAATTACCGAGGGCGGCAAATAGAAAGAGCAAAAAGTTGCCTGAGCCAACCCGGCCAACAACCATTGGTTTCTCCGCACCAACGGCTTGCTTGATGACATCACGGCCTTGAATTACGGATGCCCTGCCTGTCCTTTCCATTCAGGGTCCCAGTGAATGGTACCACTGCATGTTGTCCCCAGAAGCACTGGAAGTTTCTGGATATCAAAATTCATGATCCAGCTGCAAAGCACTTGCATACAGCGAGTAATCCTTTAACTTTACGGGTAAGAAATCGGGAATGAACCGAGTCCCGGCAAACATGATTTGATACGAAACTTGGGGAACACAAATGATCGCTGAATATTTAATTACTGAGTCTCAACTGGCTTGGGGTGAAGGCATCGTGAAAATTGGTAAAGTTTTCACGGAAAACGGCGACTACCGAGCCGCCGCCGAAGAGCATATTCATGAGTTCTACAACTATCAGGAGGGAACGGTCCTATTCAAGCCAACCCTCACATCGGAAAAGCAGTTTCGTCTCGATTTTGATGGAGCGCTTTCCTATTTCGTCGGTGGAAACGAAAACTATCCCGAGGACCACGGCTTTGCAATCAAGCCTTGGTCAAATGTACGATGGGAAAGTGTCGGAACCAAGATTACAGACCACATGGCTGTCGCCATGGGGAATTACTTTTTCACCCCAGCTGAAGGTGGTGATGATGTGAAAGTTGAGTATTCGTTTGCCTATACGGTCAATGCCGACGGAAGGCTGAAAATCATCTTGCACGGTTCCCACTTGCCCTACAATCCGGCAGCTTGATCTGGATGGTCGGTAGTGGCCAAGCCCTGCAAGGATTGCAAGATGCAATGCGGCAGTTCGTTTTCAATTTCTTACACTCGATTGACTTGCTGTTGAAATGATTTCGAGACGGCTGTCGCACAAGTCACCAACCGTCTGCGTTTCATTCAAAGCAGATAGCAGGTCAATCTCGCAGGTAGGAAAAGCAAGCGTGCCACCGCACAAGGTGTCGATAGTTTCCTTGAAAAATTGAGTCGTCAGATTTAGCCAAAAGTGCTGCCGCAAGTGATCACCTGGGGTGATTTTTTCTCGTACTTGGCATGCACTTGCTTTCTCTGGCCAATGTTTCATTGCGTCTCATTGCAAGCCTCGAAATCACTCTCTCCGAGACTGCTTGCTGCCAAGTCCCCCATACTGTCAACACACCCGTCATTCTGATCACGCGGTGAATCACGATGGGGTTTAGCACATCAGCACTGAAAACCAGCCCTGAGAATCACCATTGATTGCTCCATTCTTGCCTTAGCGGTCATCATTTTACGCGTTTCTGAAATTGACTTGCTCTCGTCGCCCAAAACCGGCACAAGGTCAGTTATTCTGATCAGGTGTTCAATGAATGAAGCCGCACCACTGATTGACAATCCCGTTTCAAACACCAGATCAACATGAGGCCAACCGTGACCAATCAACGCTTTTTCCTGCCTGCTCTTGTGCTGCTGATTGCAGCCGCTCTTTCGTGCGGCACTCGTGTTCAAGCGGATGAAAACGTGGGTGTGGGTGCCAAGCCAATCGCAGGTGCTGAAATGATCTTTGATGGATCTCGCGAAATGCTTGATGCCAAGTGGACCTATTGGAAGGGGCCCCGGTTCAGCTCAGCCCTTCCGATCAAGTGGAAGATCGTTCCGGACCCGGTGGACGATGGGACCGTTTTAATGACAGACGATCCAGCGGCTGCTGGAGGAAAGTACGGAACATCCGATGTGGTCACCAAGAAAAAGTATC
>PKCN01000096.1 GCA_002862205.1 Planctomycetaceae bacterium | reverse complement strand
GTCAGGGATTGTTACAGCAGGATGGCGGACTCTGGCGTGTTCTCATCAATGGCCAACGGGAAAAAATTGAAATTGGACGGTAGAGGTGGTGAAAGATATCGCAAGTGATCCTAGAACGCGCGGTGCTCCACCTCTCCATGATCTATGCAAACGACTACATGATCCAAAATGACATGTTTTCAGTGCAACTCGGGCAACCTTGCTCTCAAAAGGTGTGGGATGCTCCCTCCGGCTAAGTGATGCCTGAGGAAAATCCAGTCCCAAGTCAGATATTGAATTTTCAATGAACGAAAAATGATCAAGCCCCGGGTTCTGCGATGTGGGGTGGTTCTGCGATGTGGGGTGGTTCTGCGATGTGGGGGGGGCTGCAATTTTGTGGAGGATGTTTCGCGTCCAAAACCGGACACTGAAAAAGAAAAGCTTTGAACTTGCTTTGGCCGGTGAAATGACGGGCATACCCGGCACACCAGCGCGGTCGGCCTTTGTCCGATTTTATCGGTTTGGTCGTTCCAGAAACACGGTCCTCTGCGAGGTTTCCCGTATTTGAGAAACCATTGAAATGAATTCGATTCGAGTGCCACCGCCAAGGCACGGAGGTTCAAATCCTCTCACCGGCACTCGTGTTTTCGCGGTTTCTCGCTATTGCAGGAGGCCCCGGTTTTCGAGGTGGGCTACTCTGCACACCCCAACGGCTTCGATAGTTTGACAGTGGTCGCTGTCATCGGAAACACCACTCAACCAGTCCCCGACGCGTCTGTTTGTGTGCATTCCCGTACTCGATGCGAAGTTTGAAAAGTGACTTCTGCCAATCCGTTCACGCGGCCCGCCAAGCCCGTACTTTGAGTAGCGTTCTCTCTGAATTCTTGTGCGTTGTGGTGCAAGGCTTACCCGCCCGGGATCTGGTTTGGGCAACGCCAACGTCCGGCAAATTTATCGCATCAATTTCGACAAATGGAACATCCGCGGCACTGGAACTGGTGCGGCTCTCTCGGGGGCGACGTCTCTGTGGGTCGGGCGCCACATGGTGAACCTTCAGAGGCAGAGCGTTGAACTTCGCCGTTGCTCGGATCTTGCATTTTCGGCGTACTCAAAGCCTGCGGTGGTTGACCAGATCAAGCTGACCATGGCAACCCAAAGAAAGCCAGTCCTCCAGCTCTGCTCATCGAGCATCTTACTTGGTAAAGTAATCAGCAGAAGATTACCCAAGACCGGTCAATATGAATTTTTTGGTCGGGAATACGAGCGTCATGCCACGTTTGTTAACGTTGCAACCGAGTTTGGGACGATCAATTTAGACCGCAGCAAAGACAAAGGGTTTTCGACAATGGGGATAAGATTGGACAAGTATCTTCTACGCACGGGATCTCCGATTCATGAAGCTGCGGTTCGCAACTATTTTGAGGTGCAGGGGAATTGTGGCTGTTGCAGTGGCAACGGTTTTGAGTCGGTACTTCAGGGCGAAGGTAAAATAAATGATAATTGGTACTCATTCAGGTTTGAGGCAAAGACCTGCTTTCGCGGCAGCAGTTTCAGTAAGTTCTGTAAGCATTACAAAGTGCAGTCATTTGAACTCACCAAACGCGTTTGAGACGCTCGTTTGAACTTGGTAATGTTTGCTTGTGATAGGGATCACGGTGATGTTTACGGGAACACACAGATTCTTGGAAATGACACCAACTTTGAGCCCTTCTTACTACACCGTTCCTGATTCATAATTCCAAACTGCTTGGAAAAGCTGTCGTGTTATCAATCACCCAATTGTTTTATCTGATTGCAATTCTCCTCAGTGCATTGGTAGGGGGCTTCTTTCCGCTTGCCAAACCGAAGGAGGTTCAGGGATCGGATGGTTTTCCGAGAGGAGAGGCATTTGCTTCCGGAGTTTTTCTGGCACTGTCACTTTTGATGATGTTGCCGTCCTCGTTTTCAATATTTCGTCAAGCACTGCCGAGTGTCGAATATCCCATTTCCTCGATCATTGCCGTCTCCGCGTTTTTAATATTGCTGGCGATCGAGCATCAGACGGGGAAAGTGGTTCATGAACGTGGAACACAGTCGGGACAGCCTGGGGCTGACGTTGCACCGGCCATTATTCCCTTGTTGTTAACCGGGATGATCGCAGCTCCCTCGTTTTTCCTGGGCATGGCTCTCGGGGTCAGCGATGGAGCGCAGGCAAGGCTGATTTTCATTGCCATCATTCTGCACAAAGGCACTGCTGGTTTTGCGCTCGCCATGAATATGGTTCGTAGTACGTTAACGCGGAGACAAGCAGCACTCTTGCTACTCGCGTTTGCCATCATGACTCCCGCTGGGTTGGTTTTGGGTGGAGTTGCAAGAGATTTGCAGCCAGAATGGCTGCCGTTGTTCAAGGGGTGCGTCTTGGCTTTGGGAGCAGGCACTTTTCTTTACATGGGAACGCTTCATGAACTGAAGTCAGCACCGATGATCGAGTACTGCAAGAGCCCACATTGTTTTTTCATCATGGTGAGTGGTTTCGCAGTCACTGCCCTTGTTCGCTGGCTGATAGGCGAAGCGCATTCTCTGTAATCGATCTCCAAGGTGTCTGCCTGCAATTGTCGCATCGTAAAAGGTCATGCGTGTTTGATACCAACGCAGGATGAACAGATACGGCGTTCAATGGTTTGGCGTGTCCTGGGAAAAACCCCCAAGAGACGCGCTAAGGGGGTGACTCGTCCAATCGTCCCATCAGATAAGAAAATGGGAATGCGGCTGCCACGCCTGCCGATTTCACTGACCGCAGATGGGTTCAGTCACAAGAGCACTGGGATTGGCAGCAGTCCCCACCGCTTTTTTTCGGCGCAAGGGAGATACCACCCGAAATGATTCTCCGCACCGGTTCTCCCGTCTCAGGATGTTTTGTCAATTTTTCATCAGTAACTTTTTGAAAGATCTCAAACTGTATCGGGACCTCGGTTTCCGACTTCGTAATGGTCTCATAAACATACGTGGGCATATTCTTTCTCGGTTTGAATCAGTCACTCATTGGGATGTATGCAAGCACAATTGCTCACCATCTCGTTTTTGATCGGCTACCTGTCGATTATAGGCTAATCAATGTCGCACCGGCAGGAGCGCGTCATGGGGATGCTATCGGTTGATGACAAAATAGGGCAGAAGTCCAGAGAAGGGCTATTTGATTTGCGGAGCGAAGCGTCTGGGATCCAACGGCGAGGAAATGTGGTGCCCCGGAAAACGATCTCTGTTGGGATGTTGACGTCTTCACTGCCCCAGCAATGATCGGCGATTCCGTGCCGTCGCGTGACTCTCGCGGGGCTGTGTCGCTCTGATCGCTTTGTGCTGTTCCAGTTTTTGCCGGAACAGCTTGAGTTCCTTGACGTCCTGATTGTCATTTCCTCGCGTATGAAAGTCGACGACATCCATGACAAATACCAAGGTTCCATTTGCAGGCCACTGTTGGCCACCCTTGTTTGCTACGGCTGCTTCTGCCAGCGAGATGGCGAGTTTGAGATTGCGATCCGGGTTGTCTTGGTACTCAGCGACCAGAAACTCCGCAGCTCCGCACAGCACTTGCGTCTTGAATTCGCCTGATTCGTTACAGATCGAATTGAACGTTGCTCTGGCCTCATCGAACTTCCCCTGATGATAAAGCCCTTTGCCCTTGATTCCCAGTGTGTTGACCAAGCGGGCTTTGTTGCCCATCATCGATTCTGCCAGTTTGACCATGGCAGTTCCGTCTTTTGTTTCAAAGATGTTCGCCAGCTTCCCGCGATCAACGTTCTCGCCGCGTCTTGGCTTCGTTGCGTTCTTTGAGGGGACAGTTCCACTGGGGATGGTTGCGCGTGCAGATGGCTGTCTGTTGCGATGAAGTTTCGCAGCGGAAAGGTTGTAGGTTTTGAGTACGATCTCTGCGAGCGGACCGCTCATGTTGTTGGGGTGACCGATCCAGGCAAGGATTCCATCCTGGTTCACGATCAGGACGGTCGGGATTCCTGCGATCCCTGTTCTCGCCATGTATTCCGTCTTCATCCTTCCGGCGATGTCCTCGCAGATGATGTAACGCATGTTCTGGGCGTTCTTCTCGACGAACTCCTTGGTAGCCGTTGCATTTCCGGGATCCAGAGCCAGACCAATAACTTCCACTCCGTGTTTTGCGTATCTGTCGGCGATATCGCTGGTGTGTGGCATCATTTCAATGCATGGTGCACACCAAGTCGCCCAGAGGTCGATGACGTAAACCTTTCCTCGGGTAAAGGTCTCGACTTTTTTGCCCTTCAACCATGTGACACGATTTCCTATGGCGGGAAATTCATCACCGATCGAGAGTGGTTTCACCACCTTCGCTTCCTGCGCTTCCAAGTTAGGTATCAGCAATGTGAGCAGCGCAACGCATCCGACTGCGGAAAGGGTACGCATCATCTTATGCTCCACCGTAAGCTGTTCAGGGTGACCTCCGCCTTGCTTCCACCATGGAAGGTGCATCAGATGCTTGTACCATATCAAACTTTTGACATGCCTGAGGCTGGCAGGCTAGAAAGTCGTACGCATTGGTGCGAGGGTGGGCTCAGCGTGCTCGAGTGGCCGGGCTGATGTTGGAGGTTGGGAGTTCGATCTTGGGTGTTAATGGAAAGCGAGGATTGGGTTTTTTCGATTCTGTGTTTGCGTCCAAGCAGACATCAGAGGGCTTGGGCAATCATCGTGATAGAAACCCCAAAATGCCGTGGGGCAAGCAGTGGTTGCACCCGGCATGGTGTTGAGCGTCGTTGACGGAGGTGGCGTCTTGCGGTTCGGGGGAAGTTTTCGCATGGCTGGGACGGTTGGTCCATTCGCCCCTGTAAGCCCGTTGCCACTGTAAGCCCGTTGCCACTGTAAGCCCGTTGCC
>PKCN01000074.1 GCA_002862205.1 Planctomycetaceae bacterium | reverse complement strand
CAGGTAGTCCGCAGTATGCTCACAAGAAAGAGGCATCTCGATGCCCGTCTTGAGCTCCTGATGTCGGAGACTGAATTTTGTGCCTATGGCATGGTTCACCGTGGATCGGTAGCTCGCCATACTCTACCTATGGTACTTCCACTTGGTGATGATAATTCTGATCGTATAACGTTCCCAGTTGTGAACCTGATTCTGATTGCCGTGAATGTTTTTATATTTGTGGTGCTTCAGGGCTGCGGGACAAAAGCGGCGTTCACGTTGGCTTACGCAACTGTACCAGCAGAAATTGTGAGTGGAAAAGATATCGTCACTGACGATCGCGAAGTTACGTTGGGTAGTTCTGCTGGGACTCAAACGCAAACGTTGATGGGGCTGAAGAAAACTCCCATACCGGTCTATCTGACGTTGTTCACTGCGATGTTCATGCATGGAGGTATTGCACACCTCATTGGCAATATGTGGTTCCTTTGGATTTTCGGTGACAACATCGAACAGGACATGGGCCGCGTTCGTTATCTCTCCTTTTATTTGCTTACTGGCGTGTTGGCCGGTTTAACGCACGTCGCATGGGTGTGCCGCGGTGATGAGGCAATGATTCCTTGCCTCGGTGCGTCCGGGGCGATCTCTGGCATTCTCGGTGCCTATCTTGTGCTACATCCCCATCGGCGGGTGATGGTTCTTGTGTGGGAGTTCTTGGTTCAGGTACCGGGTTATGTAGTGATTGGAATTTGGTTTGGATTGCAGTTTTTGGGTGGATTGCTCAGCGCTGGGGGAACGTCAGATGTTGCCTTCGGAGCACACTTTGGTGGCTTCATCGCAGGTTTGGCACTTGCGAAACTCTTCGTCATGGGACGCCATGTCGAGGACGGGAATTCATCTTGGAGAGATAATCGGATTCGTAGAAAGTATTCGGGTGGAGCGAACGTTGGTTCAGAGTGACCGTTTGAGCAAATTCGGTTCATGGAACTCTCGCAGTCACGTATCACAGTCCGAGTTTTTTCTTTGTGTGGGGGCTGGTGAGGTGTTTGACGACATCAAAGGGATCGCATGTTTCGTTGTGAATGATTGGACCGATTGAGCTGGCGACTTTCAACGCTGCTTTGTTGAGTTTTGTTGTTCGCATGCCCATTCCCATCAATGCACCCGCCATTGACATCAAGATCGGAATTGACGCCTTCTTACGTTGCTTATCGATCGTAGCGATGTGCGCGAGAAAGTATGCTTCGTCGAGTGTGTTTTTTTTCTTGCTCTTGGAAATCTCGTAGAGCAATCCGTAGCCACAGCGGATCCGAATGGAGTCCTTGCTTTTTGTCCACCGATCAGTCAGTTCGACGACAAATGACGTTTTGGCTATAGGCGCTCCGCAGGCAGAGAACACGTGGGCCAGATATCCACCTTCGAGTTCTTCGACCTGCCTCTCCGACTGTTCCATGGTCATGGTCTTGGGATCGTCAATCAGAATTGAGACGATCTTCGTTTCATAAATATCTGATTTCCACAACGACTTGCCAGTTTGGCATCACGCCCAATCGACTTGGCGTACTTGCGGAGAATGGTCAAGCCGATGCCATCGCTTATGAACGCACTGCTGTCGTGCTTCTTCCAATGCTCAACTCCACGGGAGTCCTGATTTTTCTTCAGATACACTTCGACTGTCGATTTATTCATGGACGAATGATAGGCCGGGATTTGGCAGAACGTGCACCAGCCTCAAGCAAGCTGAACTGTTTGTTGCGGCAGAATGTGCGTTGAAACAGGATGTCGACTATTTTTGCTGCCATGACCATTTCCGAATTCTTTCATGCTAAGTTAGAGCTTTGCCCGGTATAGGCAAATGTCGGGTATCGACAGAACTGGATTCCCCGACATGGATTTGGGTGAATCGGTTGGTGATTGGGTTGGTGATTGGGTTGGTGATTGGGTTGGACCGAGAATTCGGTTTGTCAGTCTTTTTCCCGATCGGTTTCCCGGCAAAGGATGATGTGTGTGGCATGCGGCGCTGTGCCCATGAAAAATTCCCGGTGCTGGTGTTGGATATTGAAATCCCAGTGAGATGACCAATGTGGCGTGGCCTTGTGACTCGAAATGCCTGTCTGGAATCGTCGCGAAAGGCTGCGGTGGCGTTTGATGGATGGTTCACATTTGGTTTCTGCTTCATTGGTTTCTGCTTCATTGGTTTCTGCTTCATTGGGTGTCTGCTTGGGACAAGCGTTTCAGTACACGCTCAGGACCAACAACTTGCCACCCTGGAGTTTGAGTCACAGATCGCACCGTTGTTGATCAAGCATTGTGTCGAATGTCATCAGGGGAAAGATCCTTCCGGTGGTTTCTTGCTGACCAGTCGCAAAGGGTTGGTCGCAGGTGGCGATTCCGGAGCTGCCGTCGATGTCGAAAGTCCTGCTGCCAGTTACCTTCTTGAACGCATCACCTCCGGCGAGATGCCGCCTGAAAAGCAAGGGCAGTCGCAGAAGCTTACGGACCCGGAGATCGAACTCATTCGACGCTGGCTCGATGACGGGATGAAGTGGCCGCAGGCACGTGTTCTGGATTACTTTGAGCATACTAATGACGTTCGTGCTGGACGCGACTGGTGGTCGCTTCAACCTGTGGTTCGGCCCTCCGTGCCCGTCCTGACAGGAGAATCACAGCCGAACAATCCGATTGATGCCTTCATTGGTGCGGCACTCGCAGAGCACAAGATCGAACCGGCTCCTCGTGCCGATCGTCGAACCCTCATTCGCAGGCTTTATTACGATGTCATCGGATTGCCACCAAGTGAGTCTGCGATCACTGCCTTTGAAAATGATCAGGCCCCGGATGCGTGGGCAAAGTTGGTTGATCGCGTGTTGGAGATGCCGCAGTATGGCGAACGCTGGGCACGGTATTGGCTCGATCTTGCACGCTACGCGGATACCAGTGGATATGAACGCGATCAGGAAAAGCCGTTTGCCTGGAAGTATCGGGACTGGGTGGTGCAGGCATTCAACCGTGACATGCCGTACGATCAATTCATCATCGAGCAAATTGCAGGGGACGAAATCGCCAACCGCACAGAGCAATCCGTGATTGCGACCGGATTCCTGCGTCTTGGGACGTGGAACGATGAACCCAATGATCGGCTCGACTATCAATACGAGCGTCTTGAGGATCTTGTGCACACAACTTCCTCCGCGTTCTTTGGCTTGACGGTCAAGTGTGCTCGTTGTCATTCCCATAAGTTTGATGCAATCACACAAACCGACTACTACCGTATGGCTTCTGCTTTCTGGCCTGGACCGTTACTGACGGGTGGCAAGCAACTTGGTGGTCCCACGGCAGACCAGATCGGCTTTGATGATGTGCTGGCCTGGACCGACACGAGTCCAAAACCCAAACCAATTCATCGCTTGAACAATGGAGAACGTGACCAACCCCTTGAGGAAGTGATTCCTGGATCGCTTTCCTTCATTCCATCCTTGGAACATTCCTTCGATGCACCACCGGCCGATGCGACGACATCGCATCGACGACGCCAGCTCGCCGAGTGGATTGCCAGCCCTGAGCATCCTTTGACGTCTCGCGTGCTTGTCAATCGAATGTGGCAACACCATTTTGGGCAAGCGATTGTGAGAACTCCCAACAACTTTGGTTTTTTGGCAGATCCTCCCACGCATCCCAAGTTGCTCGATTGGTTGGCTTCCGAATTTGATGCCAGCGGACGCCGCATGAAATCGATTCACCGCTTGATCCTGAACTCACAAACATGGCAGCAGGGAGTGTTTCATCCACGATCAAGTGAACTTGAAAAACTTGATTCAACCAATCGGTTGTGGTGGCATGCCGAACGCCAGCGTCTCGACGCTGAGGCATTGCGGGACTCGTTGTTGGCGGTCTCGGGTGAGTTGGATTTGAAGCAAGGAGGTGTGGGCTTCAAGGCGACCGTCAGTCCGGAAGCGCTGGAAGGTTTGTCCCGGAAATCAACCGCATGGCAGGCCGCTCCTTCCGAATTGCAGAATCGTAGAAGCCTGTACATGTATCTGAAACGTGGGTTGCTGCCACCGATGATGACCACGTTTGATCTGAGCGAACCAACCCTTTCGTGTGGGCAGCGAAATGTCACAATCGTACCAACGCAAGCGTTGGCGCTGCTGAATAATCGATTTGTGCACGACCGTAGCGAACAACTTGCTACCGTGATCCGGAAGTCCACTACTGGGATCCGTGAGCAAGTGAAAATGGCGTGGCGTTCCGTCTTGAAGCGTCAACCCACTGAGTTGGAATTGCAGCGGTCGATCGAGCACGTTGCGACTCAGGACAGGATCTTCTCTGAACCCAACCACGATGGTGCTTTGCAAGAAGACTTGGAGGACATTTTGTCGCGAACGGCTGACTCTCTGGTTCTCAATCTGAATGCGGAAAACGCAGTCACAGCCAACGGGAAGCAATTCGTTGTCGAGTCTGTCTCCGATCTTTCAGGGCAAGGTCATCATGCGACGCAGTCACAGCCTGATGCGCAGCCAACGCTGGTTGCGGACGGAATTGGCGGTAAGCCTGCTCTGCAATTTGATGGAGGTGGCCAGTTCATGAATCTTGCTGAACCGATTCTTGCTGAGCCGCTGTGTACCATTGTTTGCGTTGTTCGTGATGATCATGGCTCAGGGCATCGGACATTATTTTCGAATTGGAGCGGCCGTGATGGAAATTCAACGTCCTCTTTGTTTCTCGGCCTGACAGCTGAGGACACGGTTCGTTTTAGTGACGCATTTGGGTCGGCTGGCGAAGTTTCTGACCGTACAAAACCTTTCATTCTGAGCGCGGTCAATGGACAGGATTCTGCCTCAGTGTTTCAGAATGGTCAGTTGCTCAAATCAGCAAATCAGCTCTCCA
>PKCN01000239.1 GCA_002862205.1 Planctomycetaceae bacterium | reverse complement strand
TGGGCGTCGACTTTGTCACAGTGGGCTTCGACGTTCGTTTCTTTTTCGCCGGGGCTGCGGAGCCTTTTGACTTCTCTGCAGATGCTTTTTGCCGTAAACGGCGTTGGACCTTCCGGATTTCTGCAACCAACTCGTCTTTTTTGAGTCCGTGCCAACCGGGAACGCCGTAGTTTCGAGCCAAATCGGCTAGCTCGCGACGTGTCTGAGCTTTTAAATCTGCGGTCGTGATCACCTGCACCTCCAAGATCGTGACACCGCTTCTGCGTACTGCATTGCGGCGTTGACTATTGCTATCGCTTGCGGCAGCTGATCCTCCTGAGTGCTTACCGTGTCCCCGTGTGTTCAGCATCCCAGCTGTTGTGGTGACATCGCTCGGTTCAGCATTTGGCAGGCTGTGACCGGGCGGGGGTGCGAAAATGAAGGCAATGGCTTGCAGTATTACCCGCGTGTGGCAGGGCATAAGTACAAAATTAGAACCATCGATCCAGCATTAACGGCACAATCGTCACCAGAAATATTATGCCAAGGGATCCAAAAATAGCTAGAGACTCAGCACACCCTTTTGAAACAAACCAGGGAAAATTAACCGTTACAGTCGGCCAAATCGGCAGAAAAGTGAAACTTTGAGGTTTAGGGGACACCCTGCGTAGTGTGATTCGATCACTCAAACCTGAACGAAGCCAAAACACCTCCTCAGCCACTGAAACTGGAATGCTCCGCCGTAGCCCAACGAATGACTACACGATTGAGAACACAATCCACATTGACCGGCCCATCTAGCTCGGTTTTGCAGATACTGAACGCCGAAATGCCCTCACCCATCGAGTCAATCGCTGGCGAACCAGCACCTGGCAATCATCCAACCGGGGCGAATGCCTCAGAAATTCCAAGTGAGACATTGCTGACTGAGGCTGCGTAAAACTACCGTTGCAACACTACCGTTCCAACGCAAAACACCAACAAAGCCTCCAGCTTCGCGACGCTCCTATCCGCACCACTCCCATTCGTAACGCCCACTACCATGAGCTGTCTTTTGCAAGCGATGCCGATAACGAGCGATGCCGACAATCAGGGGCGGGAGATGAAGGCATGCAGAACCAGGTGGCCAGAAAGAATCGCGATGACGGGTGATCGCCTCGCATTTACAGCGACACACAAATTTACAGCGATACACAAAGAGGCGACGACGACAGCAGCACCCTCCCAAGCCCTAATTTGCCTCGAGCACATTCAAGGCAAGAATGCTCGCCCCCCCGAATGGGAAACCTGGAATAAATAAGGCTATCCTACGGCGGCCGTTGCTTTCCGAAAGTGACACTGGTTCGTTCATCGGCCGGAGCCGTGCAACATCGACCTCTCACCGTGCTTCGCCTCGCGAACGTGACCACGACGGGGGTTTCCATGCCGTTTTTCTTGGGCCGACACTTGCTAAGACACCGAGAGTGCGTCCCAACCCCTGCTTGGCCCCAGGCGAGCAAGCACGACTTGTCGGCATGAAAACGGCGGCTTGCTGCGGATGGGGAAGGCAAGGCCCAGCAGGGAGCTACTAACTCATCTGCAAAAAAACCGGGAATTTGGGTGCGACCATACGTCGCTGGCACTGGATTCTCGCGAAATAGCGATCACATTAATCGCTGCGTGAAGAACCCCTGCAAATCAAAGTGCTTCCGTGCCCAATTCCGACCCAACTCCGCCGCTCGACTCCGGTGGGGAACCGAACGGATCGAAAGCGGGTTCGGAACTGCCTAATGCAGACAAGACGAGGGTTAGAAGTATGCCCTATCGCCAAGGCAGCCAGCCGCGCTCGGTTGCCCAGGTAGCTGGAATGGGCCTTGAACTTGCTGGCACAACAGTCGCCCTAGCGGGGCTTGGCCACTTGGTTGACCGTTATTGTGGTGGAGCAGGAAGCATTGGTTTTGCGGCCGGCGGCTTCATCGGTTTCGGCTTAGGGATGTACCGATTCATTTTGAAAGCGTTGAAGCAAATTGAAGAAACCAACGATTGAGCGGAAATCAAGCTTCTCATAGTCTCTGAACATGAAACCACAACCCAAGACGAACGAGAGTATTTCGATCCGCGGCCTGTTTGGTCGCGTGATGACTCGCGTCCTGTTGGCTTGGATCGCGTTAACCGTATTCTCGCTGCTTGCGGTTCGGATTTTGGCACCAGAACTGATTTGGCCTGGTGGCATGATTGCAGTGGTCAGCGGGGTAATTTCCGTCTGTGCTTTGATCCCTGGAATGAGCTTGGGGACGGCAGAGATGGTAGTCGAATGCCAACTTTCGAGACAGCAGAGAATCAAGAGAAGCTTGCTGTTCATGGTGGGTGCCGTAGCAGCCATGATTATTCGTGTCATAGGCACCGTTGCACTTCTGGTGGTGTGCCGTTATGAAATGGTCCTGCCACTTGAAACAATCGTCCTTTTTGTTTGCGGCTGGTACCTCGTGTTAACAGGACTCGAGGTTCACTGGCTGTCTGGACAGGCCAAAAACCTGAATGCTGACACTTCTGCCTCGTCGCCCGTGGCACAAGACGCGTTAGCTGATGGGACAAATTTCTGAAAATGATTGCTGGAATGAAACTGTTACTTGCATCTTCCGATCCGACCACGCATGTGACTCCGCATCCCGTGTCTGGGCCGTTGTTTGAGATGGAGTTTCCCGGCACCCACATGCCGGCATTGAACATTTTTGACGGCGTATACGAGTTCGCCATCACCAATCACCTCCTGATGACGTTGGTTTGCGGCATCGCTGTGATCTTCGTTTTCAAATTCGTAGCTGGACGCATAAGAGTTGACGGCGAGGGACTCGAGGCATATCGGACACGTGGAAAGTTCGCCCAACTTTTCGACACCATGTGCTCGTTTATCAGAGACGAAGTTGCACGCCCGAATCTTCATGAACTCACCGACAAGTACATCTACTACATTTGGACGATCTTCTTTTTCGTTCTTTTTTCGAATGTACTAGGCTTGGTTCCGATCGGCCCCGTAATCTGCTTGTTCGCCCGAATGTTCACTGATGATGCGGCCACGCTGACGTCGCTTCTTCACTTAGGTGGAACGGCGACGAGCAACCTTTCGCTCAACATCGTGCTCGCCGCTGGGAGTTTCATCGCGATCATTTACATCGGTATCAAGGAAACTGGAGCAAAGGCATTTTTCGCCCACTTCAATCCGGTCGGTTGGCAAGACAAGAAAATGCTGCTGATTGGAATCCCACTCTACTTCCTTGAGTGGATGGGCTTGCTGATTAAGTGCGTGGTATTGGCAATGCGACTCTTTGGCACAATGATGGCCGGCCACTTGGTGATCGCGGCGTTCCTTGGACTGATTTTCCTTGCCGCCGAAGTCGACCAGTACTTGGGGGCTGGTGTCGGAGTAGCGGTTGTGATTGCTGGTATCGTGCTCACGCTTCTCGAACTCTTCATTTGCTTTCTTCAGGCGTTCATTTTCACCTTCCTGACCGTCCTGTTTATCTCTTTGGTCGCGAGTCATCATGACGAGGACCATATCGAAGAGCATCCGTTCAGGGATGAAGATCAAATGGACCTCGACAAACTTGCATCCCCCGAGAGAATTACCCCCATGCCCGATCCTGCTGGCTAACCCAGTGATTGATCACGGCTTTTAACCCTAACCTTTTTTTTACACTTTCAAACTCAATTGTTACTCAGCAGGCCCAACTCGTTCGCGGTTGCTGAGCACTACACGAGAGATGACTTAGGAGCTATCCAAAGATGTTTGACATGGCAATGTTGCTGGCACAACTAGACGGAACCGTAGGTTACGGTGGCTTAGGTATCGGCGTTGGCTTGGCTATTCTCGGTGCTGGTATGGGAATCGGTCGAATCGGTGGTTCAGCAGTCGAGGCGACTGCTCGCCAACCAGAGGCGGGGGGAACGATCCAGACCCAGATGCTTATTGCTGCAGCTCTGATTGAGGGTGCGACCGTGATCGCCCTGATTTTCCTCTACGTAATTTCCAGTGGTCTCAGTGCAACCTTGCTTGAGCTGGCGAAAGCTGCGGTTGGAGCTTAAAGTCGCTCCGACAGGACAGTTTGACTGACTGCTGATTCAGGACATTAAAGGTGATGATTACGATGTATTCGATGTCAAGCCGGCACATAAGATTGCGTGCGGCACTCCGAAGATCCGCGCTATGTCTTGCCGTATTTTGCATGGCAAACAGCATGGCCGCTATCGCGTCAGGTGCCGATGCTGCGAGTGAGCATGCTGGCGATCACAAGAGTGTGCCTCTACTCTCCGTGGATATTGGTTCCGCCATCTGTAATCTGGTGATTTTCCTGAGTGTGCTGGGGATTCTGTCCAAATTTGTTTGGCCTGTGATCCTCGGTGGCCTTCAGGCTCGCGAAGATAAGATCTTTGACGAGTTGGAGAAAGCTGAAAAGGCAAACAAGGAAGCGCAGAAGTTGCAGTCCGAGTACCAGGGCAAGCTCGACGAAGCTGCATCAGAAGTTCAGTCGATTCTCGCGGATGCTCGCAACGATGCCACTGCCAGCGGGCAGAGGATTGTTGACGAGGCCAAGGAAGAAGCTGAGCGTCAGCGTGAACGTGCTGTCGGAGAAATCGAAACGGCCAAGAAGGTAGCGCTTGCCGAGCTTGCTGGACAAACTTCCGATCTAGCGATTGGTGTTGCACAACAGGTCATAGGGCGAGAACTCAAACCAGAAGATCATGCCGAGTTGATCCGACAATCGTTGGATCAACTTCCAAGCAATAACTGATCACCAACGCCAGTTTAACCACGAACACTAACTCAACAGACCTTGGGTATATCCCAAGCTTGATCCATGAACGAAGCTGCTGAACACGACACGGTGCTCGACACCGGTGCCGAACAACTGGGCAAAACCTACGCCCGTGCGTTGCTCGGTGCGGCAGAGAAAAATGGGATCGCTGATAAAATCGTGGAGCA
>PKCN01000173.1 GCA_002862205.1 Planctomycetaceae bacterium | reverse complement strand
AATTGTTGTCGGAAGTGACGCAGAAGCCGGGCATGCCCCGTTAAGTCAGTTTATCCGTACCTATTGCGTCGACTGCCATGGGGATGATGCACAAGAAGGCGAGCGTAATTTCGCATCATTCTCTTTGCCGTTGACTACCATTAGTCAGCTCATCAGCGCCGATGAGATCATCGACCAGTTGACGCTCAAGTTGATGCCACCCTCCGATGCGGCGCAACCGGCGGACGTGGAGCGACTTGGTGCATTGAAGTACTTGCGAAGCGGAATCGCGGATGCACGCCAGAGGTTCGATTCCACAGGTGGGCGAACGGTCATGCGGCGACTTTCGAACCGCGAATATGAAAACACTCTTGCGATCCTATTTAACCGCCGCGTTGACACATTGGGTCTGACCGCCAACTTCCCCAAGGATGGAACAAGCCATCACATTGACACCATCGGTGATTCGCTGGTGACCTCCGGTTTTCTACTGGACGAGTATTTTCAATCGGCTTCCCGCCTTGTCGATTTACGTTTGGGAAAGCCTGACACTCCTGAACAGGAGTGGCACTTCAAGGGCAATTTCAAGCAATATGAAGAACTGGCAGGGTCACACAAGAGTGTGTTTGACAATCAGTTCCTGTGCCTCTACGAGCAGCCCAATACAGAAACACGCCAGGGGGGTTATGGGCATATCGAGGACTTTCTGGAAGGCGTGCCTGTTTCCGGTGTGTACGATATTGAGATCAATGCACAGGCGCTGCATCGTGATACCCACTATGACCCGAAAATATTCGGCATCGACTTTTCTGAGCCCTTCCAGATTGCGGTCGTGCCGGGTGATATCACGAAGGGGCACATCCATTATCCACAACCTGTAGAGCCCGTGCTGGCGACTGCGATTGTGCCTGATGAAGAACCTCAGTGGCTCTCGTTTCGTGTATGGTTGGAGGCTGGGCAAACGCCACGATTCATTTTCCCCAACGGACCCTATGAGTCGCGTGCTTCTGTGGTCGCGATTAACAGCAGGTACAAAGACGAGTTCAAAAATCCGAAACAGGGTGTCAGCAGAGCGTCACTGTTGCGGGAAGGAGCGCTCCCCCATATTCGGATTGGAGAGATCAAGATTCGCGGTCCCCTTGGCGAGCCTGGCGGTACCAAAGAGGAGCGTGCCGTGTTTGGCGAATCAGGTTTTCAGTCCGATCGGGCGACAAAACAACTGCACAATTTCGCCAGAATGGCCTACCGGAGACCCCTTGGGCAATCTGACACGGATCGTATTGATCAGTTCAATCGCGGAATGTTGCAGAAAGGAATTGAACCGCGACAAGCAGCGCTTGCTACCATCAAGATGATCCTTTGCTCGCCGTCCTTTCTGTATTTCAGTGAAATCACGGGTGAGTCTGATGCAACACTTAAGTCGCATGATTTGGCGACTCGACTTTCCTATGCCATTTGGGCGGCGCCTCCTGACCGTCAACTGCATCAACGTGCGGACTTGAATCAGTTGAATAACGACACACAGTTAAGGTCTTCGATCGAGCGTTTGCTGAGTGACTCGAAATCCGATGCGTTTGTGAGTGGGTTTCTCGATAGCTGGCTGAACCTGAGGGATCTTGGTGATCAACCACCTCCGCGAAAAACCGCAAACGTCTTTTATACCGAGAATCTCCCGTATTCGATGAAACGGGAAACGCAACTGTTCTTTCGAGATCTGCTGGATCGGAACGGTTCGATCCTGGAATTCCTGAATGCCGACTATACGTTCGTAGACAAGAAGCTCGCCAAACTTTACAAGCTGCCGATTCTTGAAGAGATGCGTCAAGCGGATGGTTTCAAAAGGGTGAGGTTAACCGACAAAGATCGTCGCGGTGGGTTGTTGGGGATGGCGAGTGTTTTGACAGTGAGCGCTAATGGAGTGGATACTTCGCCAGTAACTCGCGGAGTCTGGATCCTTGAAAATGTTTTAGGGACACCCCCGTCTCCGCCGCCAGATGAGGTGCCGTCGATTGATTCTGATGTTAGTGGAGCCAAGAATATTCGCGAGAAGCTTGCTCTGCATCGCGCAGACCAGGCCTGCAGCATTTGCCATCGCAACATCGATCCTCTAGGGTTTCCACTTGAACATTTTGATCCGATTGGAAGGTGGAGATCGAAGTATCCCGCTTCTAAAAGCAGAAAGGAAAGGGAAAGTATCGATCCTTCGGGTCAACTTACCACAGGCGAATCCTTTCAGGATTTCACACAGTTCAAAAAGGTGCTTGCCGAGTCTCGCGGTGACATGTTCGCTCGTAGTCTGATTGAATCTCTCCTTGCCTACTCGACCGGACGGAACATGGAGCGATTGGACCAATATGAGATTGATGACATTCTTTCGCGGGTCAAGAACGACGACTACGGGTTGCGAACCGCTATCACCGAGGTACTCACAAGCAGGATTTTCCGTTCACGTTGATGGAGTGATGATGCAGATTGCAAGGATCCTAAGCCACGGTTAGTGTCATTGGAGTCTTGGATGGTTGTGCATGGCAAGGGTGCGAACTCGGTCCTGCCAGCACCTCATCGTTGTGTGAATTGGTACTGTACTGGTGTTTGTGGATCAATAAATTGCCACGACACAAGTTTGTCGTTACTCTCGGGAAACCATGGACATATCAGTCGGCCTGCGATTCATTTCACGCAGCGGTTGAGCACCCGCGAAGCTGGCATCCCTGCATTGATGAATGGACACGAAATCGATGAATCTTCTTTTGCATGTACCTTTGCCACGAGGAAGTACTCGGGGAAATTGGATTACAGCTCAGCGTTGGGCGAGCATCCTGCAGTCCCTTGGGCACTCGGTCAAAACGGTTGATCCAGATGAAGTCATCAAAATGGATTATGCAGGCTACGATGCTTTGATTGGTTTGCATGCACGGCGCAGTTCTGATGTCATCCGTCAGTGGAAGCGGCAAGTGCCAGATCGACCTGTGATTGTTGCATTGACAGGCACGGACCTGCACGTTGATCTGGCGTCGGGTGGTATGCGGGCTTCCACGGTCGTAGAAACTTTGCAGATCGCGGATCACATTGTTTTGCTTGAGCCCGAGGGGTTGAATACCCTTGGTTCTGAATTGCATAGCAAGTGCAGGGTGATTTTTCAGTCGAGTCCGCGAGCAACTTTCAGCAAGCAGGTTGAGGAAGACGAGTTCTGTGTTTCGATGTTGGCACATCTGCGGGATGTAAAAGACCCGGCACTCATCGTCAAAGCACTGGAATACTTGCCTCTGGAATCGAAGATCCGGGTGGTTCATGCTGGAGAAGCCACAACACAGCATTGGTGCAACCAAGCCTCTCAATGGAACCGGAACTGTCCACGGTATCAATGGCTCGGGCCGGTTCCCCATGATCAAGCCCTTGCCCTGTTGGCTAATAGTCAATTGACTGTTTTAACCTCGCAACATGAGGGCGCGCCGGGAGTATTCTCAGAGGCGGCAGCACATGGTGTTCCGGTGCTGGCAACCGCCATCACGGCATCACTTGGGATTTTGGGTGGCAACCATCCCGGTCTATTTCAGGTGGGTGATGCTTCTGAGCTGGCGAGGCTCATGTGGAGGGCTGAAAGTGAACCGGGTTTTTATCAACAGTTGTCCACTGCAAGCAACTCATTGTACGAGCGTCTTTCACCCGAGCAAGAGGTCCGTGCATGGGAAGACTTAGTTGAGCAACTCGATGTTGGTTCGGGCTGACGTTTCGTGGGTGGTCCTGAACACGAGCCGCCAACAGCAATCAATTGTCTGAAGCGATTGATTTGGAAAATCGTAATTCGCCGCGATCCGTATTTCATGATGCATGTGCACGAAGATGTGTTAGCTGTCTGTTTTGGAAACGGTGACACATGACATCACGGACGTAAGCCTGTGCACAAACTCTTGGAAGCACGCAACTGTGTCACGGCCAAAGGAATGACAGTTGCCGCGGGTTACAAGGAGATGGCTGAAGCGGATTGTCTACTTACATTCCCGTGCAGGTGTGAGTGAATGGCATGGGGGAACACCTGAACGTTACTGTGAAAATCGGTACTGGGTGGGTACCGCTAAAGAACAAGACCTGAACGCTCACTCATGCTGTGGTTGGTGTCACTCAGCCTTTGGTTGGATTGGGGCCTTCGCATCCACGAGAGGGACCCACTTTTCGGCGGGCTGATAGTCAGATCCATCGTCAACGCCGGAGTGGCTTTTTTGCACTGAAGCTTCGATTGTTTGCACAGCGTCAGTCATACTGCTGACGCGTTGAGGTAATCTCTCTGCAGGGGTAGGCTCTCCTGAGGGGCATGTTTCAAGTCATATTTCAAGTCATATAGTTCCGCCGTTGTGCCTAGGTAATCGCGAATGACGAGTTTGTATTGCCCGTCGATCAAGCTTGCGGTCTTTGCCACGCGAAAAGGGGTCGGTGGTCGATTGTTGGACGCACCCGTCAGGACAGGTAGGATGTCCACACCAGCGATGGATCGATTATCCGGCCTTCGATACCCGATCAGGGCCTGCACGGTCGGAAGATAATCGAGTGTGCTCAACGGCGTGTTGATTGCACGTCCAAGTGAGATCGTACACGGCCAAAGAGCAAATGGGGGCACACGGACTCCCCCTTCATACACGCTTCGTTTACGGCAACGGCGGCCGCCGGTGACGCCGAAAGTACGTTCGTGTGAGGTTTTTCCATCCGGGCCGTTGTCACTACAGAACAGGACAAGCGTGTTGTCCGCCTCATTCAACTGGTTTAATCTTGCTTGTAGCCGGCAAACCTGTTCGTCCATTGCGGTAATGCATCCAAAATAATGTGCGGCATCTCCCATTCCGTCTTAAATGGCCAGGTGATCAGGGCCAGGTGATCAGGGCCAGCGACGACGGGGACGTGTGGCGCATGAAACCAAACGACTGCCAGGAAAGGAATGTTCTCATTCGCCGCCTTGGAGACAAATGGGAGTACA
>PKCN01000237.1 GCA_002862205.1 Planctomycetaceae bacterium | reverse complement strand
CGGTATCGATGTGCTCTTTGGCATACCAAATCCAGCACTTCGTGTTTCGATCAGGGAATCAGACTTGATTCGTGTGGAACGATTATTGAACAGTGAAGTCATTGAAAAGGGAAAAAAACATGTTTCGGAGCAAAACCAGAATGGAATCAGGCCTACCGGCAACGCCACACACCTCCTTCAAAGACAATCTTCCGCGCATCATTCTCATCGTCGCATTGATCGTCGTTGGCATGGTTGCCCGTTTCCTTCCCTATCCACCCAACTTTTCGCCGATCGGTGCAATTGCTCTCTTTGCCGGGGCAACTCTGGGGGCAAAGTTTCGTGCTGCGTTGATTCCGTTGACTGCCATGTTGCTAAGCGATTACTGGCTGGGGATGCATTCGCTGATGCCGGTGGTTTACGGTTGCTTCCTTTTCAATGTCTGGTTGGGGAGCCGCATTCAGTCGCGTCTGAAACCCTTGTCCGTGTTCGGTGTTTCTGTCGCAGGATCGGTTGTCTTCTTTGCCGTCACCAACGGGGCTTGTTGGTATGTGGGATATCCTCATACGTGGGCGGGGTTGTTGTCCTGCTATACGCTTGCGATACCATTTTTCCAGAATACGTTAGCGGGTGATCTCTTTTTTACGACCGTTTTATTTGGATCGTTGGGCCTTGCACAGTGGCGATTTCCGGTCCTGCGTGTCGCTCGTTTAACGCACGCGGAAGTCGCGGCACAGAAGTAGTTTGTGAAGACTTCGGCGAAGGTCGGTAGTCGTTTTGCGTCCGTCGGATGCAGTGATTCATCGGGGCTAGACAGAGACCGGGTGTCGGCCATGCCATCTTTTCGTTGGAGCATCTGCTGGGCATGAACGCGCTCGGTTTAGCCAAGGTCCCTGATCGCTTGTCGGGCAAGCTCATCGTGTCTTAAGCTCATCGTGTTGCGCGAATCCGTGTGCGGGTTGATTCGTCGTTTTCGCGTTGCGAACCTGACCTTGGAGAGAAATCCAAGGTGAATTCGGTTTGGTAATCGTGAAGTGTTGGATTCGAGCGTGATTTCGTGTGCCGGAATGTTGTGTCGTGCACGCTGTGGCTCTAACATCTCGTGCGAGTGATGCAGAATATCAATCCAGCGGCTTATCGGCATTCAACATGAATTTGTCTGACTAGTCTGATTCTGATCCGCTTCTGGACCAGCCCACCGCACCCCCAGTTTTTGGGGCAGTCGTTCGGGAGGTTGGCTTGCCACCGATTGGGACACCGATTGGGACTTTGGTTGGCCGCTATGAGCTCAAGCGTGAGATTGCCCGTGGCGCGATGGGAGTCGCTTCGAGAGGGCGAAGTCAGGTCGCCTTCGGAGTTCCCAGATGGGGCTGGATGAGCGTTTCTGTGATGTGGTCATGCGGATGATCAAGCCTTCGGTGGATGATCGATTTCCGGATCCTTCGGACTTGCTGAAAACGCAGGATAATGTTGGCACGATGGCAGGTTGGCAAGCCCACAAAACCCATTCCCTGTGGGATGATCATTCCTGATGAGGAATTGATCGAAAAATAGAGCCAGGGTGACGGGCAATCACTCGAAGCAAAACAGCGTGTTTGCGGCCCGAATGACCAACCGTCCATCCGCGATGGCGGGGGACCCCAGTACACCTTCTCCCAGTTCAATTTCATGAATCGTTTCGGCATCTTCACCTTGGTCTTCCACGATCAGTCCTTTGCCCGTTTGATCAAAGATGTAGAGTCGGTTTTCAGACAGGACAGGCGTTGCCCATGCACTGCCGAGGCCCTTGAGGCGTTTTTGCCAGATTTGCTCACCGTCCTGCAAGTTGGCCGCGACGAGCACAGAACCCTTGAGTGAATAAAGTCGTTTGTCTGACGCAATGACACTGGCGTTGCGCGGCGACAGTTTATTGTTCCGCCACGCGACTTCCGGAGCGCTGGCACTTGCTCCAACTTTCAAGGCAATCACTTCGTCGCTGGGAAGGATCAGCAGTCCTTCAGCCGAGGTTGGTGATGGGATTGCAGAGCCACCTTCGTCGGTGGACCACTGGGTTTTACCGGATCTGGGGTCGACAGCAATCACACCTCGCCGAGACTGGATCACTACCTCGTTGCGATCGTCAGGCCTTCGGATGACCAAAGGTGATGCCCAGTTTGACATTTGTGGTCTTTTGATTCGCCACAGGTTCTGACCCGTTTCAGCATCAATGGCGGCGGCAAATGAGTCACCCTGTGCTTCGACCTTGACGATGACCGCACCGTCAACAACCACAGGCGAAGAAGCCATGCCCACGTCATTGCCCGCTTTGGGGTAGTCGTACCCAAGGCCGCGGTACCAAAGCAATTCACCACTGAGTGATAAGCAGGCCAGATCATTGCTGCTAAAAAAAGCGAAGATACGTTGCCCATCACTGGCGGGTGAGGGTGCAGCGTTTGCACTGGTGGGGTGGCAAAACGGGCGGCCTGTCGCTCGAAAGGTCTGCTCCCATTCCAGTTTGCCTGTCTGCAGATTGACACCACTGATGTGGAGTACCTCGCCATCCTGGCCGCTTGAGCTGGTTGTGACAACAAGGTCGCCGATCACGATGGGGCCGGCGACACTTCGACCTGGCATTTCGAGTTTCCATGCCAGGTTGCCACCTTCACCAAGATTCAGGGCAGCTGGTGCGGCAGAGGCACCACGACTGGTTCCGTCACCACGAAAGCCGAGCCAGCTTTTGCTGCCAAGCGAGTTGGCAGGATCAGCAGCTGTCAACATCGAGGCCAAGCTTGTCCAGATCACAAAAAGACTGCAGGCGAGAAGCCAATGGGCAAAGCCGCGATTGTGGTTGCGGCTTTGCGTGTTCGCTGTCAGGGCGACCTTTGGCACAGGGCGGCCTGGATTTTGCTCCGCATGTGCGTCCGTTTGGGACCAATTCAGATTTTGAAGGAAGGTAGAGTTCATGGGAGTTTTGGCAGAGTTATGTGGGAGTTGCTTGATTGGGTCGGTGCATGAGAGGTCAAGGTTGACTTGCTAACCCTTTTCCGGAGGGATCCGTGATTCGGAACTGGAATTTCCAATCCTGAGCCCACGACTCTTCCTGTTCGTTTTGGCAGATTTTCAGCAGGATGCGATTGGTCCCTTTTTTCAAGGGAAAGTCGCTGATGTATTGGTCAATCATTGACCCGGCGTGGTACACCTCGTTTTGCATCACAAGTTTTCCGTTAATCCAAATCTTGTTGGCGTTGATGCAACCAAGTCGTGCCTGAGCGGGTCGATCCAGATCAGATTCAAACTCTGCGAACAGGTAACCCACTGCACCCTTTTCCTTGTTGTATGCATCTGCCAAGTCAACCTCACCAAGGTCGAGCGAACCACTGATGGGTTGCCAGTTGACGTCACTATGTTTGCCAGTGTGCTTTGCTCTCAGGTCAATGATTCCTGCGGTCTCGAACTCTTTTTCGGGAGCGTACTGTTTGTTGAATCCGACGCCACCAACATTATTCAGAGGTGCAAGGCTTTGCCAGTTCGTCAACAGCACGAATGCATCAGCCGTATTGACTTCTTCTCCCAGTTTTCCAAGAGCTTCGATAATACGAGTAAGTTGCTTTGGGTGGCGGGCGGCCGATAGTGAAACCCGGTAGTCGGCGATGGCATCTTGAGGCTGATCCTGGGCAAGTTGTTGGGCGCGTTGGATCGCTTGCTCAACTGCCATTTCCCTGAGTGGAAGGCTGGGATCATTCAAGCAATCGGTGATCAGCCGGTTGGCTGTTTGTGGGGCTTGTTTCTGGAGTAACTCCATGGCCAATCCGCGTCCAGTTGGATTGTTGGATTGATCCATGGCATAGCTCTGCAGGTTGGCAGCCATGGGTTGAGACGATTTTCTGGCCACATCAAAGATGATTCCCCGTAGCCAATTTTCGGCTACTGGATTTGTGTCAGCCATGGCATCCAGAAGTAAGCTGATTTTTGCCGAAGACGTTTGGCGGAGTTGCTTTGCTGCCGGAATCGCTTTGGAAAACCCCTTGCCTTCCTTGCCAATATTGCGAAGCGACTCGATCGCCTGTTCGATTGGCAACTCATCTTGGCCATGAGCGTTGCTCAGGGAGATCGCACCGAATGCAAGAACGAGAATCATCAACTGGCTGACATGATTGGGGCAGAAGATTTTGCTTTTTTTCATTGGTGCAAGCGAGGTGTTCGGGATTCGCAAATGTGGGTTCGATAGGTCGGATCCGCTGCTGGACAATCCAGTCTGGTCGGATGCTGATGGACTGCCCCGCTTTCCGGGGCAGGTTCACTCATCACTCGTTCAGTCGTCCTTCGTTCAAGGAGTTGGTTTGCAGGTGCGGTCCAACCAATCGAAGAAGACACGTCCCCAGACTACCCCATTCTGAGGTGAGAGTACCCAGTGACCTTCTTCTGGAAAGTAAAGGAATCGACTGGGGATTCCCTGGACCTGGGCTGCAGTGAATGCTTCCATGCCTTGGGTCACCGGGACACGGAAATCTTTTTCACCGTGGATCACGAGTAAGGGTGTTTTCCATTTGCCCACAAATTTGTGGGGCGAGAATTTAGTGTACGCATTGCCCGCAGCTTCACTTGCCCAATAAGGGCCACCCAAGTCCCAGTTGACAAAGAAAAGTTCTTCGGTCGATCCATACATCGATTCAAGATTGAATACACCACAATGAGCCACCATGGTACAGAAGCGGCTGGCGTCATTACCCATCAACCAATACACCGTGTAGCCACCAAAACTGGCGCCAATGGCCGCGACTCGACTGCGATCGATGGAAGGGTCGGCGATCATGGCATCGGTTGATGCCAAAATGTCTTGCATCGCCTGTCCGCCCCAGTCGCCGCTGATGTCATCATTCCATTTTCGTCCAAAACCCGGCATGCCGCGACGATTGACTGCCAGGACAACGTAGCCGTGTGATGCCATCATGTGGAAATTCCACCGGTACGAAAACCACTGACCAATTTGGCCTTGGGGACCGCCCTGACAGT
>PKCN01000333.1 GCA_002862205.1 Planctomycetaceae bacterium | reverse complement strand
AAACCAAAAAGGGAGAGCATTCTTGTGTAGAGGGAGTAGAAAGTTGGTACCAGAAGCAGGACGAGAAAAGTGGCGAGTGCTAGCCCGAAGGCAAGGCTCGCGGCCATGGGAATCAACAGTTGTGCTTGAAACGACCGTTCGAGCATCAATGGAATCAATCCTGCAATGGTCGTCATGCTGGTGAGCATGATAGGTCGGAAACGACGTTCGCCTGATTCCATCAGTGCTTCTTGAATTGGGATACCATCCCTTACCCTTGAGTTGATGAAGTCGATCAACACGATGGAGTCATTGATAACGACTCCTGAAAGCGCGACCAAACCGAACGTGCTGAACAAGGTCAGTGGCAGACCAAGTAACGCATGTCCCCAGACGGCCCCGATCATTCCGAACGGAACGATTGCTAGAATCAGCATGGGCTGGATGTAGCTGCGGAATTGAAGCACCAGCAATACGAACATTGCCAGCACAGCGATGCCAAATCCATTCATCAAGCTTCCGAAGGAATCACGACTTTGTTCGCGTTGTCCCTCCCAGCGGAAGCTGACAGCCGGATAGGCTTGCTTCCAGGGGATCACGTACTTTTGTTGCAGTTCGTTGATGATCCGGTTTGCATTTGCTTTGGTTTCATCAAGGTCAGCAGAAATGGTGATCGATCTCATCTGATCGACACGATTGATTTCCGAGAATCCTCGCTTGTAGTCAATCTCGGCGAGTTCCGTGATGGGGTGTTCGACACCGTCGGCAGTGCGAATCCTGATCTCGCGGAAGTCCACGAGACTACCTCGTTCGTTTTCGGGGTAACGCACCATTAGTTTGACGTCATGGCGACCTCTTTGTAGTCGCATGACTTCCGCCCCAAAGTACGCATTTCGAACTGTCGTTCCAAGATCCGTTGGAGTGACTCCGGTCGCGAGCGCGCGGTCTTTTACGCGGAATTGAAATTCCCATTTGCCGGGCGTGTTGTCATCTGCGATATCGTAGACTCCAGCGAATTTGCCAAGCTGGGTTTTGACTGCTTCTGTTGCGGCGAGTAGTTGATCGACCTTGTCGCTGGGGGCCAGTAATTTGAATTCGATTGCTTTGCCACCCGGTCCAACCCCTACAGATCCATAGGTGATCCGGTCAGCTCCGGGGAAGGTACCCGCCTCTTCTCTCCACATGTTCAAAAGATCATCGCTGTGGATATCTCGGATTTCTGTATCGAATAATTCAGCAAAAATCTGTCCAACGTGGCTTCCAGATCCACCACCTCCAGCTGCGTTTTGCAAGTTCGAAATCGTTCCAACATCACGGTACATGAGTCTGACAGGGCCGGTACCCTGCCCTTCCACCTCGGAGTTGTAAATGTCATCGATGGCAATCCCGGTTTTTTCTGATCTCGCTTTTGCGATCTTTGCGGAAACTCGGCTGAGTGCTTCCTCCATTTGACGCGTTGCATTATCCGTTTCTTCGGCGGTGGTGCCGTCAGGAAATGCAATTGTCGCCTGCAAATTGTTGTTGTCTGACTTTGGGAACAGGATTGACGGAACGATACCTCCCCGGATCATGCCGGCGGTCACAATGAGCATTGTGATTGCAACAGCCAAGGGAACCGCGGGGTATCGCAGAGAAAATCTCAGTGCTGGCAAGTAAATGGACTTGCAGATCCAGTCCAATCCACGACCTGCACGAGGGCTCAGCCAGTTCAATGCTATCCCGATCGGTCTGAGCGGATAGATGAGAATTGATAGCCATCGGAAAAATCCGGTGTGCCTGTGGGAAAGGTGGCATGGCAGAACGAAAATGCTCTCCCACAACGAGATGACCAACATGGCGATGACGGCAAAGGGAATCACTGCCATGAATTTTCCCATCACTCCCGAGACGAAGAACATGGGAGCGAATGCGATGATTGTGGTTGTGACCGAAGCTGTCACGCTGGGCATCACCTCAACCGTTCCGTCGATGGCTGCCTGTACCAGTGACTTTTTCATTTGGAGATGCGCGTAGATGTTTTCACCAATCACAATGGCGTCATCCACAACAATGCCCAACGCAACGAGAAAGGAGAATAAACTCAGCATGTTCAAGGTCTGGTCGCCCCACGCCAGGACTGCGCCAGCACCCAAGATGGAGATTGGGATTCCAAGTGCCACCCAGAATGCAAGACGCATCTCAAGAAATAGTGTCAGCACCAGAAACACAAGTAGCAAACCCGAGAATCCGTTGCGTAGCAGCAACGTCAAGCGTCCTCGCACTTCCTTGCTGCTGTCTCCCCATACTTCAAATTGGTATCCCGGTGGTAACTCTTTGTCGGCGATATAGGATTTCACTGCATCGACCATGGCCAGCAGGTCTTCAGATTTTGCTCGCTCAACATTCACGACCATAGCCGGTTTGCCATCGATCTTACTGACAGCAGTGGTGTCCTGAAAGTTATCTCGGACAGTTCCCAGATCGTTCACTGTGAGGACGATGCCACTGGTGTCGGTGATCAATGGAAGTTCACCAATTTCCTCTCCAACCCGGCGTTTATTCTTGGCTCTTAAAAGGATCTCCTGCCCATCAGCTCGTAATTGTCCGCCCGGCAATTCGATGTTGCGGTCTCGCAGGATATTCGCGACTTGTTGAAGTGATAGGCCATAGCTGCGGAGTGTTGCTTCCGGGATTTCGACATCGATCTGATAGGGTCGTGTTCCCATCATGGATGCAGATGAAACCGCAGACAGTCCCAGAATGTCATCTCTGACTTCCTCGGCGACTTCTCGCAGTTTCCATTCCGCTTCCGGGGATCGCTCATCGGGACCCACGATTCCGATTCTGATAGCAGCATCACGAAAGGTGATTTGCTGGATCAGTGGATCTTCAGCAAGTGAAGGAAAGCTGGGGATTCGATCGACCTCACGGTCGATTTCGGCCATAACCTTCTGGACGTCCCGTACATCGCTGCGCAGTTCCGCGAGCACAAACCCCGCGCCTTCCTGCGCGATTGACGTCACCTTTTTGATCCCGTCGATCGCACGGATCGCCTCCTCAATCTTCTGGCAGATTGCCTCTTCGCTGTCCTGTGGAGTGGCACCGGGGTACGGAACCGTGATCATCACAATTTCGAGTTCAAACGCCGGGAAGACTTCACGACGCATATTCCAGAGTGAGACACCGCCGACCAGCATCAGGGCAAGCATCAATACATTCATTCCGGGTGAGTTGGCAATCGCCCAGGCGACAATACGCTTCATGTTCAGTTCCCCTGTCCTGCGGAGGTCAGGCGACTGACCTGTTGTTCGTTCACGCCCGGTTTCCCTGCGGTGTTCACGGTATCCGCACTGGCACGTGCTGGTGAAGAACTTCCATCAGCGATTCCTTCAAAAGGTGAGACAACGACAAATGGATTCGTCTTTAGCAGTTCAGCCGAATCACCCGTGATTTCACAAACCCAAAGGCGTTGCGTGTTTCTACTGAATGACGCATCACTCTCTGTTTCGCCTTCCGCCATGATGTTGGTGGAACCGCTCAATGGAGCAATTGGATTGATGCCGCGGGCAACCGTTACTTTCCCGGGGGTCCATGCTTTCGGTTTGAATTGTGTCTCCAGATCAACCTCGGCTGTTTTAGGCTCCACTGCAGTTTTGTCATCCTGATCACGCTCGGACGATTTGACATCGATGACTGATGGGTCCGCTGTGAATTGAAGAATTCGATTGTCGACCTGCAGGCCTCTGGCTGGGATGACCATCCATTCAGGGCGCGGGTTGATCAGTAGCTTCACTCGCACATACATCCCACGAACCAAAGCAGTGGCCCCGCTGATCTTGCGAGGTTCACCGTTGGCATCCACATGTTGATTGGGGGCATCAACCACTACGCGGACGGGCACGGTTCGCGTGGCGGAATTCAGGCCAATCCCGTCATAGCTCATCAGTTTGGCGTTCCAGTAGTATTTCACTCCCTCGCGGCCCGCCAGTTCATATTCAATGATGGCTCTTGTTTCTGGCAGGCCGTAGCCCCGGGAACCAGCGTCGTCACTGGCCTTCACTTTGTCTTTCTCAGTTTCTTCATTCGGAGTTCCGTCAGAGGGACCATCGAGGGACGCATCACCTTGATTCAACACCCAGTAAAGTTGGTCCATTCGGAGATTTGTTGCGACTTCAGCTTTTGTGGTGTCGTCAATCGTCACCAGAGTCGTTCCGCGGGCAACGAACGAATGAAGTTCGGCATTTTCATTGACGATTACGCCTGATATCGGTGCACGGATCTCCGTACGCTCCAAATCCTTTTCCGCTTTTTGCAACTGCGTGATGGCGAGTTGTTCGGAAATCATGAGTTTCTGACGACGTTCTTCCAGTAAACTCAGTTGGTTTTCAAACGTCACTAATTGTTGACGTGTTGCAAGAAGGGATCTCTTCGCTTGATCGCGTTCGGCAGGACTTGTGAAGCCGTCCCCAAGTTGGGTCTGGCGGTCAACTTCGCGTTGTTGAAGCTCCACGTCCTCCTCGGCCAGTTCGATGGATCGTCTGGTGTTGTCCTTCTCCTGCTCAACTTCCCTCAGTGCACGATATTCCTGAGCCTTGACTTGCTGAAGGCGTTTGACTTCAAAAGCATAATCAGTGGTATCAATCGTCATCAAAAGCGTGCCAGCCTCAACATAGGCCCCAGCCTCACAGATTGATTCCTTGCCGATGATTTCACCTGAAACCTCGGTGGCTACTTGAACTTCGCGAAAGGGAGTCACGCTGCCGTCAACGATCAGTTGCAGTTGCTCACCGAGTGACGTCAGGGTGTGGAGACGTTCCACGCGGACTTCGCTGAGGGCTTTTAGACGTGAGTTATAGTCGGTCCCAATCCCCGGCTTTTTTTCAGTTTGTGCGGTGCCCAAAATCAAGAAAGCAGCAACCCCGCCTGCCAGCAAGCTTGTCGGAATGATGAAATCAAACAGGACCTTGCGACTGGTATTGGCGAGCTTCGCTACGAAGGTTCGTGGTTGCGGGGGATTGCCCGTTGAGCCCGGA
>PKCN01000175.1 GCA_002862205.1 Planctomycetaceae bacterium | reverse complement strand
GCGACACACCAACACAACCTCTTGCAAAGATGGAGTACGTCATTCCAAAAGGTGCACCACTTTCGGGGTATCAAATCATTGCAGTAAACACAGTTGGTCTTCAATCAAAACCAGCAAGAATGACATCTCAGCGGTGAGACTGTTAAGAGCAAGCTTTTACTAAGAGCAGGATTTTACCAGCGAGACTCGAGACCAAGGTTCGCACCATGAAGGAAGACCCCGCCACCACCAACAAGTGTTGTGCCACTTGTTGTAGGATTATTCGTGAAATCCCATTGGTCTGGCGCAAGTGCCACACCAGAAAGCCAAATCATATTGTAGCCAAGGCGTAACCACCATGTATCGTTCAGCCGTCGTGTCACGGTGTAATTCAGATCACCGAGAAATCCGACACCGGTGTCAATAAGCCGACGCGGACCTCGGAAGGGTTGATTAGGAGGTGACGGTGCAAGTGATGAAAAAATTGGGTCGGCATTTGAACTCAGCAGTGTTCCAGCCAACATTGCCTTTGCCCAACCTTCAACTGCCCAGTTCTTCCACTGTCGCCGTCCCCGAAAACCAACCTGAGGGCCGAGCATCTGCGAACTTGTTCGCACTGAATAGGAAGTAAATTCATCACTCGAACTACGGCAGCACAGCACGTTGAGATCCGCCTGCTCTTCCAGACCGGCCCATCGCAAACCAACTAACCAGTTACTACAGTGGCACACCTGTTTGTTGCCCAAGTGTGACCATAGGAAGGTATCGCTACTGCATTCACGGCAGCACCGATATGTGAAAATGTTGGCCTCTACGGTATTCAAACTTGAGGCATAGGTTGGTCGGACTTCATCTGCAGTCAACCACCCTGGTACGTTGATTCCTGGAATGATCAATGAGTCTGTTAACGAAGAGCGATCAACCGCTCCAAACATTCCATAGACACCGAGATATCCAACTTCCCATCCCAAACCGTCGGGACCGAGTTCTCCATAAAACAGTCGCACACCAGGAGCCGTTGCAGCTTGCATCGAACGAGTGGTGAACAATGGGACGCGTTGAGTTCCACCCCCAACTCTCTCTTCAGTAATGACCGTACCACTAGTGGCGTTGTCACGTTGAAGAAACAGAAAATCAACAAAGCCGTACTGAGACCAATCAGGGCAACATGAATTACAAAGATTCTCAATCACCGGGTGCAGAGGAAGAGATTCATCCTGCCACGCACTAGGAGGCTCCCACTGGTTTCCGCTTGTTTGATCGATACTAATGCCTCGAGTAGTGACCATGCCTTGGCCCCACACGTACGAACCAGTGATCGCCTCCCCACAAAACAATGCACACCCAAATCCAAGAATGAAACGTTGAAAAAATTGATAACGCATCGAGTGGCCCAAGAAGCTGACTTCGCTGTAACTCCTTCTTTCGTTTCGACCTTTACGACCGGAGCATCCAGTTCGACACACCACAATCACTAGAATTTAGCCAGAAAACAAAAGTTCTGCAGCTTGCCGCGTTGACCACAGAGAGTCACCACAAAACAACCCCAGAAAGTATTCACCGAGAACGAAGAAAAGAACGTTTTTTCAGCATTTTCCGTGCTTTGTGTGGACTTAAAGGGTAGTTTTAACAGGGTGGTGGTTTGTTCAGAGTGGGGAAACCGTAACGGCCGCTTTGATCATCCTCGCACCTCAAAATATTCAATTTTGATCTCCCGGAAATCTGTTCCTGCACGACACATCATGCACACAACACTGAAAAATATTTTCTCTCGAGCCGCGCAGCAACCACTGCATTCAAGAACACCAGCACTTTCAAAAAGGCAGCGCCCGCTTTTTGCAGAACAACTTGAAGCGAGGCGCCTCCTTGCTGCAGATGCAACAGTGAATCTCACGGGCGCATCCCAAAGCCTTCTTGGTGAAGACGTCAATTTTGTCGTGACCTTCGATAATACATCGACTGATCCGACTGACAATATTGGCTACTCGCCGTTTGTTGACATCGTTATGCCCCTCACAGGAGATGCACCGCCATTACCGAATAATGGTATTTCATTTCCTTCTGGATCAATCGCAAGCTACAACGGCTTGAATCTTTCAACCACTGAAGTGATCTTTGATGCTAATGGTGAGGCAATTCATCCTTTTGCAAAAGATTCTGCTGGACAGCCTGTCATCATTTCGGGCAAACCTGGTGACCAACTCATCGTTGTCGAACTACCATTTGGAAGCTACGGCCCAACCCAACCGCCAATCGACATTAATTTCACAGGCTCAATTAGCCCTGACGCACAGCCCAATCATGCCTATGACGTCACAGCGACCGGTGGGTATCGATACCAGGTCGATGCAGTTGGTAATCCAACAGACGACAACGCTGCATTTGGTACCACTATTGTCGATCCAGTACAGCCACAACTCTTTCGACTCAAGAAAACATCAAATACACCGGAACACGAAACCGCGACTGGCCCAAATTTTCAACATTCTTACACCGTAAGTATGGCAGTGGCACCCGGGCAGACTGTCGGCAATCTTGAGTTAACAGATACCCTGCCGGATGAAGTCCAGTATGTATCGGTCGTTACTATTTCCGGCAATAGCTCGACGACGCAGACGCAGACCTCGGCACCATCAACAACAAGCCCAGGTGGAACCTTGTCGTATGCATTTGATCAGGTCATCGGGACAGGGAGTGACAATGATGTGCAACTGATTTTCGACTATTACGTCGCCCAACAGGACGCAAATGGCCAAGATGTGATTCCCCTAGGCACCGGTGGAACAAAGACCATCACCAATAATTCCTCTGCTACTGGCCTCTGGACAAGTTCAAATCCCAATTTCCCAACTCAGCAGACCGTATCGAGTAACGCGAGTGACCCGTACTCGCAATATGCCTTAACAGCACGAACTGTCGCGCTCCAAAAAGGCTTTACGAACCTGACAAATCCCGGATCTCCCAAGGCTGATGATACCATTGAGTATCGACTGAATATTCAGGTAAGTGATTTCTTTGCTCTTGATGCCGCAGTTCTTGAGGACGTTCTGTCAGACGGCCAAGAATTTGATGCTTCATTCACACCGACTCTCACGTTTCGACAACAGGCGGGAAATGACAACTACGCGAATGAGCCATTCGATCCGACGAACGTCTCTACAACACTCAATCCTCTTGGCACGCAAACAGTGTCATTCGATCTCTCGGAACAGCTCAAAGCACTCCGGGGACCAACAGCACCTGGGAGTATTCTCGGTGCTTCCATTCCTCTTTTTGGCACGGGCGGCTTAATCCCAGACGCAAATCCAGGAGGTCCTGGTACGACTGGCACCATCGTCTTTCAGGCCAAAGTCCTCAATGATTATCGCCAGGAACCTTCACCTGGAGCTGATGTTGTTGAAGGCGATGTGATGACCGACAACGCGGATATTGCAGCCACGGTACTGAATTACAGTGACCTCACATCCACCAGCTCGGTGGTCACAAACGGTTCACAAAAATCATTCACGCTTGCCAACGGTGGTTCAGATAAAACCCTGTTTGCAATTAATGGGACCACCCCGACGCCAAACCAACGTGTTGTACCGGGTGATGAGGTGACCTTTCGGCTGGAATACACCCTCCCATTTTCCAGTATCAAAGATTATGAAATCGTTGACTATCTGCCGCTTCCCATTTTTGATCCAACAGGCGACCTCGTGTGGAATGGGCAGCCACCATCCTCAGCGGCACCACAAGCCGGTCAATGGAGCTTTGGTCCAACCGATACGTTTTCACAGGCACCAATTAATGGGCCCAATCCTGGCAATGCAACGCTCAAAGCCAATGCCAATAGCCTGACCTGGGATTTTGGAACGTTTGCTGACCCTGTTGATCGTTCAGGGAAAACCGACATTCTGTTTACGGTAACCGCGACCAATAAACCGTTTGGTGACGGCTTACTTCTCACCAATCAGGGGCAACAGAGTGAAGTAAACCAGCAAGGCACAGTGATCACGTCTTCGCCGGGTATTGCCCAAATTACAGTTGCTGAACCTGAACTCACCATTACAAAAGGTGTTGTCTCGACAGATAATGCAAACGGTCAGTTCACACAGAATACAGTCACCGGAACAACTCCTCCTCTACCTGCTGGAGTCACTTTTACACAGCCTGGATTATCAGGGGCATCCTTCTCTGGAACAGTTACATCTGGCCCACCAGATGGTCTTGCCACGACACCTATTGATGCAACACTTGCCAATGTTGCCGGCAATGACCTGGTGAAATTCACAATCATTGTTGAAAACACTGGAAGTAGTCCAAATGGTGCATTCGATGTCACAATAAGCGACACGTACGACACATCAAAGTTTCAGATTCCTACAAGTACCGGGCTGAATCTTCAGGTCACCGATGGAGCCGGAACAACGCTCGGTTATACCGGTACAGACACAGACCTATTTAGTGCAGCCGGCATAGAGCTGGTTGATCCGGGAGCAACATCAGGCAGCTTGAAGCCAGGAAGTAGTCAGCTTAATGGCACAGTCATCAATAATGGTGAAAATATTGCGGTCATCACGTACGACCTGCAAATCCTTCCAACCGTTGCACCTCTTGATGTCATTCCTAACACCGGCACCATCAAAAACTACGCATCGACTGAAGGTGGACCAAATTTTGCGAACCGTCTCACGGATGATACTGATGTCACCATTCAGGGGCCAGAAATTGCCAAGTCTCTCGTTGGCACGTCAATTATTGATGCGTTTAACAGTAACACACAGGCTGTCATCGGTGAGATCGCAACCTTCAAACTCGAAGTCATTATCCCTCGAGGAACAACACCAGATGCGATCGTTGTAGATAGCCTTCCGGCTGGTCTTGCGTTTCAGCAAATGGTCGGAACACCCTCGATTGATACAGGTGTTTCCTTTACCGGTTCACTGACGCCGGTCTTGTCCAACGATGGCAAGACGGTCACATTTAATCTTGGAGACGTCACCAATACAAACGTGTCCGATGACCTTAAAGGCTTTACCGTTGAGTATGAGGCCGTTGTACTCAATGTTCGAAGTAATCAACAAAACACAAAACTCACGAACAATGCCAAACTCGATTGGCTCAATCATCCAGAGTTACCGGCCGTCACGTC
>PKCN01000451.1 GCA_002862205.1 Planctomycetaceae bacterium | reverse complement strand
GGACGTGCCTGTCTTGGGAACTTCGAAATAAATAAACTTGTGCTGGTGGGAAACATATTTCAGGCCACAGACATCAGCAGCACATCCGGTGTCATTGGAATTGTGATTTCGCACGTTTTGTTGCATGCCTATGCCATTCAGTTAACCCTGCGGATATTCAGGGTGCCGGGACGCGTTCAACTGGAGAGCTCTCTGTGCTCTCCAGGCATCGTATCGAGTTGCTGAGTAGCTGCCTAGGGAATTCTCCCAACCGCCAGCGAAGTCCAATGTTCAGCGTGACAATTGACATTGCATCGGAGACCTGTAAAGTGTTGCACTCGCAGTTGAATAAAACTGCCTCTGCGGAATGCTAACCGCGTCTGGTTTGATTTCGCCCGGCTTGTAGCGAGCGAGTCGTTCGTGTGCCTGTGCCCTCTCGGAACTGTTTGATACGCAAAGGTTCTCTCTCATAATGCGAGCAAGTCTGGGGATCATAACCGAGCAACTGCATAATTACGGTGGCTCGGAAATTTATCTACTTGAGTGTCTTCGACGCTGGCAACTCAAGCTGGATGCGGTGGTTTACACCACCCAGTTCAATTCTGATCTTTTCCGCGAATATGGGATCGACGAGACGCGTGTTCAAGTTCGCATGTTGCAAAATGTTGAAAGTGAGAAATCACGTTTCAGATTGCTCGATGAGTTAGTTGTCGGACCCCGCCTGTGGGAACGGCAGATTGGTAAACATGATATTTACTTTCACTACCTCTTTCCTACCCAATTCATCAAGAAGAGTCCGTCGGTATGGTTTGCTGCTGAACCGCTGCGCATGCTCTACGACCTGCGGCATCTTAAGAACATCGATAGTTCGATTACCACTTTTCATGTTTATCCGAGAATGCAATATGACACCGCTGCAAAATCGGACCTGAATGTGATGCTGCAAATTTTGGAAGAACTTGACCGAAGTTCAAGCTGCGAGACTTTGGCGACGAACAGCCACATGATGTCTGGATATTTGGAAACCATTTACGGCAAGCAGGCGGATCTCGTCGCCCATCCAGGCATTAACCTACCGTCAGAAATCAATGGTCCTGTTGATAACCGAACGGCGCTTTATGTCGGGCGATTTTGGAGCCACAAAAGAATCGATTTGATCCTTGAATCACTGGCGTTGCTCGAGGATGGGAACCTTATCATCGTCGGCGGTGGAGCTGAAGAAGAATATTTATTGCAATTAACCAAGTCACTCGGGCTTGAGCAAAGAGTTAAGTACCTGAGTAATTTAAATAATGAGCAGCTCCAGCAAGTGTTCAAAAGCGTGACCTGTGGCATCTACACGCCGGTTCGTGAGCCCTTCGGAATCATGCCGCTGGAAGCTGCCTCCCACGGGCTGCCCGTCGTTGTGACACCTGACGGTGGCTACACAGAAGTGCTTGACGACTCTTGTGGGCTCATCGTCGAACCCGAGCCAGTGAAAATTGCAGAGGCACTTGACAGACTGTTCTCAAATCATGAACTCGCTTCAGCCATGGGCGCTGCAGCGCGAAAGAAAGTGGAGCAGTTCACGTGGGATCATACCGCCAATAGTCTGCTCGAACTTTTTTCGGAAAAGCTTTCAGTACAAGAAGGCGTTACGTCAGCAAAGAAAACAAGGCCACTGCTTGGTGCTCACTACTACCCATGGTACGAGACAGGTGACGTGGTCCGGCACTGGAATGAAAACACTGATTACGCCACAGTAGACGACCTGCCCGAATCCGGGGTTTACTCTTCAGCTGATCCTGTGGTGATTCAGCGTCATTTCGATTATGCCACTCAGGCTGGGTTAGACTTTCTGGTCATCAACTTGCAAGTTTCTGGTAGCGGGCTAGATCGCCGCGAACTCAAAGCAGCTGATGCCATGTTTGATCTTTGTGAGAACAGCGAGAACCGGCTTTCACTCTGCATCATGGTAAGCTGCGATAAGGCGGAATCGAAATCTATCAGTGACGCACTGATGTTAATTGAGAACACCTACGCTCAGCGTCCATGTTATTTTCGGCTCAACTCGAAACCTATTCTTTGGTTCTTTGTGACAGAATCCTTCATCGGGCATTTTTTCTACAACTTCGCAAAGCTGAGTGAATCGACTCAATGCTTTCACCGAATCGCTGCAGCAGGGTTTTGCTTTTCGAAATGCCTTCCAACGCATTACGGGGAATTCTTTGATGGCTGGTCGCTTTATTCGCCTCTGCAAATAGCGGAGCAGAGTGAGTGTGAAGCACTGTGGGAATCAAGCTATGAAGAATTTGCCGATTTGAAATCAGGTAAAGGTTTGAATTTATTTGGCCTCTGCCCTGGGTTCGATGACAGAAGTTTAACTCAACCCCATCGCAGAAACTCTGACTGTAGAGATGTTGCTCGAGACAACACGGCTACCTATTCACGAATGCAAGAGTTCTGCCTTCAGCTTCAGGAAAAGCCAGACCTCGTTGTGATCACAAGCTTCAACGAATTCCACGAGAATACCCACATTGAACCGAGCCAAGCCTTTGGTTTTGATTACATCAAATCAACACGCCAGTTCAGCGACAAACTTCGAAAGCAGTGGAGCAAGCCTGCTTCGTATCTCAAGGAGATAACCTCCGAACACGTTGAGTCGCTTGCCAAGACCGACAGGTAGAAGATGTTTGCCTATCTAAAAAAAAGGTTTCAAAAAGCCAAGCGATGGATCTGGCTTAACACAGATCAAACATCTGAATGCAATGTTCACTTTGACTTCACGCCCATCATGGGTACGAAAACGCCCAAGGCTGAACGCCTCGTTGAATACTGCTTGGGGAATTTTAGTCAACAGCCCATACTGCCGTGTAGCGGTCGACGGAGCTATCTGCGGAGGAGGTCAGTGCTGCTTCTCAACGCGAATCACAACACTCTTTGTGTCGCAGCTAATCATGGTCGGAATCATCGTGATCAAAAGATGATTATCAATGCGTTATTGACTCAGCGTGCGAAAATACCCCGGGATTTACAAGCGTGGATGATTCGCGGTGACAGCGCCGGGATTCACACAGACCCGAGAGAGGGGATACATCTGTCAGGGATGCGTCCGAAGTCTCGCCGGGATCTTGTGTTGGTTCCCACAAGCTGTCGTAATAGATTTCTTGGTCCTGCACTACAACAACAACTGGACGAACTCAAGAAACAGTGGGTGCCGTGGGAGAAGAAGTCGGATACGGCATGGTGGGGGGGAGCACTGACAGGCGATTGCTGGAGCAATGCTAAACCGAGTATCCTCACACGGCGGGATGTGTTGCAATATTTCGCGAAGCATCCATCCGAAAGAGTGAGTTTTCACTTGACTCAACTGCCAAAGAAAACCTTGCCGATACAAGGGCTTAAGGTAGGGGCTAGCTTCACAAAACAGAGTGCTTTCGCGCACAAGTGTCTCCTGTTACTACCTGGCAACGATATCGCTAGCGGTTCAAGTTGGTATTTCGCTGGCAATAGCGTGGTCTTGATGCCGGAGCCGAATCTTGAACATATTCTTCATTTTGAAATGAAACCATGGATACATTACATACCATTGGATTTGCACCCCAGTGATGTTCTAGCCAAGCTTCAGTGGGTAATCGAAAACCCAGACAAAGCACAGGAAATCGTGTCTAACTCGCACAAACGCCTACGATGGCTATGCGGTCCGGAGTACCTTTGGGCCTGCAACGAAGTGCTTCGCAGAATAACTCAATCAACAACTCAAGATTGACACGCGATCCTGCTCCTTAAACGATCAGGAATACCCCAGTTGCCTCAGCGCGGTAATGAACTCAGGCGAGAGCTGACTTTCGATTTCAGGTATCTCCATTCGCCATGAATCTGCGTTCACCGGCTTGTAAGATTCAATGAATGTTGAAAATTCGTCTGCTCGATACTGTATGCCGACGAACTCGCTGATCCTTTGCGCAGTTTCCGTTGGGGCGCGTGTCGCATCCTCAAAACGCACTTCTAAATACGGGGCAGGTGAAGAATTCCGAATTTCGAGAATTTTCCTAGCTGAACGTAACCAAATGGATTCAGCATCAGAGATTTTTTCGCACATCCAACGCATGGGCTGTTTCCCACTTGCAATCGCTAAGCGGTATTGCCGAATTTGCGACGCTACTACCGCACGACCATCCCGCAATGCCAATAGAAACCTGACTTTTGGAAAACGAGTGACAATTTCTCTGATGTTATCCAAATAAAGATAAGGCATCTTGTCACCATAAACTGCAAGAGGGGTCTGTGACTTCTGGAAAAGCCATTCCCGCACATCCTCATCGCTTACGGGATTTGGAAGCTCTGTCCGGTATTCCGTCCAGAACTTTTGACCATCAACCGCGATCTTTTCGGGAGGAGGATTATCTGCCCTCATTCCCTCTAAGCGATGCCAAACAGATTCTTCAAGCACTGGAGGCCAATAAAGACTGTACTCATTACAGATGCAAATTCCTTTGTGTGTTGACAGCAATCTTGCTAAGGCTGTCGTACCACTGCGGGCACAGCCTGTAATCAACAGTGGGGCCTCCCACGTAGCAGAACCCTTTGCACGTTGATTCATCACTTGTCGATTCACAGCAGAAATCCAAATGCTTCAGCGGTCAAGCAAAACTGTCGAAGCCGATTCGTACAGATTATTTAACATGCGGACACTTTACGCTCGCGTTTTAAACTAATTTTTACTGTTGGGCGATAGGGTGGGAGTATGGGGGAAACGCACTGCCGGTCGTAGCATGCTGTGGATGTACAGCTTTTAATAAATAAAAAGAATTAGATCTTAACTGCCTCTGGTGTTGATGATGTCGCAATGGTTCTGCGACGTGACTACCCCTGACCTCCCCCTATAGAATGCACCATTCTGAGGTGAACTCATGTTACTTTCGAGACCTCTCCCAGTAGCATTTGCGCTGCTTAATCCATTTGCAGTGCGCATCTGTCAGGGTTGGTGTGGTGAGCGTTTGTTCTTTCTTGGCAGTTGGCTTGTCGAGAACGATTTTGTGAATGTAGACGCCTCGCCGGGGAGGAACGGCCGCTGTGTTTGTGGTGCCGGTTGGTAAAGAACGCGTGATTTGGTGGCCGGAGATATGGTTCTTGGGGGGATACACGTGCTACAGAATTACTTTTTACGAATGCTCTTGATCTCGGATCAAGCGTCATTTTGCTGGGATCGGTGAGTGTG
>PKCN01000253.1 GCA_002862205.1 Planctomycetaceae bacterium | reverse complement strand
CGAAATTCGAGTCGATTGTGATGCAGATTCCATTCTGCTGCAGGTCGAACAGACCGGTGCTGCCTGCCATGACGGTTACGCCAGTTGTTTTTTTCGAAGCATTGATGAGGGTGGTGCTGCCAAGATTACTGAGGACAGATTAGTCGACCCCGAAAAGGTTTACGGAACTAAAAAATGAAAACTGTTGCGGATGCACAACGCATCATTTCGTTGCTGCCCGGAGCTACCGAATGGGTTTGCCAGTTGGGACTCGCGGACCGCCTGGTCGCCATCTCGCACGAATGCGATTTTCCAGACGTAATCCGCGCACTGCCACGAGTCACTCGGTCGAAAATCGATTCCACGCAGTCCAGTCGTGAGATCGACAACGCTGTCAAAGCATTGAGCGATACAAAGACATCCCTGTATGAACTTGATCAGGGCAGGGTGCGTTCTCTGAAACCTGATTTGATTCTGACCCAGACACTATGCAATGTTTGTGCCGTCAATGAACGCGACGTGTTGCGGTGTATCGATGATCTCGAGCAACAGTGTGAGATCCTGGACTTGCCCGGGACAAGTTTGACAGAAGTATTGGATGATTCGTCAGCGATCTGGAAAGCGACTGGGCGATCTGAGTCCGGAATCCGGGCGAGGAAGGCGATTGATGAACGCATCGACCGTGTTCGTCAGACTGTTGAAAAACGATATGCCAGAAATCAGGTGTCGCGACCAAAAGTTACCCTATTGGAATGGCTGGATCCCCTTTACTGCTCAGGGCACTGGACGCCCCAGTTGATTGATTGGGCTGGTGGATTCGATCCGATCGGTCAGACGAGCCAACCATCACGTGTATTGTCTCTGGAAAAAATTGCGAGTGTGAATCCTGATATCCTGCTTGTCGCGTGTTGTGGGATGAGTGAACAACGCACCAGGGGTGAATGGGATGCGGTTACCTCGGGAAAACATGCAGCTGACAATTTATGGCTCAATTTGGATGCTGTTTGCAACCAGCATGTTTATCACTTTGATGGATCGGCTCTGTTTAACCGACCAGGGCCACGATTGATTGACGCATTAGAAGCGGTGACAAAAATCGTTGAAGATTGGCATGCGGCTCAAGCTTAAAATCAAGGCGAACGCGTGCGCGAACTTGTGTTCGGCAGAATCAAGTAGAATCAACCTTTTCTGCGGTACCTCCCCTTGCTCAGAGTGGCCCAGAATACCATCTTTTCAAATTGTCCCCTTAACACCACCACCTGATCGAGCCGGTTTCCCCGTTGCTTGATCGCGAAACTGACTTTCGGAGAATCACATGAGCGCTGAGGCCAAACTGCAAGAATTGGGTATCGAGTTGCCAACCGCACCCAAGCCAATGGGGGTTTATAAACCGATCGTTGTATCCGGTGGCATGGCTTACCTCTCTGGTCACGGACCACTGCTGCCCACCGGCAAATTGATCACCGGCCGCCTTGGGCTGGATATGGACGTGGAAGCAGGCTACGAAGCCGCACGCGTCACCGGACTGGGAATGCTGTCGACGCTCCAAGGACACCTGGGAAGTCTCGACAAAGTCAAACGTCTTGTGAAATTGTTGGGGCTGGTCCGCAGTACAGACTCCTTTGATCAACAACCTGCAGTGATCAACGGCTGCAGTGAGTTGTTTCGCGATGTCTTCGGTGAAGATTCAGGCGTCGCCGCTCGTAGCGCTCTCGGCACTAACGCACTACCGGGGACGATTGCTGTCGAAATCGAAGCAATCTTTGAAGTCGATGCCTAAGGCTGACCGGCGCTGAATCTTCGTGCCGAAAGTTTGAACTTCAGTTCGCCTTGCGCCACAGTCGAACATCGTTGGGCCCGCAGAACAGCATCAACAGTGCACCGGATGCTGCATAGCGATCAAAGACGAACTCGTGAAAGTCGTCCTCGCCGGGCCATGGGTATGAGTAGACCAACGCAAAATCATCCAGGTCCAATCCGATCGATTGGTAGGCATCAGCCACGTCATGGCTCAGGCTGGGAAGCATCGGATCGTCAGAAAGTTGGGCCGCGCCGGGTGGCAAAAAGTTGCCCTCGACTAATTCCACGCTAACATTCCATGTCTGGATTGTTTTGCGACCCATTGCTAGCAAATCAGGTTCAGCTTCGATTCCAAACGAATTGAGGCCCATTTCAGCGGCGATGGCACTGACGATGGAGAAGCCGCTTCCCCATTCGAGAAAACGTTGACCCAAACGGGGTTGGAACTGCAAGGTCCAGTTCAGGCATTGGTAGACTAAGTGATAGTCAGCGGCAACGAACTGTTCGATTTGCGGGCGATCCCAGCGGTCTTGGAATGCTTCAATTTCGTCGCGGGCGGACGTGATTCGGGCTGCCAGTTCGTCGGGAATCGGCATCGAGTCGACTGATGATGGAATTTGGATTCGAGTAAGCACGGCATGCGTTGGGGTGTCGGTTGACCAGACTTGTCAAAAATATGTGAATCATCCTGAGCGATGGACAGTAAAACGATTTCACCACCGAGTGTCGAGGACGTCACAGTCGAAGATTGTGAAGCGGTGCTGATTTGTTTGAGCACGCGACGTTTCGTGGTCGCTCGTCCCGGTGAGCCTCGTGATTTGTGGCCAGTCGATGGAGGCTGGGACAAACTGAGGGATCTGAAACCGGGTGATGAAGTGGTTTATAAGGGAAACGTGACGACAGTGCGTGCTGTAGATGTCTATCGTTAAGCCTGCCTTGTCTTTGATGTCCAAGGTAATCCGCATTCTTTCCTGAGATTTGGTCTCGTTGCGTTTTAGCCCTCAGTGATGTCCAACGCAGGATTGATTGCCAAGTCCCATTGCAGTCGAGTGAGGTCGTCGTGGTTGGCCCAGCGACTATTCGGGCCCCACAACGCGTCGAGGCACACCGGGCATTTTGCGTGTTCTACGTCAGGGTAGTGATGAGCGGTGGTGAGATCAGGTTCTAGCCAGATGGCATCGCACTCATCGCATACCACGAGGCCATGAGGTGATGCAGAGCTGGCGTTGGCATCCTGTTCGGGGACATTGTCGCGTTGAATGCCGCAGATTCGAATGCCGCAAAGACCACCGCCACAAAGTGGGCAGAAGTCGATTGAATGTTGGGGGCTCATGTTGGGCAATGGATGCTTGTGTGGTGGTTGCCTCAGAATGAACAAGTGTCAGGCACGTTCAGCAGCTGGGATTTCATTCATTTGGGGCGTGATGGCGTTGTGTTTTTTGTGATTTACATGGGATAGGCGGTGATAACACGTTTGCCTTCGAGTACCAGTCGTACCCGTCTGGCCATTGGATTGCGACGACGACCGCCATCCTGTCCACCGACGAATCCGATGCGCTTTCCCAGGTCAACGGTGTAGATTGTACGATTACGGTCGATGGTCTTGGTGGTTCGTTGCTCTTTCTGAGCACGCCGGAAAGCATCATCGATGGTCTTCAACGCGCCCTGCATCCCACCATCAAATACACCATGTTTGCCGGGTCGTTTGGGCTGATTTTGGACGTGTCGGCGTAAGTGATCCAGACGATGGCCTTCGGCACTACCGGGGCCGTAAATCAAACCAGCGGGTGACAAGTATTGGTCTTTTGAAATTTCCTGTAGCAAACCATGAACCAGCGTTCCGGTTTGATCCGGGCTTTGCCGGTTATTATCGGAGCTTTGACTTCGCTGGCCTTGGTTGCTGGGCGGCCCTCTGGGCTGGTCACTGCCGGAAGAGTTTTTTGACGCGGCCGTTGGTGATCTTTGGGAGCTGCCTATTTTCTGACGTGATTCATCATCCGTCGCGGGTGTGTTCTGTCCGAATTCTTTGGCCGCACGGCTACCCGCTGTATTTTCAATGTCCGCGTTTGTAGGGCTTCTGACAGTCGGTTCCGTTTGAGCGGATTTTGCGGCCTCCTGCTGTTTTGAATTGGTATCAAGTTGCTGTGATTTTCCCTCTTGTCCGTTGAGGCGTTGGCCATCCGAATTATTTTGAGAAGTGGTGGCGTCGTCCGGCTGGAGCTGGATTAGCTGTTGCAGTTCGGGCGGCAACAGCGTGTAGCCTGCGAGCATGAGCAGCAGAATGCCAAGTCCGACAAGCTTTTGTTTTGATTTGTTCATGGATGCTGCTTTTGACCGTGCGACTGTTGTCAGGTCAACCAGATGTGGATTCACACGGTTGATCACTGTTGCGGACCGCCTCTTTTTATATCAGTGACTTGCCGAAAGGAAATATCGACACATGAAGAATCTACTCTTAATCGGATGTGCTTTGCTTACCACGTGTGTGACTCTTGGTGAAGCGAATGCTGCTGAGCCAGGTTGGTCACCCGTAATCGTTGCAACAGGTGATTACCGTCAGGAATTAGAAAAAACACCTATCGTGCGTCGTCCGTATCGCCCGTTCCATTTTTACGGGAACACAGTGCGACGAATGCATTATCGCGGCACTCCCCTTCCCACGCCACGTGATCTGATAACCACCGGGCTGTTTCCTGTTATGGCAAGAAGTCGGTGAGCATCTGCTGATCGACTCTAGTCGAACAGATCAGAATGCAAATCCGGTCACAGAATGCAAGTCCGATCGTAAAATGCAAGTGCAGCCAAGACACCGAGAGCCATCCCATCTGATGTGATGATCAATTATCGTCACAGCGAGGTGGTAGCTCTGGGCAAATCAGCGACGTGCTAGGCGAAGGTGGGTGAATGATACCTGGCTTTGTGGTCTATGAATGCGATCAACTGATGGCCGCTAATCACCAAAATCTCGAATTGTTCGTGCTGCCCCATGAGGATCAAGTCGCTCGCTCGCCCGGCAGTCATTCGAGGATTTTCAGGTATCAAGTACCAGATCATCATCAAGCCTGACGTCAGCCAACCAAATAGGCTCGTGGGCTTGCGATTCGGTCGAAGAGTCCAGAGTGAAATCCAGTTCCCCAGAGATCTGTAAAAATCTCCGCAGTTTGCGTCCGGATGCTAGAATGCGTGTCCGGAGCTTGGGCTGCGAACTTGTGATGATTTACAGGTCGTCAAAAGCGTGAGAAAGGTCATGTGACTTGACCCGGCTTCGTGCTGCCACTGAAACACCGGAATATTGGAACACCGGGCCGCCAGGATACCGGGCCGCCAGGATACCGGGCCGCCAGGATACCGGGCCGCCAGGATACCGGGCCGCCAGGCTACTGGACCGCTGGGATACTGGACTGCTGGGATACTGGACTGCTGGGATACTGGACTGCTGGGATACTGGACTGCTGGGATACTGGAC
>PKCN01000183.1 GCA_002862205.1 Planctomycetaceae bacterium | reverse complement strand
TGGCCTTCCTGAAGTAGTTTTACGATCTGTTCAGGCTTTCGTCGTTTTCGCTTTCTGGTCATCAATGATCTCCTTGTGAGATCCTTCATATAACACGCGCATCCGTTTTAGGGGAGCACTCCAGCATGGTTCGGCCAGAGCGGCGGCCACGAGCGGATCTGTTGGATTGTCACAGGCCGCATGTCCGTCAACGACGAAATCCACCTTGCCAGGATCGGGTAGGTTGTAGAGGACTGTTTTCAGCTCTTCATGCTTTGTGGTGGCGAACGAGGTAATGATTGCCACTGGTATTTAGATGCGCAAGGTGCTTTTAGATGCGAACGATAATCAAAGATTTGAGAAGAATTGGTGTGTATGACGCAAATGAGCATGAGACGTGACCTGATCACGCCCCTGACACGTTTGCAACCAGAACCGGGTGGTGGTCGATTGAGTAAAAGCTGCGGGCAAAAAGTGATTCCGTTCGAATGGAATCTGCAGAGGCTGTTTGTCTGCTAGGCGATCGTAGTCGCCCTACACAAGCTTGTTCGGATCGAAGCCAGGAACCAAGCGTTCAAGTAACGTATGCCCCGTGCCACGAGACTCTTTGGCAAAAAAACGGCATTGGGAGGGCCGCTCTGTTGATGACCGAAGATTTCTGCCTGGAGGGGCTCTTCGGATTCACCAAGCATTCCGCAGTGACATCGGCCGTAGAAAATATTGACCAGTCTGTTGTCACTCGTCGTTCCTTGCACTTGTAGAGTTCGCGGCGGTTTGGGCTGGTTCGGACGCGTGCCGTTTGTACACTTCAATGTCAGCCACGGTGACCTTTGGGGAACCTTGCTGGAAAATTCGGTTTCAGTAAGGTTCTGCCATGTTTGTTGTCTTTACCTGTTAACAACCGCTCACCCGGTGGATACATGTTGTGCTGTAGATCAGTTCATGCAAGGTCGGTGCGTGTTACTGAAAATCCCTCCGTTGGTCGCGAGATTCATTCAATCAGACACCGGATCCTGGGCAATCCAGAAAGATGCTAATCGGAGACTTGGTCGAGCACGGGACTGATCCATGAAATACAAAATTTATAGGACTGATTTTGGTGAACAAACAAAATAGCGAGAATCCATATGAGGCAGTTCCAGATCAGGACGTAGAAGTAGCGATGTCCAAAGGCAGCAGTTCGGTTCTTCGAATCGTCGGGCTGGCGGTTGTTGCACCTTTCGTCATCTTTTTCATTCTTGCGTTTCTGGGGAGTTTGGAAAGCGGCCGCTTTTCGTCATCAGACATGACGAATGTGGTGGTCAGCACAGGCGTTGGCATAATCATCGCCAGCGTCATACTTCCTGTCGTTTGGGCAGTGGCAGGTTTGGTTGTTCGGCGTAAGAATGAGGTAACACTTACCCAGCAGGAGTCAGTACTTTTCGTCTTGAAGTGGATTGGAGCCAGTGTCCTGCTGTTTGCAACGATTCCCTGCCTCGTCGAAGGGTTTGGCACAACCTACCCCATTTCCGACTTGACGGTAGGTTATTTTCTTCTTCTGGCTTTGGCGATGATCATTGTCATCGTGACGAGCTTTGTAGAGTACCGCCGTGAACCCAATCAGAAGTCAGCGTTCGTTTGCTGCCTCGGCGGTATGGTTGTGATCATGGCAGTCGGAATGGTGGTACTTTTCATTTATGCCATCGCTGCATCCGCTCTGACTTGATGGAGCATTACGAAAGGCTGGCGATGATTGATCCGGGGCAGCTAGCCAACGAAAAATCAGTTCAATACGCCGCGCTCACCGGAATGTGTCATTGCTACCTTGTCGTAAACGATAATCGCATCTATTGCGGCAAACGATGCGAGTTTCAAGGTCACTTGTGTCATTGCCAGCACGACGCGAGGGTTCAGACCCGTGATGTCGAAGTGGGCTGTCACTGTGATGGGCGAGTAGAAGCCGATCAGACGCACGATTTTCCATGCAACTAGCGTTGCGGTTGGTGCGCGTCCTCATCTGAAAACGACGTCCCCACTGAATCGGCAGCTTGGGAGCGAAAAACCGGTTACTTGAATCGGTAGGTGGGGCGATGCCGGCAAGGCGGATGAAGGCGTTTCCCGAAATGCTTGTTGAGGTGCTGTTGAATATCAGTAGCTACGACTTGCTCGAATTGCTCGAGTTGCTCGAGTTGCTCGAGTTGCTCGATGCACAGTAAGCCTTGGCAGACAAATGTTGTGGCTCGAACTGACGCCCTGTTAAATTGCGGGTGCGATTCTGGTTTGTTTAAATCCGGAAAACAGTCCCTGCCATGAGTCCTTGATTTTGAGTTGTTCATGCCCCCTTTCAAACCCATTCTGTTGATCATACCCGGCTGGGGCGGTGGTCTTGTACTTTGGGAAGAATTTGTCTTGAAGCTGGACAGGTTCTTTGAAGTGCGTTTTGTCAGCATTCATGGAGGTCCTGGGATTTCAGAGGTTGCCACGGGCCTGTTGGCTGATGCGCCTCGCGAGTTCTATCTGATGGGCCATTCGATGGGTGGCTGGATCGCCCAACACATGGCATTGTAAGCCCCAGAACGAATCAAGGAACTCTTTCTGCTGTCAAGCTGAACTGGCGAGATTGATAAACCTTTCCGAATGCTGCTGCAGGAGATCCTTCATGTTCTGGAGTCTGGCTCGCAACCTGCAGTTTTTGAAAAGCTCTGTAATCAGATGGTGCATCCTGCTCGTTTGCAAGATCATGCATTCATGGAAAAGCTTCGCAATGCGTTCATTGCTTTTCCAACCGATCGCTTGATTTATCAAACTCAATTGGAACTTCATGGTGGTGATACGAGCCAACGATTGACAGAGATTGCACCCCCTTTTTATGTGATATTCGCGGACGTGGATGCCTATTTTGGTCATGAAATGCAGCTCCAATTGCACACTGGTAGCCCTTGCTGCAGCTGCACCTGTATTCCCGAAACCGGTCACATGATTCCCTACGAACAACCTGCAACACTTTTTTTGAACATCAAACGCTTGCTACCTGAATGTTTTCTCTGATGAGTTTTTCGATTTCCACGGGGGAGAGAATGTTCACCCTGCTGTTTACCGATCCGCACTTGTTTCACCGCTGCCACGGCCCTCGCATGTGGCAATTTTGATGTCTTCCCACTATTCGCTGTGTTCTGGAGGGTCTAACCAGTCCTACGCTCAAAGTTAATTGTTGGTCGCAGTGCAACAGATGTCGCAGACAAGTTTGGCAGTCGGATGCAATGCTGTGTTTTGCCTTGATCATGCCACGATGCACCGCAATGCATTGCACTGCAGTTGCGTTTCGCGATGCGCTGCTTACACACCATGACCCGCATCGCGGAGAATCGCGGCGGCTGAGTAAGGCATGTTGTCGAGTGTGAGTTCGTACTCGCTGAATTTGGTAGCACGTTTTGCAAGGCACTCAGCAGCTTCGTCAGAAATATCGATCAGGCCAGTCAGGAAGATACATCCCTTGTGGTCTATCAATTTTTCTGCAGCTTCAGTTGATAGATCTTCTAGATCTGTCATCGAGAGAGTTCCTACATGCTTTGCGAGTTGCTCGGCGGTTGTCGCCGACAGACTTCTCAGTCCATCCAGGGACAGAGTGCCCGTGTGATGAGTCAGAACCTCCGCAGCATCATCCGCAACCTTGGTGTAACCAGGAAGATGCACGGATTCGTTATCCGCGAGAAACTGCTCGGCAATCTCGTTGGTGATGGTGCTCTTGTCTGCGAAAGAAGGATGCTCGCGAAGAATTGCGTCTGCTGTTTCCGTGAGATTGTCAAAGCAAATCACCAATGCACCCGGGTGAGACACAAGGCTCTTAGCAGCTGGATCGGAGAGTTTGGTCAGGCTCAATAGTGTGAGCTCTCCCTGATGGCCGCTCAGGCCCTCAGCAGCAGAATCGGACAACTCTTCAAGCTCACCAAGGCTCAAGTCACCACTAAGGTTTCCAAGGGCTTGGGCAGCCATGTCGCCTAGCGTCGTCAGAGAGTCAAACTGAAGGTAGGTGGCCTGATCTCCGAGCTTTTTAGCGAGTTCAACATGGCCCGGGGCATCTGATAGAGATACCAATTTGGGTAAGAAAATGGGGCCATGAAACCGGGCCAGTCGACTGGCTGCAGGCTCGGAGATGGTTTCCGAGTCCAGATAGAGGTGACACCTTGTCTGGGCAAGCCATTCGAATACTTCGTCATTTGCATTTTCAACCAGAGTTGTCAGCAACGAATCGAGAGCTTCCAGTTTCTTGAGGTTGCTTGTGGCGAGATTAAGTTCATCCTCTGCCAAGTCCAGAAGAAGTTGGTTAAGGAGCGGGCGTTCTCGGCTGACGCCGGCGAGCAGGTTCCAAATTTCTGGATTTCTGGTTCGCAAAAGAGTCTTCAGCCGGGTCTTGCTCAAAAGGCTCAACCATTCGCTCTCGGTGGCTTCGGCATTCGAGAGAAACTCACAAACTTCTGCAATGGCTGCCAAGTCCCCAGCTTTCAAAAGCTTGCGTACATGTGTCTTGTCTTTGCTTTGAAGCTTTGGATCGCCAGGCGATTGGTCGATGTCAGAATCAGCCGTCGGTTCATCTGCTAACACAGCATTTTGCGACGGAGCCTGTACCGAACTGAAATCAAATGTGAACTCTTGATCTTCTAAAGAGGCGATTAATTCAGGATTAAAGTCGTCATTAATCTCTTGTTGCGAATGATCGCTTAGTTCGTTGCCCGTTTTCGTGTCCCACACTTGGAAACCACAATTTGCAATTGTGATGAGAGATTTGTCATCGGGTGCTATCATGATCAGCTTTTGAAGCAGATAGTTCCTCCAATTGCCGCTCGTTAACAGAGTCCCGCTAATTTGGACTTTGCGATCCCATAGTACTTTCTGCGCGACAATGTCGTAACAAACAAGTAACTGGTCATCGGAAATGACGTTGGAGTACTGAAATAAAAGGAATAGCCGGCCGCCTGCGTGATCGCAGACCGTGTCCTGGATGGTGTAATCGCTCTGTGTTCGTCCCCCAATCAAATCACGTGGAAGTTTTAACGATTCAAGTTGTTGCCCTGTCTGCGCGTCGAATACGCGAACTAATCGGTTTTTCGCGAACACGGCTTCATCGCGAAAGTTGAATTGGTCCAGGTTATATTCCGTCGTCCATGGAACTGCATACAGTTTTCCCGTATTGCTCAACGTGATTACCTCAGTGCAGCTACCGATCGTCGTGCTCCAGATGGCTTCGGGTAACAGTGCGTCATCGGTTGGCTCTTCGGTTGGCTCTTCGGTTG
>PKCN01000389.1 GCA_002862205.1 Planctomycetaceae bacterium | reverse complement strand
TCGCACCCCACCATCCCGCCAGGGCTACCGCGGGCGCGCTCTGCGCCGCGCCGCGCCGTGGAGCGCATTGCGCGTGAGAAGACGCGTACCTCATATGTGAAAAAGGCATTTGGGTAGACGTACCACCTCCGGCGGCTACGAGTACCGTGGAGATTTTTGATGCTCCTCCGAAGCTCACCCTTGCACTCTCTGAGCCAATGTCACCGCTAACATTGCTATTCGCGGCTCGCAACTCGATATCGTTCGACAAGATACCAATCGTCGAAACATCTCCGTCATCAAGAATGCTCCGCCCCGCATTGATAGTTACCCTATCCGCAGAACGCACACCTGACGCAGTGCTTCCATCCCGCATCTGGAAAGAAGAAAGTGTCATGTCACCGGCATTCGCAGTGAGTGTTACTGAAGAATCCGTTGCTGTACCACCATCAATCCCCTCAACTCGGCCAGCTATGATAGAGCCAAACTGGGACGTCACAACAACCTTGCCATCATTGGCGACAACCTCTTTAAGGGTTGTCGTTCCACTCGGTTCAAATTCAATATTATTTTCATCGCCACCAGCCAACAGCCTTGCTGAGATCACTGGAATGTTTTGATAAAGCGCTTTTTCGGGCAACTGCCTCGCTGTCCAATCAACTTCATTCGCGGTGATCGAGATGTCGGTACCGTCTATAAAACCTGTATCAAAAAATCCCAAGTCGTCTTCCCAGCCAACGGCTGAAAGAATCACTGCGTTATCCGTTGCAGACACCGTGTCAAGAAAAATGTCGCCTTGCGTCGTGGTCAGTGACACATCTCCCGAGCCATCGGCAGACACTGAAAGAGCATCGATGTTCTGTATGGCGGAGACTGTAATTGACCCATCTACTGTTGTTATCGCGGTGAGCTGTAAATCAGTTAATGGGGGCTCGGCCGTAGGATCATCTCTGTCATCAAAATCATCATTGATCACAATATCACCAGCCTGCGAAACAGAAGCCGTCACATCAGCAATACGCGTTCCGACAGAAATACCACTCTGAGCAGTCAGAATTGCATTACTGCCCTGAAGTCTCGATGTGGGATCTGTTAGCGAGCTACTCTGAATAGATCCCGCGGTTGCTGTAACAGTAATACCGTCGAACTCAGCACGAATGAGTGAATCAATTTCAATATTCTGGGCTGCTGTAATAACAATGGAACCCGCTTCAGTCGCAGCTTCCTGCGTTATGATCGCCGCCCGCGTCGTCACACTACCAGCCGTTGATACGAGCGAGACATTTGATGACGATTGGATCTCTGATTCAACAACGAGGTCGGCGGCACTCTGAAGTGTAAAGCTTCCGACTGTTTCAATGGCAGCTTCCAGAGTGACCGTTCCTGCTTCAGCAATATATTTCATGTCTCCTTTCGAGGACATCACCGAATCAAGCCTGATGGACCGGTCGTTACTGACCGTGATGTCGTAGTCCAAGGAGGTTTCAAGACTTACTGCCGCAGACGTAATCCTGGCCTGATCAACACTTGTTGCAATATCAACAGTTCCATCTTGAGGGTCACCTTCCGCGACCGGTTCAACCGAAACGTTTGCCAGATAGATAACCAGATCCTCGCCAATAATGCGGCCTGACTGACTCCCTGTAGAAGTTGCCTTTGTTGTAATTGTTCGCGCTTTGGCAACATCTTCGCCTCCGAATGATCGCTCGAGCCAATAACTGTGTTCGGTCGCGTTAATTTCACCCGCAAGAACCGCATCAGTGTCCCGAAGATCAAGAGTAAAACGGCTTGCCGCGCTTGTCGCTGGATCACCCACACCGCTGATCGACCCGCCTGGCAAGACATTCATGCCAACAGCATCAGCCTCCATAAATATGGGGCCGTTCCCCTGAACATCTTGTCGAATCGCGATACCAACAGGAGCCGTTTCAGCATTTCTATTCGTGTCCCCAGCCACAGACCATATCGACACGTCATTCTGACTTGTAACACCTGCATTAATCGATACTGACTCTGACTCAAGGTAAACCTGGCCCCCCTGGATAACTCCCGACGAACCTCCTGGACCAACACGAGTCGCATTTCCTGGAACAGCAACTTCATAACCAATGACACCTGAAGCTGTCGCTGCTGCAACCTCAACCGGTGCACCAATCGAGATGAGTGAATTACTAACAGGAGAGCCGTCGTCTTCGAGAAGACTCACGACCAATGTCTTGGTGACATCATTTGATGCACCGACAACCGTAAACGATGGAGCATCAACGTCGTCCTGCAGGCCATCCCCTTGAACCAAAATGGTCTGGAATGTTGATGTAAAAAGACCAAACTCTGGAGGAACTGGCGTAGTACCAGTCGTATTGGGGTCTTTGGTTTGCAGCACGTATTGGCTCGAAAACGAATCTGGGATCGTGAAAAAAGGAGCTGCAAAACTCACATCTGTAGCAAACTGATAATTGCCATTGCGCACACGGAGAAACACATCCTGAACATTGTCGGTGCCATCGATGGTGACAACAAGAACGCCCTTATCTGTATTTGTATTTCTCCAATCGCCACCTTCGTTTGGTGGACCTAGGGGAGGTAATGATTGATAGTCATCAACGTATGCAGCATCCACGGCAAGGAGACGTCGCTCTTCAAGCGATTCAACCCTGAGGCCTCCACTGAATTCTTTTGATCGTGCCCGTTTTCGAACGACTTGGCCACGTTGAGTTTTTGTACCCAGGCGGAAAAACCTTTTCGGCATTCCAAACATGTGCGCTCCTGGCTTCCTAAGTAAACAGTAGAAAAAGGCGTCGATTCAGAACCCTGGCGATAAACCGACCGGTATCCATGACGAATAACTCGCTTGGTTTGTTACGCAGGAATTTCCAAATTGTTCGCCGAATCTACGTAGCCCCTACAAATTCGAACCTATTCGTCTGCTCTGTTCCCGTCAATCAAACGGTTCCAAATTAAATTTCGTCCTACTTGGCCCTAAAAAACCCAATTTTTTGTCGAGAGGGAAAAAGTTGCCCAGAATCACGTATTTGACCCAAATGGTTGTTCCTCAGAGATACCCTGAAATAACGCTCTTTTTCCTGTTTTCAACGCAGAACGCACGTTTCCGTCCAGATTTGCCGCGTTCTCTGCGATTTCGGGCGGCAAGACACCACAAACGAGGGCGACTGCCGGCTCTCTTGGAAGTGCCCACGATGAGTGGCATCCGGCTTTTCAACTCAAAAGTGCCACCTCGCAGGCTCGCAACCATTTTCAGAAGGCAATTGGTTATTCCAGGAGCCCACATGGGGTTATCGAAAAGAATCACACGATACACACGTTTTGGAATGTTCGTATCAACCGTTCGCCCTCAGCATACCCACGCTCAGCATACCCACGCTCAGGCACGAGGTTTACACCGAGTCGAAAGTAGCTGCTCCAGTTCTGAGTACTAATTCCTGAAGGCAGCATCTGGCCACGCCGGGCTTCAAAAATATCCCGGAAAGCACTGTCCTTCACACCAGTGTAACTATCTCGGGTCGGAACAACGCACCGGCGACAGACCGACCTTACCCGAAAAGCCACCTTACCAATGACCACTAATCTGCCGGCATCAACCACTTCTACAGGCACCTCAGGAATATGTTCTGATGCTGAATACGAATGCACATCGATTGCCGATTGAGATAATGTATCCTCCCAAAAGGGCCCGACAAATTTCTGATCAACACTCGATACCGGCTCGCCCGTCAATGATATTTCGAGGTTCGTCCGAAATCGCCGCCGCGCCTCTGACATCGACAGATCAAACCAAGAAGCTACCTCGGAAAGCGTCTCAGATGAAATAAGCGTTGGACCCGACGCATCACAGTCATCCGGAAATCCACCATTGATGTTTTCTTGCAGAAAAACACGCATTTGTAAGACGTCTGACAACCACTCACAGGGGCCGTCTCGACCAGGCACCAGTGGAAACGTTTCTACCACTCGCTCTGTCACACCCGCCAAAGTATTTTCTTCCACCCAAAGTGAAATAAAATGACCGCCCGATCTCTTGCCGTGAGAGATTCCATCGGTACTCGGGAAAATCTCATACGTTGATCGTATCTGCTGGATTTTGGCTTGACGCTTCGCATTGACCACTTGCCCCTCATCATCAACAAGACGCCATCGGCGGTCATTTGACAATGCACCCTGATCGAGGACAGAAATCTCTGAAACATCTACGCCATCAAGACTTTTTACCGGGTAGATCGTGATACCAGTAAGTTGTGGTGTAAACAAAGGCTTGAACTCAACTCCTGACGACTTACATCCGAAAATTAAAGGTCTGCCAGAACAGCCGCAGCAACCACTGACCAACCGTTCGACTCCCAACCTCAATTCTCGCAGTACCACGCATGCCCGGAGTAAAGACGTTGTCAGCGTCGTCTACCTGCATAAGCACTTCATAGCTCGTTGAAATAGGAACTTCGCGTCCCATTTCATCTGTCGTGGTCGGTACTGATCCACCAGCTTTCACACTCAGCCTTTCAGAACCTACTTCAATATGAGTTTCTGCAATCTCGTCGACTGCACCCCGAAATATGTCAAACGGAAATGCATCAAGCTTCAGATCAACCCGCTGGTCACCCTGCACGAATTCGACTTCACTCTGATCGACAATCATCACTGCCTCAAAACGATCTGTGTCGCCAACCATACAAAGCACGGTACCTTCAGCAAATGTTGCACCAATATTCTTTTTTGACAGGGCGCTGCCAGACCATCCCGAAAGCCGCCCACCTGGATCAGGCCTCTCATCAACGGTCTCTGCCGGCAGGATCAGACCAGATCGTGGCGCTTTTAGAACAAGCTCTCGCTGATACCGACGCTTCTTTACCAGCTGCTCCTTGACACTTTTCAGTGACTCTTCCACCGTGCGAATTTCCATACCAGCCGCTGAATCGGTAAACCGTTCCCGCTCGAGGCTTGCAAGTCTTGAGCGATACCCAGCTTCCTGACCTTCTAATTCAGCAATTTGAAGTTCCAAATCGATATTTGAAAACGTCGCAAGCTCATCTCCCTTTTGAACACGGTCATTGGCCTCGACCAAGATATCTTCCAATCGTCCATCCACTGTCACGTATACAGTCTCTTCTCCACGAGGCCGAAGTTCCGCTGCACACCAGACCCGTTGCGGCAGCGGAATGAAACAGATGGCTGCCACAAAAACTGCAACCACAATACCGGTGACGGTCAGATTGACACTCTTCACCTCGTCTCTCCTTCCGGGAACTTTTAAGAATTTATACGTCCCGCTTATCGGACGGACAATCAAACCATAAACACCAAACAA
>PKCN01000103.1 GCA_002862205.1 Planctomycetaceae bacterium | reverse complement strand
CAGTGCCGCACCTTTCAAATCTGCTCGGTGGCTAGCCGACCGTATCCGTGGCCAGCCGATCGCCATCACCCCGGCCATAATCAAGAGGACAATTGTGACTTCCAGCAGTGTAAAGCCTGCATGCTTGCAGTTCACCCGCGTGCCATGTCGGGCGCAGGTTAGCAATTTTGCGGGTAATCCACTCAATGCTTATTCATCCGATGATGGAGTTGCCGTAACGTCCGCTTCACTTACAACATCAGAGGCATTCTCACCATCCGCCTGTTCGAGATTACGCCAGTTATTAACGTCGTCTTCGGTATCCGGCTCACCATCCAAACCCGGCGAGGAGATATTCGGGAAATCGCGACTTCCCTTGCTCGGTGGGTACTCATACACAAACGCACTTCCCCAGGAATCGGCCGGAACCACTTCATCGTCCAAGTAGGGTCCATCCCACTTGCGAGCCTTGGCTTCGTCTGCGGGCGCCTTAATCAATGCGCCTAGCCCATCTTCGGTGCTTGGGAACGTTCGCATATCAACGGCGTACAACCGCAGCGCTGCTTCAAAATTTCCAATCTGTGCCTTTGTCCCTTTCACATCCGCTTTCTTTTGGGTGCCCAAAAGCCGAGGCCCAGCGATCGCAAATAACATCACAAGGATGATTAGCACAATCATCAATTCAATCAAAGTCAATCCGTCGCGTCTTCTACTGCAGTCACTCATGAGTGGTTCCGATCTAATCTAGCCAGTGTAAACAGAAAATGTAAATTCAATTGTTTTGTGTAAGTTGGGCTTTCGCTAATCAAGTGCAGTATTCATATCGAACACCGGCAACAACACACCCATAATAATAAAGAGTACAACACCGCCGATTGCCAGTAACATCAACGGTTCGACCAAGCGCACCAGAGAATCAAGTTTACGCTCAGTTTTTTCGTCCATGCGATTTGCCACCTTAATCAACACAGACTCCAACGAGTTTGATTCTTCGGCAACTCTGATCATGGCCATCACTTGCGGTGGGATCAGGCCACTTGAAGCGAGCGGTGCGGCAAGTGAGTTACCGGACGATATATTTTCTGCAGACTGCCTTACTGTATCTTTTAGCAAAACATTGCCAGTGGACTCCGCACTGATATCCAACGACTTCAAAATGGGAACCCCGTTTCGAAGCAAAGTCCCCAACACTCGGCAAAAGCGGGAAACTGCAGTCGAATGGTACACCCCACCGACGACGGGCATTCGCAGCTTGATTATATCGAAGGCCCGCCGCCCGCGACTGGTATCAATGAGTCGTTTTAATGCGACAACCAAGACACCAGCTGCAATCGCCAAAAACACACCATATTTCAACAGTGCATGACTTACAAAAAGCAGCGCCACAGTGACGCCAGGCAAGCCGTTACCACTCCGCTGGAGCCTCTCGAAAAAAGGTTCAAACATAGGCACGATATACAACACAAGCACGATCGTCACGATAAAACCAACGATCAACAACACAATCGGATAAGTCATGGCACCAATCACCTTGGCTCGCAACTGATCCTGCTTCTGTAAAAAAGCCGACACATGCTGCAAGGACTCCTCCAAGAACGCACCTTCAAGCCCTGCACGGACCATGCTTACGACAAGATCCGAGAACACTTTTGGATGCGCTGCCATTGCTTCATCCAGATTTGCGCCATCAGCAACACGGTCTCGGATATCAGCCAACACGTCACGCATTTGCGCATCAGCAGACTGCTCAGAAAGAATATTCATAGAATCGAGGAGGCTAACGCCACCTCCCAACAAATCAGCTAACTGAGTCAGTGTATCAGCTACTACCTCCATCTTGATCTTACGGGCAAGCCGCAAATCGATCTTCCCCAAGGTGGACTTCTCATCTTGATTACGTACTTCAAGAGGAAATAATGATTGCTTTCGCAAGAGAAGCATCGCCTCACGCTGAGTGCCAGCCGCGATGGTACCCTCGGTATTAACACCGCCGATGTTTTTCGCCCGATAGAAAAATTCTGGCATCTTTCTTTCACCCTTCAAATACACGCATGCAGTTAGCTTGACAATGCTTCTGATTCATGATTCCAGACTTAATCCGCCTTGGTCACTCGTAGAACCTCATCAACAGATGTAACTCCATTGATCACTTTTTGCCAACCGTCCTCACGCAGGGTGATCATCCCGTCGCTACGGGCAGCCTTTTTGATTTCATTGGTACCAGCACGCCTCGTTGCCAACTCTCGAACGTCATCAGAGGTTATCAACAATTCATAAATTCCCAACCGTCCACGAAAACCATTGCCCCGACATGCCGCGCAACCAACGGGCCGATAAGGACTCACATGCAACCGCTCGTATGGAAAATCGATGGGAAACTCGTGTCGGTCCCGATCATCTGGCTCGCGGCAATCGGGACATAGTCGCCGCACCAGCCGCTGGGCCACCACTCCTTCAACGGTGCTGCTTACCAAGAATGGTTCTACCCCAATGTCAGCAAGTCGCAAAAACGCACTTGCCGAATCATTCGTGTGCAGGGTGCTGAAAACCATGTGCCCCGTCAAGGACGCCTGTGTTGCATTTTCAGCTGTTTCCAAATCGCGAATCTCGCCTACCAACACAACATCGGGATCATGCCGCAAAATGGCGCGCAGACTAGCCGCAAAAGTCAGGCCAACCTTGGGATGCACCTGTATTTGATTGATCCCTTCCAGTTGGTACTCAATCGGATCTTCGGTGGTAATGATCTTGGTTTCTTCGTCTTTGATCTCATTCAACGCGCTGTACAAAGTTGTGGTTTTGCCACTACCCGTGGGTCCAGTGACCAAGACAATCCCATGTGGCATACGGATCAAGTTTTGAAAGCGCAGATACACTTCCTCTGACATGCCAATGCCCTGAAGCGAAAAGCTCAAATTGGCTTTGTCCAACACGCGCATCACGACACCTTCGCCATGCAGCATCGGTATGATTGACAATCTTATGTCAATCTCACGCCCCTTGATCCGCAGTTTCATCCGCCCATCTTGCGGAACACGTTTTTCCGCGATATTCAGCTTTGCCATAATTTTCAAGCGGCTGACAATCGCGGCTCGAAACTGATTCATTTCTGGGGGGGCTTGTTGTTTCTCCAGCACCCCATCAACGCGATATCGTATCTTGATCCTGTCCTCTTGAGCCTCAACATGAATATCGCTTGCGCGTGCCTCTATCGCTTCTTCGAGGATCTCATTAACAAGGCGAACCACAGAGGCCTGCTGCGCAACCTCGGCATCTTCCAGATCCTGCCCAGCCAACGACTCAAGTTCCAGAAATTCATCGTCAGCTTTTTGAAGTGCCAGTAACCCATCAATGGTCTCGGCTCCTACCCCCAAAAAACGTTTGATTAGATCACGAACCTGGTCTGGATTGGCTACAACAGGCTGGACCTTCTTGCCCGTTACTGCACCAAGATTATCGGTAGCCTGAAAATCGAATGGGTTGCTGACTGCAACCAACAGGGATTCGCCGACGCGACCCACCGGGAAAAACTCATGCCGATGCACCATCCGAACCGGAAAATCCTCCAACAAGGATTCGTCGATTTCAATCTCTGCAAGATCAACGAATTCCAGACGAAGCGACCTTGCGATGGCGCGCAACAATGCCTCTGGCGATTCAAACCCGACCTGTTCAACCACATCCGTAAATAGCCGGTCTGACTTAATCGCATTAGCAATCGCTGTTAGCTTTGCCCGATCCAGAGGAACAGGCGAAAGATCTTGATTCATAAATGCTTGTAGTGAATTCACACAGCATTGCCACGGATGCCGTGCTCGTAAAGCTTGGTAGGGCGGGGGGGACTTCAAGGCACACCGAGCATTGATCTATGGGCGGTGATTCGGGAACCGAGTCCGACCGGAGAACACATGACAGCTCGAGCAGTGCTGGGCCTACCAGTATAACGCATCCTTGTTTTCTTTCCCAGTAAAATCCCCTTCAAGCGGGGGAAATCCAAGCAAAACACCTACTTCGAACGCTTTGAGCTGCTCGTGGTCGCCCGGGAAATCGCCCCCGCTTGGCTTGGACGCATCAGGAATTGCTGCAACACTTCGTTCATTCGGCTGGCTGTCGTACGTTGCAGTCGAATCACCTTCACGTGCTTGTTGCTTCGCGTCGACGCCTGGACATCGAGCGTCGCCACAAAATCACCGACTTCACGGCGCAATTCGGGCGGAGCCCGGACAATCAGTGAGTTGGACGTTTCGTCGACATCCAAAGTTAAAACAGGTCCTGAAGAATCTGCATTGGCTTGCTGCAGCAACGCAGCGACCGACGTACTCACACCCTTGGGAATCTTTATCGGAGTTCGCCCACCGCCAGTAGACAGTTGTGTCTTGTAAACATTCTGCAAGATCTCAAGAACTCGAGATGCATCAGCATGTTCGAGTTCCAACAACTCTGGACGAAAAACATCCAATGAGTCAGGTAGTTCTGCAGTTTCCAAAGTCTCCAACAGCTCCCGAATAATCTCGCGAGCGTTGCGGCTACCATGAACGATAATCGCATTGAGGCGATCATCAGCCACAAACACCAAATCATTAAGCCCGCGTTGATTGAGATCTTCAAACAATTGATCTAACAACAGCTTGGTATCTGCAGCGCCCATCTTGTGCAACATGAAAACAGCGAAGTTAGACTGCCCAACAGTGGCTCCTCCATTCACCGCCATCGCACGCAGAATGGACTCCAAACGGTCTAACGCCTCGGAGTCATCAGAAGTGATTGTGATCTGGCTGTCACCAGGCACCATAAATACAGGGGGTAGCGGCGACTGTTCCTGCTTTCCTTTCTCAGGCGAGGAAGCTTCCTGTTTTTTTCTCGCAAGGGGAATGGGTGCACGAGTCGACTCGTTCTGATTGACGAACGTAAGGGGGTACGCCGACCTCACACCCGCATCATCGTTTTCCTTAGGCCTATTCGTCGGCCTCTCATCTTCGCTTGACTTCGGTTTCGGTGAGATCTGGATTGCGCCACCCTGCGGTGGATCAACAACTTGCATAGGGTTTCGCCTGATCCGTGGCCAAACAGCTTCGATCTGTTTGGCGATGGACTTTGCATTACCTGAAAGTCGAATGGTCCGAGTCCTTCCTTTACCCCCGGCCTGCTCACCGCCAACCTCAGGTTCACCCATTTTCGCCAACAACTGACGGATTTTGGCGAGCTGACGTGGGGTGGCGCGAACAAAGAGTTTTCCCGTAGTAAAATCATTGGACATGCTAGGTTTTATAGATCCGGGCAAGCTCCGAAACATTCCATTGATCGCTTGTTCAATTACCCATGGATCATTTGCCACCAATTCGAACACTTCGAGTTCACG
>PKCN01000348.1 GCA_002862205.1 Planctomycetaceae bacterium | reverse complement strand
AACGCGGGTTCATGACAACGCGGGTTCATGACAACGCGGGGCAAGTCGACGCTGTGGGTTGGTTGCGTTCGCTATTGAGGCCTTGTTCGGTCGATTTTTGTCGGCGCTTGTTCAGCTTGGGGGTGAGGGTTCATCTATCCTTGGGTCTCAGTGGCTCAGGGTCTCAGTGGTGCAGACATGAGCTTTCAGCATCTGTTGTGATCGTTTGCCAGCGACTTGATTTCGCAATCGGATGGGGGCGCACAGGGGCACGGGTTCCTATCACCATGGCCACCATTTTCCTGCTTTTCTGTTTCCGGATGGGAATCGTTGCCGCAAAATAGGGTTCCACCGGTGGCGATCAAAATCCACTAGACTACTCATTGCGGTCGGCTGCGAGAGTATCGCTTTTGACCGTCCGGTGAATTGACTTATTCCTCGCGAGATTGGATTCGCAAACATGACTGACGTCTCTGGTCAAATTGACCACGTCCTTACTGAAGATCGTTCGTTTCCCCCTCCATCCGAGTTCACGGAAAAAGCGGTATTCTCGTCAACCGAGCAATATCAGCAGATGTATGACCGGGCGGCCCAGGACCGCGATGGTTTCTGGAGAGAGCAGGCGGAAGAGCATTTGCACTGGTTTGAACCGTTTCAGGAAGTGTGCAAGTGGGATGTTCCCAATGTAGAGTGGTTTACTGGCGGAAAGACCAATGCCAGTTACAACTGCCTTGATCGCCATATTGATGCTGGACGCGGTGACAAGACTGCCATCATCTGGGAGGGTGAACCAGGTGACACTCGTACGTTGACGTACTCAGAGTTGCGTACAGAGGTTGCCAAGTGTGCCGCCGGGCTTCGGGAGCTTGGGATCAATCAGGGGGACGTCATCAGTATCTACATGCCGATGACTCCGGAGCTGGCCATTGCGATGCTGGCTTGCGCTCGTATCGGTGCTGTTCATTCGGTGATTTTTGCGGGCTTTAGTGCCGAGTCGATTGCTGATCGGAATAATGACGCTGGCGCAAAAATGGTAATCACATCTGACGGGTTGCACCGGCGTGGCAAGGTGCTGCCGCTCAAGCAGACTGTTGACGAAGCATTGACCAAGTCACCCACGGTTGAAACGTGTTTGGTGCTCAAACGGATCGGGCAGGCCGATGTGCCCATGACGGAAGGCCGAGACGTTTGGTGGCATGATGCGGTTGATGGTCAAAGTGGCGACTTGCCGGCTGAGCCACTCGACAGCGAGACGACACTATTCATTCTCTATACCTCGGGAAGCACCGGGAAACCAAAAGGGATTCGCCATACAACTGCAGGCTACAACCTGTGGGCCAAGCGGACATTTGAATGGGTATTTGATCATCGTGACGATGACGTTTTCTGGTGTACCGCTGATTGTGGATGGATCACTGGACACAGTTACATCGTCTACGGCCCGCTTTCGGCAGGCGCTACATGCGTGATGTATGAGGGGGCTCCTAATCACCCCGCCGAGGATCGATTTTGGGATCTGGTTGAAAAGTACAAGGTCACGATCCTGTACACCGCACCCACTGCCATTCGCGCTTTCATCAAATGGGGAGATGAGCATGTCGACAAGCATGACCTCTCAAGTCTGCGTCTGTTGGGAAGTGTGGGAGAAGGCATCAATCCCGAAGCCTGGATGTGGTATCACGAGAAAATTGGGAACGAGAAATGTCCGATCGTCGATACATGGTGGCAGACCGAAACAGGTGGCATCATGATGAGCCCGTTGCCGGGAATCACTGCAACCAAACCTGGGTCCTGCACGACACCGCTGCCTGGTGTTGTGCCGAAAATTGTGGATGAAGCCGGTAACCCTGTGGAAGACAATCATGGCGGTATGCTTTGTATCAGCCAGCCGTGGCCAGGCATGTTGCGAGGTATCTGGGGTGATGACAAACGGTTTGTCGAACAATATTGGGCGACAGTACCTGGCAATTACCTGACGGGTGACAATGCGAGGCAGGACAATGATGGGTATTACTGGATCATGGGACGGATCGACGATGTGATCAACGTGTCCGGTCATCGACTCAGCACCATCGAAGTTGAGAGTGCACTTGTCAGTCATCCCGCGGTTTGTGAAGCGGCTGTGGTTGGACGCCCTGATGATCTCAAAGGCCAGGCGATCGCAGCCTTTGTGACGATTCGCGATCGTGAGGCAGGCGAAGAACTGCGTCAAGAATTGCGGATGCATGTTCGTAAGCAAATTGGGGCATTGGCGCAGCCGGATGATCTCCGCTTTGCGGCCTCCTTGCCCAAAACACGAAGCGGAAAAATCATGCGGCGTCTGTTGCGCGATATCGCTTCTGGTCGTGAAATCGTGGGCGATACCTCCACGCTTGAAGACTTTTCGGTCATCGCACAGCTCAGTGAGGACGAGTGAGACCCGTCACTTGTCAATGCTAGCCGCAACGAGCACTCTGGCTGCATGCCATCTGATCGTTGCTGTTGAGGTAAATAAAAACCGGCCGCCACTCACAAGGAGTGACGGCCGGCTATGTTAGACGCTTTGGTCAGTCGGCGGCAAAATGGAGCCGCTGGGAGAAACGCGTGAGTCTGAGCGTGCTACTGCACAAGCCGTTGATGACACAGGCGAACCCTGTAAATGATCCCTCTGCCGAAATAGGAAGACCAAAGCAGGTGCGGGCATAATTCAATGTCCTAATCAAGCAACAAGTCAAAGACCTGTTCCCTGATGCACTCTATCCATCGACTATTATCGGCGGCTTCGTGAGTTAATCAATGGCTGAACCTCCTCCTCTGCCGCAAGACCTTGCACAAACCTTGTTTTTCTCAATGTGAGATGTTCGCCCAAGTGGCACCATAAGCTTTCGCTGCAAACGGGGTTGCTGCAAACGGGGTTGTAGGCGAGTAGAAAACGCTTCTGAAACTGCCCGTTTCCAACCAGTGCTGTCTGTCGGCTCTGGAGGTGGTTTCCGTTGGCGACGTCTGCAGCAAGGTTATGGCTGAGGTTCGCTTCGCGCTCTCTGCTGCAAACTTGATGATTGGTACCCACATTGCATCGGTCTCGCGTAAGACCGATGCATTGCTTTGGCGTGGGCGATCACTTCGCCGTCGTCGCAGGTAATTCACGAATTGAAATATTTCGGAATTCAACGGGGTCGCTGTGTCCAGCGAATCCAAAGTGTCCGCTGGCACGATCTTTTCCGGGGTGTGGGCGACCACCCATGAAATCAGTGACGTCTTTGAGATCGGTATCGAGAATCACGGTTCCATTGAGCTCCACTTTGATGCTGCTGCCATCAACGGTGACTTCCTGATAGTTCCACTGTCCGGCGTCACGCAGATAGCCTCGTTTGGCAGCAGCCATGCCGTAAGAACTGCCGTGGTACTGTCGCTCATCAAGTTTGGCATATTTGGGATGTTCCGAGTCGAGAACTTGCAATTCAGTCATTGCCGCGTAGGCCGGGTCTCCGTTACCGGGGGATCGGATCGCGAGTCCATTATTTCCGCCCGGTGGTAGGCGGAATTCGAGTCGTGCCACAAAATTGCCATACTGTTTGTCGGTCAGCAGCATGCCACCTTTGCCTTTTTTGCAGCGGATTGCACCATCAATGACCTCGTAATTATCGACACTTCCTCGCCATCCATCGAGTGTCTTGCCATCGAACAGAGACACAAAATCTGCGGATCCTGCTGGCCTGTCGTCCTTGGCCTGCAATGCTGCGTTCGCTTCTTCTGGCGTCAGTTCTTTGACTTTGACGTTGCGCCAGCGGATTTCACCACCATGTGTTTGCAGTTGAATGGGGCCAGAGCGAGCCAAGGGTGAATTACGATCCCAATAGTTTTCCATGGTGGCGTTATCAACCACTTTCTTGCCGTTGAGATGCACGGTGGTGCGGGCGCCAATTTGTTGAATCTTGAATTGATTCCACTCCCCGAATGCTTTGTCAGCAAGTTCCGAAGGGTCTTTGCCAGCAGCGTCTTTGCTGTTGTTCCAGAGGCCGCCGCTTCCCAGGTTTGCACCCAGATTGAATTTCCCTTTGTCCGTGTAATCCCAAATTTGAACTTGAGGCGTGCCCTTGAGATAGATGCCGCTGTCTGCAAGAGGAACGGTTCGATATTCGAGCATCAACTCGTAATCCGTGTAGTCCTTGTTGGTGGTGAGATAAGGACCTTTGCCGTCGTTGATCAGTTCCCCGTTGGACACACTCCAATGCTGGGCAGCATCCGCATCCCATTTGGCAAGTTGAGCTTGACGGTCTTGCTCGGACATTTCGGCCAGCTTGGTCGGGCTGAAATGGGGTTGCCCGTGCCAGCCATCGAGGCTTTTTCCATCGAAAATGGCTTGGTAGCCAGAGTCGGTTTCCTCAGCCCCAAGTGTGCCGCCGAAAAGCAGGGCACAACAGGCAATTTGGGTCAAGGCGATTAGGTGGTGGAGAGATTTCAACATGAGGGCGTTTGGGGAGGCTGAGAACTGGAAGGGGAAACTTGAATACGCTGTCCCGATTGTAAACGATGAAGTTGCACCAGTGAGATTGGGGTGAATACAGCAAAGACGCTTCTTCGGAACTGATGGTTATTTGCGGAAAAGCGAGGTTTTGTGAACACCGATGCCGGCGAAGCATTGACTACGGTGCGGCACTCTGTCACGATTTTTGATGAATTAGGAACCACCAGAGCTCCTTGATCGATGGTTTGGACCGTTTTCTCACTATCCGGCGAGTAGTTGCGCGAAGTGATTTGCTTCATTGGTGGTCGTTAGTAAGGTTAGTTTTGTGACGAATATTTATGTAGGTAATCTCGCGTTTACCGCCACCGACGAAGATTTGCGTTCGGCATTCGAGCAGTTTGGAGAAGTAACGTCGGTTAACATCATCATGGATCGGGAAACCGGCCGATCTCGTGGTTTCGCGTTTGTCGAAATGGCTGATGGTGAGCACGCAAAGGAAGCAATCGAAAATCTTGATGGAGCGGCCGTCTCTGGTCGGAATGTGACCGTCAACGAAGCACGGCCTCGCGCACCACGTGGCGGCGGCGGCGGTGGTGGTGGCGGCGGCCGCGGTGGCGGCGGTGGTGGCGGTGGTTACGGCGGCGGCGGCGGTGGTGGTTACGGCGGCGGCGGTGGCGGCGGTGGTTACGGCGGCGGCGGCGGTGGCGGACGCGGTGGCGACCGTGGTGGTCGCTACTAGGCCCGACTCACAGTCAATTGATATCTTCGAAAAGGGGATCAGGTCTCAGACCTGATCCCCTTTTTTTGTAGGAGCCGAATCGATCTTGGCGTCCGCAAGCCAGACCAAGCATGGGATGTTTCCACCTTGCCGTTGCTGTTGCCTGCGGTTGGCTCGTCTCCGTGCAGATTCGATTTGCCAGAGGCATTG
>PKCN01000404.1 GCA_002862205.1 Planctomycetaceae bacterium | reverse complement strand
CAGCAACTGCCGGTTCTTGTGAACGGTGGGATGCTTTCAAAATCAGCCGATACCATCATGACACATGTCAATGCTCGAGCCATTGTGATTGACGATGGAAGTGAGCGTGTCGGGATTGTCGTGGTGGACAGTTGCATGCTCCCCAAATTTCTGCTCGATGAAGCCAAACAGCTTGCGACTGCAAAGACGAAGCTCAAATCGGATCGGATTCTGATTTCAGCTACGCATACCCATACAGCACCCTCTTCGTTTGGCTGCTTGGGCACCGATCCAGATCCGCTGTACGTTCCCTTTCTCCGCCAGCGTCTTGTCGAGGCACTGATTCAGGCAGAGAAGAAACTGCAACCCGCACGAGTGGGTTGGGGTGTTGCAAAAGCTGAGCAGTTCACAGCCCTGCGACGTTGGGTACGCCGCCCAGATCGTCTTGCAGAAGACCCATTTGGAAACCCCACAGTGCGTGCCAACATGCATGCGGCGACCAAGCCCGAGGACGTCACCGGTCAATCGGGGCCTGAAGATCCCGATCTATCCATGATTGTTTTTCAGGCAACTGACGGAACGCCCATTGCCACACTTGCCAACTTTTCCATGCACTACTTCAGCGACAAGGCGATCAGCGCTGACTACTTCGGCCTGTTTTGTGATGGCCTGCAGCAGTACGTCAAGCAGCGGCATCCCGAGTCGGAAATGGTGGGGATCATGTCCCACGGTTGCAGTGGAGACGTTTGGCGACGCGATTACATGACATGGAAGAGCGGAGAAAATCCGACAATCGAGGGTTACACACAAGGCCTGCTGGAAATCGCAAAACAAGTTTATGAATCAGTTGAATTTGAAGAAAACACCACGCTGGCAATGGCAGAGTCGCGGATCCCGATGAAGTACCGCGTGCCCAACCGACAATTGCTGGACTGGTCCCAACGAATCGTTGACGCCATGGAATCTGACACTCCCAAGGAACGGCTCGAAGTGTATGCACGAGAGCAAGTTCTTTTGGACCGAATGCAGTCGACTGAAATTGTGGTGCAGGCCATACGTATTGGAGACATTGCCATCGCTTCCACTCCGAATGAAACCTATGCACTCACCGGCCTGAAGTTAAAGGCTCAGAGTCCTTCTCCCAAGACCATGGTGATTGAACTTGCGAACGGGGCAGATGGCTACATTCCGCCTCCCGAGCAACACTTATTGGGTGGCTACAACACTTGGGCAGCCAGATCGGCCGGACTCGAGGTGACCGCCGAACCGCGGATTGTCGCGACGGCAGTGAATCTTCTGGAAACAGTGACCCGGAAACCCAGAAGACAACCCCGGGAAACCACCGGCGAAGCGGCCCACCAACTGCTCGCAGCAAACCCCGTGGCTTATTACCGCTTCGCGGAAACCGAGGCGCCAGTTCTCATCGACCAGTCTGGCAATCATCATGACGGCGTGTACGAACCTGGCGTCTGCTTTTACTTGCCTGGCCCGGACAGCCCGGAACATCAATACACAAGTGATGGAAATGTGAACCGTTGCGCACACTTTGCAGGCGGTCGCGCCCGGACTCGACTCGCATCGTTAACGGATTCCTACTGCATCAGCATGGCATTTTGGAATGGAATGCCAAACGATGCACGGGCAACCACCGGATGGCTGCTTTCCAATGACTACCCCCACGCAATCAGCCAAAACGGCGAGCACCTTGGGATCAGTGGTAGTGGATCTGACACCACGCCCGGACGCTTGATGCTTCAACAGGGGAAATCAAAACCGGTGCTGGGCAAGACCGAAATCCCACGCTGGAAATGGAATCACTTGCTGCTGGTCAAGGATGGCAAACGACTTCGTGTCTATCTGAACGAAAATCCCGAGCCTGAAATCGACATCGCAATCGAACCATCAGGCAACCGTGAAGTCGCCACCTTTTTCATCGGCGGGCGGAGCGATAATCAGTCGAACTTTGAAGGTCGAATTGACGAAGTTGCTTTTTTCCAAGGCGTACCGACAAACCTTGTGCCAAACAGAAATTCAACCACCAAATGAAGCCAGATGCCGGAGAGGACCGAAGTGAGCCGATGATCACAGCGCCCACTAAATCAGCGCTGCTGCCCGATCACAAAGCTCCAGAGCTTCGGCCTGCGTCTGGGCCTCGGCAATTAACCTGACAATCGGCTCGGTGTTACTTCCCCGCACGAGCAGCCACTTGTCCTGCCACGCCAGTCGTAAACCATCACCCGTGGTGGCGTCAGCCTCAGGATGCGCCTGCACCAGAGCCTCCAACAAAGTGGGTAGCTGGTCAGCTGTGACCTGAGCAACGGATTTGACAATATGAAACTTTGGCAAAGCATCCGCAAGCTCCGCCAACGATTTCCCGCTACTGGTCATGAGATCCAATACCTGTGCCATTCCGACAAAACTGTCCCGCACATACCCGACTCGTGGGTCAATCGGTCCGCCATTACCTTCCCCACCGTAGGTTGCATCCTTTGCGATCATCATGTCAGCGACATTTGCCTCACCCACGGCACTTCGAAAAGACGCAACGCCAGCCTGTTGGGCCAAACTTTCGCTCATGCCACTGGTCGCTCCATTGATCACGATAGGACCACGCGTCTCTGAATGAGCCATCGCCCGCTGAACACAAAGTGCAAGCGTGTACTCTTCACCGATATAACGTCCCGCACCGTCCACCAACGCCAAACGATCTGCATCTGGATCCTGGCAAAATCCAACAGCACAACCGTTTGCTCGAACGATTTCCGCAATCCCCTGCAGATTCTCTGCCGTTGGCTCTGGCACATGAGCAAATTGGCCATCGGGAGTCTCCCCCACCAAAACAACGTCACAACCCAGAGCTTCCAACAATCGTTTGCCCAACAGCCCCCCCGCTCCGTGATTACTGTCCAGCAGGACACGGTGTTTTGCCTGGGTGATCGCCGCGACATCGACTGTGGCTAGAACCTTTTTGAGGTGAGGTTGATGCGGGTCTGCAGCATGCGTGATCTTGCCCAATTGATCAAACGTGGCCCAATCCGCTTGTCCGGCGAAATAGGCGTCGCGGATAGCAGATCCGGTTTCCGCATCGAGGACTCGCCCGGCAGGCCCAAATAACTTGATCCCGTTGTAGGGGGGTGGGTTATGACTGGCTGAAATCTGAACAGCACCAGCCGCCTTCAATTCCCGCACGAGGACCCCAATCGTCGGTGTCGCTGCCACATCGGCATCAATGCAATCACGACCACTGGCCATCAAAGCGGCAGTAATCGCCCTTGAGAGCATCGGCCCGCTATTGCGACCGTCCCGTCCAATGATGATCGGACCAGCCGGCAACTTGGTGGCAAAAGCGGCAACAAAACGGGTTGCCACCTCCGGAGTCAGGGTCTCCCCCACAATTCCCCGCAAACCGCTGACGCTAATGATCAATTCACTCATATTTTCCCAAGCCTTGTATCCCTCGTTGCCAGTTTCCATCGTCTGCAAATAGAATCCTAATTACCAGATTTGGCGAGGTGGTGTCGGTCTTTTCTTTTCAATCATTCTCTGTTGGTAAAAATGAGCAACTTGGAACAAGTTCAAGAGTCGTTGGATGCAATCGAATCTGCCGTGTCCGCAGGCAATTTGAGCCAGACCGCCGCTGAAAATGTCAAAGCATGGCTAACCCAGGACCGGTACGCTGAGTATCAAGGGGCTGTCATCGAACACATTGAAGGCGAAATGTGGAAACCGCTCGACGATGCATTCTGGACGATCATTCCTTTCGGTACCGGTGGTCGACGCGGACGCATGTACCCTATCGGCTCCAATGCGATCAACGACCGAACCATCGGCGAGAGTGCTCAAGGACTGGCCGATTACGTCGTCGAGCACAGTGACGGCAAGAAAGATCTCTCCTGTGCGATTGCCTACGATACAAGGCACAAATCTCGACACTTCACTGAATTATGTGCAGGGATCATGGTGGCAGCCGGATTCAAGGTGTATCTGCTGGATGATTACCGGGCCACACCACAACTGTCGTTCGCCGTTCGCGCCAAACAGTGTGACTGCGGGATCATGGTCACCGCCAGCCACAATCCCCCCAGTGACAATGCAGTGAAAGTCTACTGGTCCAGCGGCGCGCAAGTGCTTCCCCCACACGACAAAGGCATCATCGACCGTGTCATGACGTGTCAGGAAATCAACGTGACGCCATTTGATCAAGCCGTTGCCGAAGGAAAAGTGGAAGTCGTGACCGATGAGATTGACGCGATGTTCACCAATGCTGCGGTGGCTTGCGGTTTCGTAGGCCCACGCGATGCCAAAATCCTCTACTCACCCCTGCATGGCGTTGGCGCCGCCGCCGTGTTACCAGTGCTGGAGCAGGATGGATTCTCCGACGTCCACGTCTATCAACCACATGCCAACCCCAGTGGTGATTTCCCGAACGTGCCCGGACATGTGTCCAACCCTGAAAATCAGGCGGTATTCGACAAACCGATCGAACACGGCCGCGAAATCGGGGCGAACCTGATTCTTGCCACCGACCCGGACTGTGACCGCATTGGCTGTGCGGCTCCGATCACGCTCGATCCAAACGGGCCATGGCGCACCTTCAACGGAAATGAAATTGGTGCCATCCTGACTCAATATGTTCTCAGTAAACGCGCTGAAGCGAATACGCTCACTCCGGGCTGCTATATCGTAAAAACACTCGTCACCACCGAATTGACGCGGCGGATCGCAGAAAGCTTTGGTGTCCGCTGCGTCGGTGATCTATTGGTTGGCTTCAAGTACATCGCCGAAGTGATTGACCGGGAAGGTCCAGACCAATTTGCATTTGGAACCGAAGAGTCACACGGCTACCTGATTGGCCAATACTGTCGCGATAAGGATGGCGCCGTGGCTTGCATGCTGATGAGCGAATTGGCCGCAGAGCTGAAACACAAGAGAGTTTCCATGCATGACTACCTTAATGCGTTGCATCGCGAGCACGGCTACCATCGCGAAATGCTTATCAATCTGTTCATGGAAGGCAGTGAAGGCATGGCAGCCATGAAGCGTCTCATGAAAGCTTTTCGCGAAACCCCACCGCAACAACTTGCTGGAATTCCGCTCAAACAAATCAGGGACTACGGCAACTCCAAACGCACCGATTTGCTTTCCGGTGATACCCAAAAACTTGATGGTCCCATTGGGGACTTGATTATCATGGACCTCGAAGAGGAGGGGAACTACGTCGCTGTACGCCCTAGCGGGACAGAACCCAAAATCAAACTGTATGTGTTCACTCGAGCATCTGCTGAACAATCGGCGTGTGACCTTGATGAGTCAAAAGCCAAGCTGGAAGCGAGATTGATTGCCTTGGAAGCAGACGTTCGGCAATACGCCAAAATCAACGCTTGAGATCA
>PKCN01000214.1 GCA_002862205.1 Planctomycetaceae bacterium | reverse complement strand
ATCGTGTACTGTTGTTGCAAGAGAGACATTGTCGACAAAGATTTGATCAGCGGCGATCAACTGGTTGGCGTAAACTTTTTCGGCGTCTGCTCGTTGTCGGTGAAAGGCGACAGCGATATTTGTCTCCGCGATACGATAATCACCGTAGGCCGCGATTGTGCCGGTGGACGCGACTGCCTCAGCGGTCGAGATAGTGTCGACCAACTGGACATAGGCCTCGGTCACCCCTTGGGCGCGGGTGACAGCAGCGTTCGCCTGTCGATTAGCCGCAGCGGCCCACGGATTATCAGGATTTGCGTTGGCAAACTCAGCCGTTTCCGCAGCGTATTGACTGGTCACCGCAAGTTGGAACGCTCCCATGGCGGCCGCCATGTCAGCCGCATGCGTTGCGCGTGCAATCAAGGTTGCTTCGACATAAGCGGTATCAGCGGCATTCACCTTGGTCATCCAATTGACCATCTCAGCGGCAATATTTCCTTCACAGGCAAGCCGTGCTCCGATGATGGAGTCGGCTCGTTTTCCGCGTGCGGCGAAGTTATCTTTTTCGAGATTTTGCGTCCACAGACTGTTTGAACTTGCAAATGCTGTGGTTTGCTCGGAACCCTGATTTGCACGTTTCAGGTAAGCGTTGCTGACAGAACTCCGATGCCCATGTTTGGCGTGGCTTTCTCCTCCATTCTCCTCTTCTCCGTTGTCTCCACCTCCCTGATCGCCACTGGATGAATCAGGTGACAGAAGATCCCTTGGATTAGAAAAAACTTCCGCATTGATCGCCTGACGATTCTCCTGATTCTCTGTTGTCAGCCTGGCCATCTCGAGATCGTATTGTGCCTTGCTGATCAGGTTGTATTCATAGTTATTTTGCCATGCGGCTTGGTCTTTACGATTGCCCTCTAGACCGGTTGCAATTTTTTTTGTGCGCATGTTATCGAAAGAAGCTTGATCAACATCCCCTTGCCGTTCTGCCGTGTCGATTGTCTTCTGAGCAACACGATGATGCTCTGCCGTGTCTGCACTGTCAGTTTTTCGTTGTTCCACGAACTTGTCTTTGAAGTTTCGGGACGCTTTGGCCAAGTCGTCTTTTTGACTCTTGTCGGCGGAGTGAACCGCCGATTTTCTGGTGTGCGCCTCACCGTTGATCGCAACAGTCAGCTCATGTTCAGCCTCAGCAATTTTGTCGTCCTTGATCCGCTGTTGCTTTGCAAGTTCGATATCCAATACTTTATTTTTTTCCGCGGCGGCCCGCCTTAGCGTAGCGTTCGCTGAGGCGTCATCACCCTCAGCCTCTTTTGCTGCCTGGGCATGCAGCGTTGCCACGGTCACCGTATAAGATTCTTCCAGAGCATGACTTCGTTTGGCACGGTCACGCTCTGCGTCTGCGACATGATTGGCAAAATCACGATCGGCTTCCGACACGTCAGTCAATCGCTGTTGATCTGCATCTGCCATCGCGATCGCTTTTCCTTCGACCGCGGCTGTGGTATTCAACAGGACATTGAATCGGTTGGCTTGAGTTGCCACGTCGCTGTTCTCGATCGCTTCGAGTAAAAGCCCGTATTCCTTTTTTGCCGCACCGGCCAGCGCTTCGGAGTACACTTGTTGGGCGTCTGCCGCATCAATGGTTGCCGTCCCGTCGATCTCAATGAGTTTTACATCTCGCTCCTGATCGATTGCGGCCATTTGCTCGTTGTGCGCGTCCTGCTTTTCCTTCATCTGCGCGTTGAGTTGAGCCATTTGCGAATCGTATTCCGATTGCGTGATGTCGTCTTGCATGAGTCGTTCATTCAACGCAAACATTTGATCGAACAGTTGCGAGGTCGCATTCATGAAAGCCTCGCTTTCAGCTGCTGATTTTTGTTCGTGCGCATCCCTTGCGGCTTTTTCCTCATCCTGTTGCTTCTGAGCGATCTCGTTTGCTTTTTTGGTGTATTTTTCCTGAGCAAGTTCTTCGACTTCAGCTTTCTTTGCTACAAATTCAGCCTGTGCTTTTTGCACTGCATCGCCATAAGCCGACAGGTCCGCTTCGGCAAAGTCGTCGATTGCCTTGTTGTACTCAGCGGTTGCTGCGACAATGGCTAGCTGGTACTTCGCTGCAATCTCTGCATGCTTGGCATCCCGCTGTTCCTTGAACTCATCCACCGCGCTTCGATAGGTTTCGTTTGAAGCTTTGGAACTGTCCGTTCGCGATTGACTCGCTTCATCGAGTTTTTTCTGGATCGCATCCGGGATAGGCACATCGGGCGCATCACCGACTTCGGTGATCAGTTCCAGCCCCTCGGGTACCGAGGGCAGAACATCGAGTTTGGGATCATGAACAGCAGGTGGCGAGGGCCAGTTGGTCAGTTCGCTGAGCCCATAAGTGAAGTCGTTTTGGGGTGAATCATCGTCGTCCGAACCGGAGTCACCGTCATAGCCCTGACCCCCATCGGAATTCCCGCTTCCGTAGGGATCATCATCACCTGAGTTGCTGTTTCCGCCGGACCCGTTCGACGATCCATCGGAATCGGAATCGCCATGATCAACGAACAGGATATTCCAGTTTCCCGATTGACGAAGCCCATCGGTCGCATCAAAGATTGATATTCTGGCTTGCAGCGACTCGGGCACGACGCCGGGAGTGAGCAAGATTGAAAACGGTTCACCGCCGTCGATGAAGAAGACATCGTCAGTGTTATCATCACGCTCATAGTCGACATCAAGGTCGAGTGTTTCGCCAGCTTTTCCGCCCACGACATGGCCTGATAATTTCAACCGGTCAAACTGGCTGTTACCGTTGACGTCGTGTTGGATCGTCAGAGCAGCAACGAGTGTGAGCGAATCGACGGATGCCCCCGGCCAGTTCACGTTGACCGGCACATAGGTCCACTGCTGATCCTCGGTTACCCGCAGTCCCACCTCGGCGATTCCGCTTGCGGGTACGATTCCAAACGCCTGATACTGCCCCTGGGAATCGGCCAGAACGATTTCATCTGCAAAACCATCGTGATTAAAATCAATTTCGATCCGTTCCGTTGAGTCATTTGCTTTTCCAAAGACCCTGAGGACGACAAATCCACTCTCGGGTGATGATCCATGGGTGGATTCATCCGCCAGTTCAAAATTGACGGTATCGATTCCCGCCAATCCGGAACCTTGTGCGTCCAGTTTGACTTGAATGTTCAACGTATCAGTGATTGTGGTACCGTCATCACTGGGGTAGGCGTAATCAAAGCTGGTGGCATGGGTTTCCGTGGCATTCACATCAGCCTGATAGGTAAATTCACCATACTTGAGACTCCAGTAATCGATCTGCTCGGTAGCTGCCATAGGCACACCGGCCAATCGCAGAATGCCCCGTTCAGGCAGCGTGGAAACCGTGACCGCAAAATGTTCATCAGCTGTCAGTGGCAGATTCAGATCTTGATCAGAGATCGAGACCGGGTTGGTCAGTGATTCGACAACGATTGTTCCGTCGGGCAGATCAGCCTGATCTGCAGCGCTGACGGCGATGGTCATGGTCGCTGGCAGGCTGAATTTGTCTCCATCGCTGGCGCGGGCAATGAACGTCGTCTGGTAGGCATCCTGAGTACTTTCATCGGTCAAGTACTGCAATCGTCCACTGTCCAGGGACCAGCGATCGATTTCCTGGCCTACCGCCAGCGGTGTACCGGCAAGAGTAAGCGTGCCTGCGGTTGGCAAGGTGTCAACCACAATCGCATCCAGGCGGTCGCCTTCGGCATCGGCATATTGAAAATCGCTCGTGTAGATGTTTGCCTGAAAATCATCCGCCCCAAAATGCAGGGTGCGATCAATGATGACTGGCGGCGTATTTTCACTCGCCCCAACACGCAGGATCATGGTCGTGGTTTCGCTGTCATCCTCACCATCGCTGACCGTGTAAGTAAAGACATCGGAGTAGGCCTCGGTAGCATCAGCGACTGGAATGTATTTGAGTTCTCCGTAAGAAATGGTGGCGGTATCAACCGTATCACCGACTTCCAAGGCTGACCCGTAAGCGTGGAGCGATCCACCGCCACTGGGGAGCGATCGAAGTGTCAGGTGGGACATGGCATCGCCATCAGCATCGTCATAGCCGATATCCGACAAGCCAATGGCATGCGGTTGGGTCAAAGGCGTGATGAGGACGCGGACCGTCGCGGTGGGTGGAGTATTCAAAGCCACCGAAACGTCAAAGGACAAGGTTGCTTTTTCACTTTCGCCGAAGGAATCCGTGACCGTGAAACTGAGTTCATCGAGATAGGATTCTGTCACACCGACATCTGGACGATAGATGAGTTGCTGAGACTGAAGAGCCCATGAATCGAGATTTTGGGCCTGCACCACAGGTTCATCAAACAACGTCAATGTGCCTTGTTGCGGCAGTTCGACAATCGAGACATGCTCGAAACTTCCGTCTCTCTGGTGCGGAAAATCAGCAAATGTCAGAACAGCATGGTGAGTGTGAGCCAGTTCGACCGTGTGATTGGACGACACTGGCGGGTTCGTTTCGAGAACATCGACATCGAACGTGAATGTTGCCACCTCGCTATCGGCTTTTCCATCACTGACATGGAATTTGAAGGTGTCGACGTAGTCTTTTTCTGCGTCATCGTCAGCGTGGTACGACAGATCGCCAAAATCAAGGGACCCTGCCAACACGGTTTGACCCACCGTGATTGTTTCCCCATACATCTGTAGTATTCCGTGCTCGGGAGCTTCTACTACCGAAAGGTGTTTCAGGGGATCGTCGTCAACATCCTCGTAATTCAGATCGGATGTATAGAGTCGAATCGACTGTTCAGCAGCCACTTCGAATGTTTCATCCACAACCGTAGGCGCGTTGTTCTCAGAAGAAGATCCATCAGCAGCCAGAAGTTGCCGTTTCTCAAGCTGCTCCAACAGCACGCGTCGACGCTTCCTGTATTTGCCTGAATTCCTGCGTTTGCCAGAATTACTGCGTTTGTTTGAAACGCCGTCTTCGCGAACATGAAATCGTTTCATGCCGATTCCTCCCCCAAGGTTTCTGTGCAGTTGTTCGGGGGCCTATCAAGCGACCGTATTAAATCAGAGATACTGGATCAGATTAGTTTTTGATAAGCCCACAAGAATGAGTCTCGCAACAGAAATTTCCATTGCGAGTGCGGGTCACGGTAACGCATTTCTGCGCGCACTCAAAACAAAAAATGACAACTTGATTACGAATTTTTCAAAACAAAATTCAATACACTTTGTTACATCTTTAGTGAAACCAGTCTGCAGGTTTATTGATCACCCCCCCGTCAGTGACCGTCGACGAACACTCATAACCATGCACTCATAACCATGCACTCATAACCATGCACTCATAACCATGCGCTCATAACCATGCGCTCATAACCATGCGCTCATAACCATGCACTCATAACATGCACTCATAACCA
>PKCN01000212.1 GCA_002862205.1 Planctomycetaceae bacterium | reverse complement strand
AACATGAAGCCGATCATCGCCCACTTGAATAACGGACATAATGGCTACGCTCACCGAAACGTATTCATCACCGACGAGGATCGACGAAAGGGCTACGTCGTTATCCCAGGCGATCTGATGACTGAAAAATGCACGATCCAGGTTTGGATGATCGGCGAAAATCGCTATGGCCGGTTAAAGAAGCGTCGGCCGGTGGAGATTGGTGAGCAGTGAAGCGACTGGGCAAAAGAAAAGTTGCTATTTCAATTCTCTTTTCTCGCCTCAATAACTGCATTTGTTCATCTTGATCCCACTGACTACCCCCCACGCTTTGCACCAGGCTGAATGAGAGAATTGGGGTTAGTAAAGCGACTCTGTTCTGGAGGCTGAGCCGAAGCCGGAAGAACACAGCCGGCCGCATAAGCGGCAGGGGTTTGATCATCCAATGAACGATGGATGCGGCGATGGTTGAAGTCGAGTCGCCAGCAATCAAGCAATCACGGGGATGCGACCGAGCGAAGTTTGCAACTTGCGGCCGTGCAAGATCGAAAAGATTGCCATGCCGAGGTAGATGAGCGGGAGGCGAGCACTGCCGAGAACCAGAAAGAATCCGACAAACATTTCCGTACAAATGACAATGGACCAGAATCCAATCGGCCAGCCTGAGAAAAATGGCATCGACTCAAATGAATCGTTGAGCACACACTTTGAGAGGGCAGCAAGAGCAAGAGCGCGCCAGCGATCGGCGGCCCCCATGTAGCCACAAGAATTGAAAGGCGATTCATGGTTGTATCGCCTCTCTGTGATGAACGAGCGTGAGTTCCAACGGAATTGGAAATTCAAGCTCTTCCAACTGGGTTGGCGGTGGATCCTGGGCTCCGACCGTCACCATCACCTCAACAACAAGCCGATTGACTGATTTGCAGATCTGATTCGCAACCGCGGGAGCTGCGCGACGAATGGCTTTGATAGATTCAGGTCGAAAAATCGGTTTCAATTCATCAGGAGGAGCAGTGCCAAAATTCTGCCAACTCAGTATTCCATGACGACGTATGGAGGAAGCAAACAACACTTTGCTCATTGCCGCTCGCTCTTCTGCCGTCAAATGATTCCACAGAGATTTCCTTGCCATCTTCGCTTCGTCATCTCGTTTTTCTCTGTCGCTTCCGGATCGCGGACGACGTAAAAACCGAAAAACCTCACTCGCGACTGCTCGCTCTCGGTCTGGCTCTAGCACCAAATTCCCAACCAACTGAGCGAAATCACGAATCCACATCTCAGACGGCAAAACCCCACCAGCGTTCTTGGTTCGTACAATTCGACACCCATCGGTCAATCGAAATCCCTCGTAAAGATGCTTGATTTTTGTTTCGGCAAATGCGCGCTCCTGCGACAACTGATCATGCAACAACGATGGCAGTGGATGGGGCCGATGGATCTTCTTGAACAACAGTTCGTCAAATAACTGTCGCTCATTAGCCGGAACATGACGAAGGAGACTCTGATACGCGTCTCGCTCAATGGCGAACAATCTGCTACTCAGTTTTGCCCATGTATCGTCATCCACTTTTTCGTGGATATCATCCATTGGTTCGATGCATCGAACCAACAGCTGGCGGGCGAATGCAACCTCCTGACCCAACTTCCGTTCAGAATCAGAGGTCACCTTTTGATAATCGCGGATCAATGGGGCAACGGACTGTTCTAGTTCATCGACGGAGACTGCCCTAGAAAGGTGCTTATAAAAAACTCTGTCAAAATCTCGTTTCGATTGAAAAAACTTGGCGCGTTCAGCTTTCTGCCCAACGTCACCGTCGGCCCAGTTATCCAGGACTGCCGAATACTCCGGTGGCAATCCTCGATATCGCACACCTCCACCAAGATGAGATTCAATACTGCCATCGGCGCGAACCAAAAACACCAAGGTTGGGCTTGCAATCACGGATTGAGCCCTAGCCATCTCAAAGCTCTGGCTCATCAGGAAAAAACAACACGCAATGATCAGCAGCCTATGACCAAGAATCGCGCGTGAGCGATTGCAGTTTGGTACGTGTTTGAGAAAGCAAAACATTTAAGAGCCCCCACCCGTTTACCCTACTCACAAATCGTGTGAGTTTCTGAATAGGCCTTCATGTTAACGATAGTGAAAGTCCAACAAAACCTTTTTTCCAATTTTCTTAAACAGTTATTTCCTGTCATCGGTTGGAGTATATGTTCCTGTCATCGGTTGGAGTATATGACAGTGCCGTCCGCCACCATCCCTGGCTTGCGATCGGACTAGTCGCATGAAAGTCTCACCAGCGCATTCCAGAACACATCGCCTGTTTCTCGTCAGGAACCTTGAGGATCTTCCGATCGAGGACTTGCTCGGCAACCATCTTTTTCAGCCGCGCGTTCTCTTTTTCCAAAGCTTTCAGTTGCTTGGCGGTCTCAGGCTTCATACCACCATACTTCTGCCGCCAGCGGTAATACGTCTGTTCGGTGACTTCAGGAAACGACTTCTAGCAACTTGCAAATTTCGGGCACCTTCTTGCCCTTATCGAGTTCAACATCGGCTTTGCGAAGTTTGAGAACAATCTGATCCACCGTGTGACATTTATGAGGCATTCTGAAAGTCCTTTCCGAGCGGTGCGCCCGATCAAGATTCTCTCACTCACAATGGTGCAATTCTATGGGGGGAGGTCAAAACCATGCAGAGGTGGAAGTGATTTGCAACCCGATGGATCTCTTGAAGGGGGGCGGAGCGGTACGCTTCTGCTCCGGAACATTGCCAGGCTTGTGAATTAATACCTTCGCACATGGATGTATTTGGTCGGCAAAGTCGCGGACGAAATAGCTCACGCGTTCGGAAACGTGTTCACGCTGTGACAAATTAAGGTCAATCGAGATGATCTCAGCATCAGAGCAGGCTTGCTCGAGGAGCCATGTACTTTGACCTTTGAAAATTCCACTTTTGACAATAACCGGTGGTGAAAGAAATTTTGCCATGAACCATGTGGCGAACATGTGTGGTGACTTCATGCCCCCGCTGTTGTCCTGGATTGGACACGTGTGATAAAGAGACTCAAATGTCGGAAGCGAGGCCTTGATGTCTTCACAGCTCCAAGGAGGAGATCCGATCGAAGTTAATCCACCCATTAAAAGTTTCTTCAAACAGTTACAAAGCGGCCGGACTTAACATTAGATGCGGATGAGCAATGGTTTTTCAGCCAGCTCAATATCGACGCAACACTATTTGAGTTGATATTGAGTCGATGTCGCAGGTCTGTTTATTGCAAAACACCTCGGGCAATCACCCCCCCCGGAATATTATTTCCGTTGATTGTCCGTTGTCCACGAGCGCTGATTCTGAAAAAAATACTGCTGATTTTAAGCGCGTGACGGTGGGGGCCCTGGACTGCGAGACGCTGTGTCTGGGTGATACGTGAGAAAGAGCGTGAGACATCTCATCGCGGTTTCTGATTTGCAATTACCGCAAACCACACCGTCACATTGACGGCGATTTGTTGGCTATCAGTGTTGTCTGGGTTTGCCATGCCGGCGCCAAGGGCGTTCGTGAAGGGGCACAGTGGGTTGTGGAAAGCCTGCTTCAGCTCGCTGGTTGCGGTGCTGCAACTCACTTGTGGCTGTCATTCAGCATGCTTCGAGAGGCGAGAGGGACAAAGCTTGTCAGTTGCGGTGCACGCGGTAGCGATACTAGCGATTATACGTTGGATTGGTCTTGCTGTTTTGTGAGTTTAAGCGAGAAACGAGCCCGTTGCAGTGGGAGAAAGGTACTGTCACATTGGCGACTGTTCAGGTACGAAATAGCAAGAACCGTTTGCCACTGAAGCATCTTTACGCCGTTGAGATATTGCTGTTCGCGTTGTGAAGAGAGGCGATAGCATTGCCCTTTTGTGGGGCGAAAGCGGTTCAGAATCAAACCCGATCATAAGGTAGCCCATCATGGCTGACGCATCCAAGAGACGATCCGTGTTTTCACTAACTCGGTTATTGTCGGTGGTTTGCCTGCTTGGCTTGTTTTTAGGTCCGGCATTCTATCAGGGGTGGTTGTTTTCACTTCTGGATGCTTACTCTGCCATCTTCGTCATGGGTGGAACGTGTGCAATCTTGCTGTACAGCTTCGAGGGAGCTTTTGTAAGATTCATCCCCCGTTCTCTTTCGCTTGTGTTTTGTAAAAACAGGGTAGCAGACCCTCAGTTTGCAACGATTGCCAAAGCTGGTTCTCGATATGTGATCGCAATCGGAGCCGTTGGGTCGATCATCGGCTTTGTTGCCATGCTACAGAGCTTGGCAGACCCATTCAACTTGGGCAAAGGCATGGCTGTGGTTGTACTATCATTGCTCTACGGGGTTGTCCTCTCTGAGCTTGTTTTCATTCCATTGGCGAAGGCTTATTCGGATGCGGATTCGCAGTCCGATGTGATACCGACTTGGCGACACATCGGTGTGGGTGGTGCGTCGTTGACCGTGCTGCTGGCGTGCTTTGGTGCGTTGATGTTCAGCCTGAACTAGCACCACACACTGTAGCCGGTAAAGCAAAGAATCTTAGTCGAATGGTGTGCTAGTTTTAGACGAATGATCCAACCTCGCAGTTATCAACGCATGTAAAAGAGTTTGCGTTGCAACGTGAGCGGGTGGAATGAACCGGTTGCAGGCCCCGTGGGTTGTGTCACGCCGCGGCCTACGTCATCCATCGTGTTTTTATGTTTGAGGTTGTTGCTGGGGTGCTTGGTCACCGAGGCTTTTGGTGTCGTCGCAGAGTATGGGGTGACTGGGGATAGAGAGTTGAGAGGTTCAAGGAGTAGATGGTCTTTCATATCAGCCACAACGCCACGCTGTCATCTAGATCGGAGCGGTGTTACATGGGAAGAGGCGGCACAGACCAATGTTATCCTGCTGGGGGCTAAAAAAAGAACACACAATGCCTCAGCGTCCCAACACCGCAGCAACGCAGTCCCACGAAATTCGCGTTACTGCGTTGCTCTGATCTGTGATTCGGGAAGCAAACCGTCTACGAGACTCCGACAGGCCACTGATTTGAGCTGATCGATCATCTGACTCGCCTGACGCAAGGTCAGATCGTCTGGACTTCGTACCCCGAATCGTTGATTGAGTTCACTCGCAAGAGAAACTTTGTGCTTCGATGCGATGCCACAAATCGCCCGCACCTGTGCCTCCGTTGCACGCTTCCTGATCTCCGCATCCCGGCCATCAGCCACAACATGGACTTTCGTGCTGTCCTGCTGTACTTTCGAGCAGCCAGCCAATTCCTCATCAATGCTCTCACGACACTTCGAAAATGCGTGCTTGATGCGACTGGCAATCAGTCGCTCGTCAAACGCTTCTTCATCAGAGAACAGTACTTCAAAATGGCAACTGGCTGCCAAGCTTCCAAAGTTGGGTTGGCCAATCTTCTTCTG
>PKCN01000014.1 GCA_002862205.1 Planctomycetaceae bacterium | reverse complement strand
GCATTGCAGGGCTGTTTTGTGTTTGGAATGGATCACGACACGGAAGACGTGTTTCAAGAGACAGCCGAAATGGCGATTGAGATTGGCATTGATCTGCCAAGGTTTGCCATTGTGACGCCTTTTCCGGGAACAGAGCTGTTCACGCAATTGGACGCGCAGCAGCGAATCTTGACACGTGACTGGGAGTTGTACGACGGACAGCATGTTGTGTTCCAACCAAAATTAATGTCGGTCGACGCTTTGTCTCGCGGCAATGAACAAGCATGGCGGTATGCCTATCGATGGCGCAGCATTGCGCGGCGACTTAAAAATACGGGAGCACCATTCCATGTTGCGCTGACTACCAATCTCGGTTATCGATTCTACGCACACAATTTGAATCAATTTTATAATTGCGATTGGATGTTCGGAGCGTCTCGACCAGATTGTTGGCGATCACAACCGCAAGACCCGTTGGTCGCGATCGGAGAGAATGCGTGAATCCCGCACAAACTTCGTCGTTTCGCGTCACGATCATTCACCCCTGTGTCGGTCGCTATCCAGGGATGAAGGGCTACATTCGCACATGGCAGATGGAACCAATCTCTGCCGCCACTGTCGCCGCGTTATTGCCTGCGGACGTGGAGCGGCGATTCTATGACGATCGCTTGGAGGCAATTCCATTTGATGAACCAACCAACTTGGTCACGATTAGTGTGGAAACCTACACGGCGCGACGTGCCTACCAGATCGCCAGTGATTATCGCCGCCGTGGCGTGCCGGTTTTGATGGGAGGTTTTCATGCTACGCTGTGTCCCGAAGAGGTCCTGCAGTACTGCGATGCAATCGTGATCGGCGAAGCCGAAACGGTATTGCCACAGGTAATCGACGATTTTCGCTGTGGAACAAACCAAGTCGTTTACCGTTCGGATGAGCGGCCGGCCCGGTCTGTGAATCCCGATCGATCGATTTTTGTTGGCAAGAGATATCTCCCGATTCGTCTTGTTGAATTTGCGCGTGGCTGTCGTTTTAAATGCGACTTCTGCGCAATCCAGTCGTTTTTTCAGTCAACTCACACCCATCGCCCGATCGACCAGATGCTAAGCGAAGTTAGCGAAACTCGACGGCGGGGCCAGATGGTGTTTTTTATCGATGACAACTTGACATCGAATTTGGAAGCGGCCAAGGAAATGATGCGAGCGCTGATCCCCTTGAAGATTCGCTGGGTTACCCAAACCGCTATCAATGTTGCCTACGACGAAGAAGCGTTGGAACTGATGCGGCGTAGTGGATGTCAGGGTGTCTTGGTTGGTTTCGAGTCGCTTGATCCAATGGCACTGAAACAGATGAACAAGAGTTTCAATCTGATGCAGGGTGGGCCGAAACAGGCAATGCAAAATTTCCGCAAGCATAAGTTGCGGATATACGGCACTTTTATCTTTGGCTATGACCATGACACGCCCGAAACATTTCGCGAGACAATGGAGTTCGCGAGATCCGAAGGACTTTTCATAGCGGCATTCAATCACATTACGCCGTTTCCAGGCACGCCGCTTTACCAGCGGATGCAGGACGAACAGCGACTGTTGTACGACGCGTGGTGGAATGACGATCGATACCAGTACAATATGATTCCGTTTCGTCCGATGAACATGAGTGCGGAAGACTTGGCGGACATGTGCGTTGCTGCTCGCCGCGAATTTTACAGTTGGCCAAGTATTGGGCAGCGAGCAGCCCACCGTGTCAATTGGCGTGACCCGTGGATGTTTATGAATTTCGTGATGATTAATTCGATGCATCAACGAGATGTAGAGGGGCGAAACGGCTTGCCGCTCGGTGATGCAAATTGGCAAGGTCAATTACTGGCCGCTCACGACAAGTCGACCGCGGCTGATTTGCTGCAGGAGAAATTGATTGACACGCTACAGTTTTGAATTGGCAACACCCGCCGATGATGAAGCGATTCGTCGAGTCATGGCCGCGACGCCAATGGCCGGTAGCGTCACGGTGAGCTTTCAACGCGATCCAAGTTTCTTTGCGTCCAACGTGGTGCTCGGAAACAACTGGCAAACGGCTGTCTGTCGTGATGCGAAACGGAACGAGGTTGTCGGCATCGCGACGCGGTCAGTGCGTCGGAACCATGTCGATGGAATACCCAAGCGGATCGGATATCTGAGTGGCCTGCGTTTCATGCCTTACGCACGCCGACGGGGGTTACTGGCTCGTGGCTATGAGTTTGTGGGGAAATTACATGACATGGATCCGCTGCGACCAGACTACTATCTGACCACGATCGCCGAAGGGAACCATGAGGCACTTGACGCATTGACCAAGAATCGTGCGAGTTTGCCCAACTACCATTACATTACGGGACTGAACACATTAGTGTTTCCGATTCGCCGAATTCGCGGCGCCAGCGATCGAAACGCAAGCGTTTCGATGTTGTCCAACCGGAACGACCTCGGTGAGTTGATCGTCTTTCTCAATCGGTTCGCCAAGCAGCGTACCTTTGCACCGGTTTATGAACATTCGGATTTCCAGACTTCGGGAACGTTTCGAGAGATGAGCGTCGGTTCGATCGCGGTCATCAGAGTGCGTGGGCGGATCGTTGGTGCGGCCGGATGCTGGGACCAACACGCCTTTCGTCAAACCATTGTTCGTGGTTACGCAGATGCGATTGGATCGTTCCGACCGTTCCTTAACTTTTGGTCGAAACTTAGCGGCGGAATTCAGTTGCCTGCCGTTGGTCAGCCACTGCATTGTTGTTATGTCGCGTTCCCCATGGTCAAGTGTGCCAAGCACGCCATGATGCTGTTGAACCAGTTGATACGCATGGTGCCAGGCAGCGCTGGCTGCCTGTTGATCGGACTTTGTGACGATGATCCACTGCTGTCCGCCATGCGCGTACAAGCCGTCGGCGAGTACAGAACGCGGCTGTACGCTGTCAGTTTGAATCGCAAAGAGACATTCATGAAAATTAGCGGTCATGGTCCGTGTTATCTGGAACTCGGGTGCCTGTAGTTGGTAGAGTGAAAACACGAGTAAGCGCCATGATCCTAGTTGCCTCGAATATGCAAAGTAATGCTTGATGCGTTTGACGGGAGAAACCTGCCGTATCGACGAAGTTTCCGATTTGGATCGGGAACAGATGTTTGCATTGATGCAGCGGTATTACGAAAACGTGCGTCGCGAAGACTTCGAGCTTGACCTGGCAGGCAAGGATTGGGTGATCACCGCTCGCTGTCCACAAACATCCAGGGTGCTCGGTTTTTCGACACAGTCTTTTGTTGTCCTGAAAACGGGTGACCACGATCTTGGGGTACTGTTTTCCGGCGATACGATCGTTGATTCGCGATATTGGGCCAGAAATCCGGTGTCAACACTTTGGGGGCGATTGGCATTATCGCTGATCGATGAGAACCCCGAGCGCGCGTTGTATTGGTTCTTGATTTCGAAAGGATATAAAACGTATCGATTCCTGCCTGTCTTCTTTCGTGAATTCTATCCGCGAGCGAATGTTTCGACACCGATGTGGGCAACACAGCTGATCGAGACGATGGCAGTGCAACGTTTTGGAAGACGTTATTGTCGAGAACGAGGCATTGTGCGTTCAGATCTCACTGGCTGTCGTTTGCGACCCGAGGTTGCCACGGTCACGGAGAGTCGATTGAAAGACGAAGCAGTGGCTTTTTTCCACGCGGCAAACTCAGGTCACGCCGAGGGGGATGAACTCTGTTGTTTGGCACCACTCACGCGAGAGAATTTCAAACGGAGCGCCTTTCGCGTGATCGGAAACCGCGTTGACATGCCTACTACCATCAAATCGTGTTCTTCATGAAAGTTACTTACTCAATCAAGACGGCGTGGATGCTGACCTGCCTCGGCAGTCTGCGGCGGTTTCCACGATCAATGGCAGCGCATCCCCAATCACTGCGGCATGTTTATGGAGGTGGGCTTTTTTAGAAGCCATTTCCACACTGGTGCTACAACAACATCACCTCATTGACGTCTTAACGGGCTAGCTTCTCACGATTTGCTGCGTCCGCTTCTTTTTCAATCGGCGGCAAGAAAATCACGTGCCTTCTTGGGATTCGTCTCTAATGCGACCAACTTCATGTCACCTGCCCGAATCCCATGTCGGCGGCACAACTGCTGGTACCGTTCCAGAAAGCATTCTTCTGATCTCTCTCGGATGATTGTGGCTGAATCAAGCTGACCGAGCTGGCGTGCCTGACGATAGTAGAAATTTCCGCACAGCAGTTGTTCGAGACGGTTCACCAACTCGCACGGTTTATCTCCTTCTCGATCATGCAGTGGTTTGCGACCCGTTGCCAGAAATAGACAGTAACGCTTTCGTTTTTCATCCGGAACAAGCATCGCGAAGGTTCCTGCCGGTTGTATGTCAGTGAGTAATTTTTCGATGGCTTGTTGCACGAACTGATCAGTCAATTTTTCACCGACGAGATCGCTTGTTGCATCCCGCCCCATGAATCGCACCAGTGGACAAGCGTCAAGAAAACCGGTTACCTCGATCCAGTCACCGGTCTGATATCGGTAAAGTCCACCGCCGGTCGTGACAACAACCTGATACCTTTGCCCCGCCTGCAGCTGATGCGCCAAGAACGGCTCACCACGATCATGCGTCATGAATTCCATGAAGTGCGACCGCAAAGCGAGCGCCGCCCCTGACTTGTTCATGATCGGAATCGAAATACAAGCCTCGGTCGACAGCAAGCCCTTTGGAGATATCTCTGCATGTGGAAAAAACCCTCTTAGCTTGCTGATGTAGCGTTTGGAAGATGAATCGGCCCAACAACTGATCACGGAAAGCGATGGCCAGATTTGTGGCGACAACCTTTGTAGATCAAGTGGCCGTTCCAGTAGTTGAACAACTTTTCTACGATTCCGTGGAGAAAAAACAGAAGGTGTGCGTGGCACGCGAATCTGTTGCCCACCACTGAGCCGACAAATCCCGTCATGGATATCGCGTGAGATGCGTTCCCGTGGTTCACCATTACCAAACGCAATCAACTCCAACAAAAATGTTGGACTCCAAACGGAGATGAACGCAAGGCGGGAATCCTGCAACAGATACCACAAAGTCGCGTATCGCCAATCATCAGGATTGGTGTACTGCTTCACATCGCTTGGAACCGATAGCAAACGACGCGCGACTTGCCGCGAGAAAAAACCAAGATAGGCTGCATCATCATCGAACCCCTTCGGGATCCCACTTCGACTGATTGATGAATCTTGCAGAGGTGGTGAAACTGACCAGTACGCGGTTCCACGCATCGCCGCAGGCCGTTGAGTAAACAGATCATGGACCCACACGGCCAAAGCGGCCTGAAACTCCCGGTGCAGGGCATGAGTATATGGAATCCACTTGGGTTGGTTGCTTGTACCGCTGGTTGGCTCGAGCATT
>PKCN01000013.1 GCA_002862205.1 Planctomycetaceae bacterium | reverse complement strand
CACGACAATCCCGACACGCTCACTTCCATCGTCAATCACAATGGCTCGAGCATTGACATGTGTCATGATGGTATCGGCTGATTTTGAAAGCATCCCACCGTTCACAAGAACCGGCAGTTGCTGAGGAGTGATGTCAACAATCGCGGCGCCCACCTGCAATTCCGCTTCAGCTGGCGGCAACAGAATGAGATTGCAAGTAACCCAACAGATCACAAATCCAAAGGTTTTCATCGACGGCGTACTCCGAAAGGGTGACGGACGTTCATTCCATCATGGGGCAGGGAGGTTCCAGAAATGGTGTTCCAGAAATGATGGAAACGGGGGCACTGTCTTCATGGTCATCAGCACCGGCTCCGTGGATAATCTAACGGATTCGCCCACGTGTCTGAGCCTGTGGCGTTGAATTCGGTCAGGCATTGTCAAGGTAAGGGGATGTTGGACGGGAAGAGATCATGCGGTGGGGTGGTTTTACGCCAATATTCCACCGTTCGCCCAATCGACCTCTCAATGCATTGCGCTTACAATCCGCCACACTAGTTCACCGTTTCACTTCTGAAGCCATTCACCTTTCAGGCCTGTATGTCCAGCCGTCGTCGAGCCCGCGAAATCGTACTCCAACTTCTGTACGAGGCGGACGTCAATGACAGCCGGGAACCCGGTGAGGCAAAGAAGTTCATTCGTTCCCGAATGCAAGGCAGGTCAGCGCTGACCGAGTTTGCTGATAAGTTGCTGCGAGGAACGCTCGAGCATCGCGAACAGGTTGACCAGCGTTTGAAGCGGCTGGCAACCCGATGGTCGCTGTCGAGAATGCCAGTTGTCGATCGCAACATTCTTCGGCTCGGTGGCTACGAAATCATGTTTGGAGATACCCCAGATCGTGTCGCGGTCAACGAAGCCATCTTGTTGGCCAAAAGATACGGCGACAAAAATAGCCCGCGTTTTGTCAATGGAGTTCTGGATCGCCTGATGAATACATCGGCAGAGGAATTGGAGGCCGAGCTTGCAAGTTCAGTGCCTGAGAGCCCAGCTGACACGAACCCAGCTGACACGAACCCAGCTGACGGGGCTGGGAGTCAGGATGAGATCGATGCTGGTCGTGAGGCTGGTGAGGCTGGCAGCGAGACACCCTAGCGACGGTGTTGCCCTGGTCGGGTTCCCCAATCGTACTTGGCGGTAGCGGTTGCGGCAGGAAGGCTGGCGATTTGCAGTCCATTGCCTGAGGCAGGCTGTTCGTGGCAGAAATGATTGGGATGACGCATTGGTGCGTCGTTCCGTTGTTTGCCGATCGGTTTGGAGGCCTCGTTTGGTGTTTGCCCGCTCCTGCTGCTGAAAAAAAAAGAGTCCCATGACTGTGGGGCATGGGACTCCTTGAGAAATATCTCGGTTACCAAAAAAGCACTGATGGACCGTTGATTTGATTCAACGGTATTTTCAAGTCAGCGAATCACTCGGCAGCTTTTTCGCCATCTGCTTGCGATTCATTTTCCTTGGCGGCGGTTTCTTCCGGTTTGCTGTCTTCTGGTTTGCTGTCTTCTGGTTTGCTGTCTTCTGGTTTGCTGTCTTCTGGTTTGCTGTCTTCTGGTTTGCTGGCCTCTGGCGATGCCGTCTCTTCCAGCGATTCCTCTTTCACGATGGGGGTTTCAATCGCCTTCTCTTCTGCCCGCCTTTTTTCTTCGTCCTTCTTTCGTTGCTCTTCCACCTTTCTCATGGAAGCGACTTCGTTTTTACTGGATTCCAATGCCTTTTGCGATTTGTTGAGCTCTTCGGCTGATTGAGCGAGTTGCTGTTTGGCGTTGTTGGAGGATTCCACGGAACTCGCCAGCGTCTGTTTCAATTTTTCCATTTCCTTCGCCGCTTGCTGCGATGCTTTCTTGGCAGCTGCCTGTAACGTTGCGGCATTTTTTTGCGCTGCGCTGGTACCAGCTTCTGCTTTCTTCGTAGCTGCGATCGCGGTTCCGAGTGCTTTCTTGGTTTTTTTCAAAGCTAGACTTGCGTCTTCACCGGCCTTGCGGGCTGCTGCAAGCGTTTGGTTCAAGCTTTGTATCTCAGCGGCTTGCTTCTCTGTCTGGGCGTTTTTCTCCTCCAGCGCCAATTGCATCTCTTCAAGTTTTTGGCTCAATGAGTTGAGTTTTCCGTTCAACTGCTGGTTTTGGGAAATCAGTTGATTTCTTGTTGGGCCAAATGCTCGTTTGACAATGGGAAGGGAGCTCAGCTTTTTTCCCAAGCAGCCGTGGTTGGCTGCCTCGGCAATCGACGCTGAATTCAATAAGAGACAGGAACCAAGGAGAAGGGGGATGTACCTTTTCATGGGTTTTGCAAGTTCCTAGAAAGATTGGGAAAGGGTGGGGTGACAATTGCAGGATCAACGCCATTGAGCAACTGGATGACCCGGCCACTGGATTAACAGTCCGGCAGGGATGGTTCCCATCTTAGTCAAACGATCGAAGAATACGTCGCGTAATTTCGATTTTCGGCGAGCGATATGTTGCGTTCTCAGAGTGAACCGAGGTGGGCAAGCAGGCGGTCGACTTCGGACGCCGTGTTGTAATGCACCAGTCCGATGCGCACCATGCCTTCGGGTTCCACTCCAAGCTGCTCGGTCAAGGGCAACGCATAGTAATTCCCGTCCCACACAAAAATGCCATGCTCCGCCAGGCGTTCAGCAACGATTCTCGGTGAAAATCGTTGATGGGTAATCGAGATGGTCGGGCAGCGCTCATGCATGCGAGTGGGGTCGGTAATCCCCCAGATTTTGATGTCGTCGATCTGCTGCAGGCCTTCGAGAAGTCGCAGCAGGAGTTGTTCTTCGTATGCCTTGATGCTTTTGAATGCCATCCGCAACGCATCGCGTCTGGCCAATCCGCTAGCCATGTCACCTCCGATCGATGCCATGTAGTCGATTGCCGCGTGTGTTCCCCATATGCACTCATGGTTTTGGGTGCCCGTCATCCAACGGCCCGGCAGGTTGTTTGAAGAGGGACGCAGCTTGTAGGGTTGCAATGATTCCAGCAACTCGCGGCGACCATATTGAATGCCAACATGAGGTCCGAAGAATTTGTAAGCGCTGCACATCAGGAAGTCACATCCCCAAGCTTCGACATCCATCAGACCATGGGGAGCATAGTGGACCGCATCGAGAAAGGACAACGCGCCACACTCGCGAGCCCACTGGCAGATTTTTTGAACGGGATTGATGGTTCCCACTGCGTTGGAGGCACAGCCCACCGCCACCAGTTTCGTGCGGTCGTTCAAGACATTGGCATATTCGTCGATTTTCAGTGTGCAGTCTTCGGGGTTGATGTCGACGTAGCGAATTTTAACTCCACGGTCTTCTGCGGCCAAAACCCATGGTGAAAAGTTTGCATCGTGTTCCATTCGTGAGAGCACGATTTCGTCGCCCGCGTTCCACGTTTGGGAGAGTGAGCGGGAGAGTGACATGGTCAGTGATGTCATGTTGGCACCAAAAGCAATGGTGCCTCGATCTGGGGTTCCTACCAGATCAGCTGCTGCTTGGTGGGCTTGATTGATCCACTGGTCACTTTCGATGCTCGTTGCAAAAGCGCCATCGTGATTCGCGTTGCACTGTTCCAGGTAATCAGTGATCGCTTGCGTGACACAACGTGGTACCTGAGTGCCTGCAGGGCCATCAAAAAACGCAGCTGTTTGATCTCCCACTTGGCGGCGGAGGGCAGTGAATTGGGATCGAAGTTCTGCAACTTTTGGTTCGCTTAACATTCTGCAGTTGCCTTGTGCAAACGAGAGAGAAGAGGGTGGATGATCTTGCTGAGCAAGTTGGACGAGTGAGGAGATTCTGCCGCTTCAGTCAATCGGCTGGCTGCCGTGTGCGAACCTGATTGATTTTGTGAGTGATGTTTGTGAGTGATGTTTGTGAGTGATGTTTGTGAGTGATAATGGAGCGATGGGTCACAATCAGCCCCGGTGGGGACAATCCTGTGGTTGCTACGTGAATCAGGGCAATGAATGCAGGAATGCTTGCATTGCCGCAAGCTGCTTGCGGGTTCAGGCGGGTTCAGAGGAACTGATCTTGTCGTCACCCGCGAGAGACTTTACCGTCCAACGCAACTGCGGCAAAGTCTGCGCTGACCAAGAAGGACGCTAGGAATGGATTCTTCAAAGCATTATCGACCAAACACCTTACGAAACAGTGAGCGGAGCCATCGCTTTGTGACGCCTCTTTTGCTGGCATTCTTGATGGTTATTGCCTCTGGATGCACACAAAATCCGTATTTGGGTGGTGCAGCATGGCAGCGGCCCCCCAGCGCGGTCGCGATGACGCCGGCAGAAGCTCAAGTCTCAGAATTGCAGCGACGAGCTCAGTTGGTAGACGATGATAATCGCCAGTTGCACATCCAAATGGCACAAACCGAGCAGAAGGCGCAGGTCTTCAAAGATGAGGCGGATTTGTTGCGTACTCAATTGGCAGAGGTGTCTCAGCAGCTTGAGAGTAGCCGGTTCGCCAAAGAAACAGCAGAGAGTCAGGTCAAGGGATTTCAAGCGTCCACGCAACTTCGCGGCAATGCCACGCTGCAAGCAAATACCGACTTGGCAAAGCAGGCAGCGCGGCTGAATTTGGGTGGGCTTGCCATCGAAAAAGATCGTGACGTGGTGCGAGTCGTGATCCCTGCCGATCAGGTGTTTCAGCCTGGCACTGCACAGATCCATGCCCAAGCAGCTCAAGTGCTGGATCCGGTCGCGGTTCAGTTCAACGCGGTATTTCCCAAGCAGAGGATTGGTATCGAGAGCTACACTGATAATGCCCAAATTTATGGGGGCAGCGTCGCCACCAGTCATCAGCTGACGTCGGCCCAAGCGTTGGCGGTGCTGGATTTTCTGACGCGACGATCTGGGTTGCCAGCCCAGCAGTTATTCACTGTTGCTCAGGGGGCGAACAACCCGCGTCAAAGCAATGCAACGCCAGCAGGTCGCGTCGCAAATCGGCGGATCGAGTTGGTCATCTATCCCGATACATTTTAGAAAACGGGCCTCACTGACGCGTGTTGGGCCAGCCAATGAGTTTGTCTTTGCGGCGTTTTAGTAGCTCGGTGGTGCAAGCGGCAACTGTGTTTGCGTCTTGTCGGGGCTCTCGCCATCATCGTCGCGGTCATGCGATGGACCTCAGCAAGCGGCGCGATGTGGGGAGCAGATTCAGCACTCACTGGTTCGCTCGATTAAACTTTCGGGAGATAAACTCTTGCATCTCTGCGAAGTCCGGATTTCAGAGGCAAGTGAGTGAACGCGAAAACCAGCATTTGAAAGCGGCCCGGAGGCTGTCATGGCAGGTTAGCAGCGAGCTGTGTAATTCGGAAATCGTTGATCCGGAAATCGATAATAGAGGAAGGTGTTTCAATGACGGAACGGTCGAATATTGTCTGGCATGACCAGACGGTGACACGGGAAGAGC
>PKCN01000215.1 GCA_002862205.1 Planctomycetaceae bacterium | reverse complement strand
AGATTTGAAGGGCGTTTGCATGCAGATGCCGGGGTGAGTGCTGCGTGGCTTTCCAACGTACGATTTTACTTTTCAGGTTTGCTGTCTGGTCCGGGTAGCGAAACACCCTTGGGCAAAAATGAAACTTGACGGTCATTGGATACTTGTTTGCCAGGGGTGCAGCGACCCTGAGCGACTTGTTCGCTCAACAAGTTGAGCAGCGATGAAACTCGCTGTGGTTCTTTTTGCACCAGATTTGTCTGTTCGCCTCGATCAGATTTCAAATTGAATAATTGCATGGCAGGCAAACCCCGTTTTTTGGCCTCCGGTTCGCGTGGAGCGCTCCAGCCACCACTGCCGGCAGCAAGGCATAGTTTCCAATCACCCTCGCGAATTGAGAATGAACCACCGATGGAGTGGCTAATCAGACTTTCACGACCGGTGGACTGGCCCTTGAAAGCTGGCATGAGACTGAAGGAGTCTTCACCACCCTTGTCGTTGGCTGCCTGATTTGTCAGCTCTCGCATGGTGGAATACAGATCTGTCAGGCAGGCAAGCGTATTGGTTTTTTGTCCAGCATCGATACCCGCTGGCCAACGCACAATGAAGGGTACTCGATGACCCCCTTCGTAGATGTCAGCTTTGTGTCCACGATAACCGGCACTGGGGTCGTGGTCGTATTCTGCCAGAACTTTGAAATTTCCCTGAGGTGAACAACCATTGTCACTTGTGAAAAATACCATCGTATTATCATCGATTCCTGCATCTTTCAATGTCTTGAGCAACTGACCCATGTGGTGGTCCACTTGCATCACAAAATCTGCGTAGGGATTCATTCCGCTTGCATCTTTGAAAGGTGGAACAGGAACAATGGGTGTGTGCGGTGCTGGCAGAGGCAGATACAAAAAGAAAGGTTTCTCGTCTGCTGCATGAGTCTTGATGTGGTCAAGGCTTTTTTGAAACAGGTGGGGTAGGACATCGTCGATGTTGAAATCCGGCCCGATTGGTCCTTTTCGATACCAACCATAGGCGTCTTCTTGACTGGTGACTCCTTCCTCACGCTCTGGAACTGCTGTGATTTTTCCCGTGTTTACCCACACATAGGGTGGCATGTCGAGTGATCCACAGTGCCCGTAGTACCCATCAAACCCATTAATGTCGGGTCCGTTTTTCACAGGCTGCGTGAAGTCGATCTTCTTGCTTTTGCCATTTGCAGCCGGAACTTTTGCCCAATCCCAACCCAAGTGCCACTTGCCAATCATCTGAGTGTGGTAACCCGCTGCACGCATCAGATGGGCAACAGTGGCGCGATCCGCTGGGATCAAGTGTTCGCTGGTGCCACTGAGCACGCCCCGCGCCAGTCGAGATCGCCAGTTGTAACGACCCGTCAGAACTCCATATCGCGTTGGCGTGCACACGGAGCTTGACGAATGTGCGTCCAGAAAAGTGATTCCTTCCTGTGCCATCTTCAGCAAGTGCGGTGTCTTGATTTTGCAGTCAGGATTGGTCGGTTGCAGATCACCGATCCCCAAGTCATCTGCCATCACAAAAATGACGTTCGGTGCTTTTTTAGACTCCGCGGCGTTAAGCGAGAGACTGCCGAGACAGAGGATGCAAACGAGTATTCTGATGATCATGGTCCTGGTTTCTTCTGTTGTTCTAAGCGTTCGAAGCCTTCATTATACCAGCCGGTATTCATGTCGCGGAGAAATGCCATTGCCCAGCGCTAACGTAAGTGCTGACGTAATGGAATCACGCTGAATGCCTGCCCTGATTGCTTTTCGGGATCTGACCCGGTCACTTTTCGGGATCGGAATGGCTGGCGATTTCATCCAGTTCACTGAGCTTCAGTCGCACGCTGAGGATGTAGGGAGCTTCGTCTTGAATCCAGTGGCCATAGGTGGTGACGACGAACGTATCGTCCGGCAGAACCTCAACACCCGGATAGGTGGTGTCGTAGCCTTTTGTGTTGTCTTTGAATCGAACCGAGTACTGGCCATTGTGACCATGGACAATGTCGTCCCAAGTACCCACCCAGGCGACCCAGTCACCCTCAAATGGGCGTCCTTTACGACTGGCAGTTGGCGAGTTGCAGCGAAAGCTGATCAGCAATCTCCCGTCTGCCGAGTACTTTCCAGTATGACGGTCACCCGTCAGCGACAGTGGTAACTCGCGCGGTGCCGTCCATGTCTTGCCCTCGTCTTCTGAAAAGATCACGTGCGAATTCTTGCGTCGTGAATTCTCTCGCAGAAGGACAGCCAACTTAGTTCCGTCTGGAGAGCGAATGCACCCGGGTTCGCAAAGATGGATTTGCGAAGATTCGTAGACCGCTTGCGGTTTCGACCATGTCAGGCCGCCATCGTTGGAAAGCGTTTTGAACAGTGTGAAAGTACCTGTTCGCTTTGCGTTTGTTGAAAAGAATCTGCCGTCGTCATGGAACATTGCCATGTAATGACCCTTGCCAGTTTTCAATGGCTCGACAAATCCCATCACCACAATGCCACCCCAATCGCCAGCTGGTTCCAGTTCACTCCAGTTGACGCCGTCATCTTCGGTCATGGCCAGACGTGCGGGGTACAAACCTGACCACAGGATGATGCGTTTTTTGCCGTTGGAATCCACCACACGATGTAATGTTGGCACTTCCTGAGAGCTTGACCAGGTTGCCGGGGTTGGCAATCGATCACTCCAGGTCAAGCCGCCGTCATCACTCCGTTTGTAGATGATGGCGCCCCGACCATGGCCCTTCGGATAAACACACAGCATCGTCTTGCCATCTTCCAGCAGGCATGTGGTCGGGTGACCCAAATATTGGCCTGATTCCCGATCCACAACCACTTGCCGGTGGCTCTCGTCGTTCAGGTCAATCGTTTTTGGATAGTCGACCGCCTTGTCTGCAGCCAAACTGGTTGTCGACAGAGTCGGCAATGGAGCACAGCTAAATGCCAAGAGAAGAAGCAGAATCAGTAGGTGAGTGGTTTTTTTCATGATGGTTGTTTCGCTCAAGCGACTGTGTGAATCAGTCCATGCTGTGTTGGTCGGTCCATGATGCGATGGTCAGTCCATGCTGCCACAGTCACAAGGATTGTTATTGGCAAGGGTTGTTTCTGGGCGGTTCTTGCAGGACCGGTTTTATGGGATCCGATCAGGGGGATTCTGTGCGGGGGGATTCTGTGCGGGGGGATTTCATCAGCTGGCAACTTGAAGTGAGCGATTCCCTGGTCGCCGCGGGTAAAAACGTTTCCAGTGATCGTTCCAAGTGGGTCCAATGAATGCAGTTTAACGCTTTCGAAGCATTGTGGTTGCTGTACTGTGAATCAAAGGCTGCGTATCAGGGTTGTCATTTGATGGTGGGTGGTCAGATGCTGTGAATTTTTGCTTTGCTGCAAGTGGCTTGTAAGTTTGAATTCGTTGAAACTCCGAGCCATCTCATAAACGTGATTGATTTGCGCAAAAACAAGGGGCATTGGCGGTAGACTGGAGATCAGTCTGAGCTACCCGTCACGGGCGTCCTCCCTGTTGTTTTTTATTCACCGGTGAATGGATGAAAACCATTTCCTGCAAGACTCTCGCGGTCTTTTCCATCGTGTTGATTACCACGCCAGCGGTGTGCGCCGAGGAGTCTGCTGCGGTGAAGTCAGTTCGCAAGCCCGTTGTCTTACCGGGTTTGGTGGTTGATTTTCAAAAACGATGCGTGGATCTGGAAGCAAAGGTCTGTCTGGATGCAGGCTATCTGGAATTGATTGCTTGTACAAAGGGCAGCAAGGAGCATGAGTCGATTGTCTCAGTTTCCAGTAAAGCGTTGCACATCCATACTGCTCTTCTGTTGTTGGGTGCAGATAACGGCCATCCGGAGATGCGAAAGTTAGTGGACGAAAAGAACCAGCGGTGGGTCAATCTTTTGCCTCGAGGTGATCCAGTTGAGGTGATGCTGGTCTTACCAGATTCAAATGGTAAGCCGACTGAAAGACCCATGCATGACTTTGTTGAGCGGTCGACTGGCCGTTTGGACGAGGTGAGTGGAAACGTTTTGCCAGCTTCCGGTGTGAACGTGAAGCCAGGTAACCGGGCGTCGGCTGAATTTTCCAAGGTCTTTCTCTTTGCCGGTTCTCGATTACGTGATGCAGGCACCGGTCCAAAGCAATACCTCGCGGATTTGAGTGGCAACATCGTATCGATTGCCACATTTGGCGATGAGGTGCTGTGTTTGCCGTCGCATCAGACTCAACAGAACAGTGCTTTGATGTGGCAGGTGAAACCTGACGTCTTACCCAAAGTTGGCACCATGGTCACGCTCCGTCTTCGTCCTCGTAAAAAATCCCTCCGCCCGGAATTGAATAAGAAATGAGATTTTTCTCCCTGATCGCCATGGTCTTATTGAGCGGCATTGTGTTGGCTCAGGAAAGTTCTTTCTATCGTGGTCCCGGGCTGTTCTCAACGCGGCCAAGTGAAACAAAGTCATTGCAGACGATCAAGCGGTTTGGTCCGGTGGGGTTGGGCATCGATTTGATTCAGCCTGCGTTTGTCATGCGGATTTCCAATGTTGAAGAAGGCTCACCTGCGGCGGCCACCGAGAGGCTGAGGAAGGGCCAGATCATTGAGTCGATTAACGGAAAGATTCTGAGGGATATCGATCCTCGAATCCAACTGGGGAAAATTCTTGCACAGGCTGAAGCAGGCAACGGGGAACTCAAGTTTGCGCTTCAAGGTGAAACTCAGCCCGTGACAGTGAAGGTTCCTGTGCTTGGGGCCTACAGCAGAACCTGGCCTCTCGATTGCCCCAAGAGCGAAAGGATTGTCCGACAGGTTGCCGATTATCTTTCACAACCCAACGCTACTGAGGGTTTGGGGGGCATTGGAATGCTGTTCCTGCTTTCGACGGGAGAAGATCAAGATTTGGCGGTTGTACGCGAGTGGGCAAGAAAAGCTCCGGCACACAAGTATCCGTGGTACATCGGTTATGGCGGTATTCCCTTGGCAGAGTGTTATCTGCGGACGGGCGATCCGGAGATTCTTGTCAATATCCAGAAGTGGGTTGATAACGCCTCGAAGTCTCAGCACAACGATGCGTGGGCTGGCCGTGGGTCCGCGTTGACGGGTTACGGAAACGGACACCTCAATGCAGCCGGCACACATGTGGTCACGTTTCTTCTGTTGGCAAGAGAGTGTGGCGCTGAGGTTCCCTATCACACACTCGATCGGGCCCTGAGACACTTTTACCGGTACGCGGGACGGGGCAACAATCCGTACGGGGACGATCGGCCGTTCACAGGCTTTGTGGACAATGGAAAAAACGGAAAGCTCGCCTTTGCCATGGCTGCCGCTGCCGCACTTACTCCCCAAGGTGAGGACTCGGTGTATGCCAAGGCCCGTGATGTCTGTGCGATGCAGAGCTTTTACACAACAACATTCATGTTGCACGGACATACGGGTGGCGGGATTGGTGAAATCTGGCGGAGTGCAGCAATGGGTTTGTTGCACGACAAGAAACCAAAGCAGTACCGCGACTTCATGGACAGTCGTAAGTGGCACTATGAT
>PKCN01000304.1 GCA_002862205.1 Planctomycetaceae bacterium | reverse complement strand
AGAGAATTGTAATTCGTGTTATTTTGATGGCAAGAGTTAGCCATAATAAAGCGTCGCAGAACGCACGGCCCTGATGCTTATCAAGGCTCTCTGCGGTAGGCCGACGACAAAGCCCGCCGAAATCAAGGTTCATTGCCGAAAGCTAGTCAAACCTCCATCTCTTTTGGCACCTCATTAACGGGTACTAAGCACCATGCCCACTGAGAGAAACGCTGAAATTCTCATTAACCATCGTTGCTGGCGTGCAAATAACCCGTAGGGCGAGAAATTCACGAACAGGAGCACCTAAATGATGAGCGAATTCAGTCACTTACCACCACAGCACCCATGATTTCAGGGTTCTTCCCTGCTGAGATGAGGTGGCAACGAATCTGCAGAACAGGTTGGGTTGATGGCTTCGGTTTCTTTGACGCTGTCTAAATTGGCGTGGGAAATTTCGGGATCGCCCACCACGATCGGCAGACCCTTTGCTCGGGAAATTGCGGTTTTCAGTCGATTGCGATTCATAACGAAGTCAACGCCATCTGGTCAAAATAATCAATCGAACACTTTGGCCGACGAGTCCCTAGGTTGAATCGTCAACTGTGCCCCAACCAGAACGTCCAAACACCCAAAAAGATTACCAGCCGAGATGGTCGCTCTTTTGATGACCTAATGCAGGAGCGGACCGAGGAGGAGGTTGCAGCCCTCAGGAAAACGTGGGGAACCAGCGAGGAGAAGCTCAGCAACCATCTTCGTTAGCCGTGCATTTTCCTTCTCCGGAGCCTGCAGTTGCTTGGCCATCCTTGGCTTGATGCCACCATCCTGCTACCGCCAGTCGCAGGCGATTCTGGGGCTGCGCATCTTCGCGACCATGGCGCCGCGATCTTCAGGGGAACGTTTTTTGACATCGAAAGGAACGATGCACCAGGCGGCAAGGTTGGACCGGTCAAAAAGATCGGCGGTAGCGGGCAGTCCTGTCAGGCCGGAGATGACGAGCAGGGCCCATAAAATTTGATTCACAGGCTCCTTCCTCTTGTTGGTGATGACGGTCAAAGCCGTGGTGCTTTCATGAGAGGTTTTCCGCTGGTGATTTTTCCAATGAAGTGAATGAAAACACAAACTTTGCGAACGTTTGCAGCACCTCCTCCGGGCGGTCGCGATGAAGTTGATGACCACAACCTGAGAAACGAACGAGCTGGCACGAAGTGATCGCGGTGCGGGCAGCCTCTGCATCGGTGTCGGTCAGTGCGCCGCCCGCCGTGGGGTCTGCCTGCAGCAGCAACGTGGGGCAGTGGATCCTCGAGAACACTGCCTGCATGTCATAGCCGTCGAGCCAGCGGCCTTCGATGACCGGAGTGAGCACTTCCGGGTCGATCCGACTGAGGCAAAGCGCGCTCCACTGCAGCGAGCCGCGGTCGCGCACATCGCCAAGCCGATTGTAGCCGCCGTCGTCACGCGGAAGGCGGATCTCTGCCAGTGCGTCGGTGATTTCGTCAATGCTACCACCGCGTCGGGCAGCCTCGCGCATGCCGATGAACAGCGATTGCCATAAGCTGCCAGCGATTCGATTTCCCATCATGTGGAACGGTGGGTCTTCAAGGACGATACCACGCACCTGCTGCGGCAGTTCCGCAGCGACGGCGGCCGCGACCATCGCACCCAGTGAGTGCCCGAAAATCACCAGCGGCGTTGCAAGTTCGTCGCGAACAAGCCGAACGGCATCCGCGACATAGTCAGCGACTAAGTAATCCCCTCCGCGCGGCGATTCGCCATGCCCACATTGATCGAGCGCAATGACGTTCCAATCAGCCCCCAGTGTCGACATCAGCGGTTGCCAGTCTTCACCGCAGCGGGTGACGCCATGCAGAAGCAGCAGCGTCGGCCCTGTACCGCACTCGATGGATCGAAACAGGAGCGGATTGAGCCGACGGGGGGTTGTGGATGTCATCTTTCGGATACCGCCAGCTTCCCGGCTTTGATGAAACCACCCTGCATCACGGCGAGTAGTTTGTGGCGATTTTCAAGGATGGAAATGTCTTTCGTCACATCGCCATCGACGACCAGGACGTCGGCCAGTTTGCCAGATTCGAGAGTGCCGAGTTCGTGCTCGCGACCCATCATCTTCGCGCCGCCAAGAGTGGCACAGCGAATCGTGTCAAGGACCGAAAAGCCGACGTAGTTGACGAAGAACGTCAGCTCCTGTGCATAGGTGCCGTGCGGCGTCCAGCCAAAACCGTAGTCGCCACCCAGTCCGATCGTGCCGCCAGCGGCGAGCACCTTTCGGCAACTTTCCGCGCCAGCTTCCAGCGTTTCCTGATGTCCATCGATGACTTGCTGCGGGAGGCCAAAATCTTTCCCGCGCTCAACGCTGAAGAGTTCAAATCCGAGTCCCGGACACATCGGGACACTCCGCTTGAGCAGCAGTTCCAAGCATTCATCATCCATGAAAGTGCCGTGCTCGATGGCGTCGTAGCCAGCATTGAGCGCGTTGCGGATGCCTTCAGTGGCGCGGCAGTGCCCGGTGACCTTCAGCCCCTGGTTGTGTGCCGTTTCCACCACCGCGTGCATTTCATCGAAGGTCATGCAGAGGGTGTGGTGATCGTTGATGTCGGGCGAAGCGGCGTCACCTGTTGGATAAGTCTTCACCCATTCAATACCATCCTTGACCAGCTTGCGTACAGCAGCTCGCGCCTCGTCGGGGCCGTTGACGATGAAGACGATGCCCTCCATGCCGATCCTGCGGTAATCGGGATTCCAATCCATCAGTCCACCAGCACCACAGATTTCGCGGCCACTCGCCGTTAAACGCGGCCCGGGGATCAAATCCTCTTCGATCGCTTTTTTCATCCACACATCGATGTTGTGCAGACACCCTCCGCTGCGTGCGCTGGTGTAACCACATTCAAGGGCGGTCTTCGCGTTCACCGCCGACTGGAGTGTCACGTATTCGACCGGATATTTGATGTCGAGATCCTGCAACTCGGTGACGTTGAAATAAGTGAGGTGGATGTGGGCCTCGATCAGCCCCGGCATGATCGTGCCACCGCGCGCGTCAACCACTTGGGCGCCGGGAGTTGGTGGTGCGTCCGCAGAGCGTCCGGCGTAGGTGACGTAGCCATCGGTGACAATCACAACCGCGTCGTGGACTGGCGCTGCCCCGGTGCCATCGATGAGCTGACCGTTGTGGACACGGGTGATACCTGTCGCTGTTTTCATGACCGGATTCCACGGGGGGGGGGAGCTGTTTTTAATTGCGATGCTCGCTACCGCGCTGAGGAAATCACCCTCGGCGGGATTGCGGACGCCCATAAGTCCGTCTACTGTATACAGAATACAGAACAACCACGGCCTGTCAACCGCCGCGATTTCCGGTCCTCGAAGTTTGTATGAACCATGAATGTGAGCAGTTTGAAGAAGAACCTGCGGCCCCTGTCGCTGGTCGACTCGATTTACCAAACGGTGCTCGAAGCAATCGTGTCGGGTCAGTTGCCACATGGCTCGGAGCTGAACAGCGTGAGCCTGGCAAAGCAACTTGAGGTCAGTCGGACGCCGTTGCGCGAGGCGCTGCGACTGCTTGAGCGCGACGGGCTCGTCCAGCAGGAAGGTAACCACAAGGCGCGCGTCGCGGAGTTTTCGGCAGACGACATTCGCGAGATCTACGAGGTTCGTTTGCAATTGGAAGCCGCCTCCGCCGAACTGGCCGCGAAACGCATTTTGCCAGACGTGCTCAGCGCGTTACGCAGCGAAACGGATGCATTGAATCAGCATACGGGCGATGTCGATTGGTCTGAAAAGGCGATTGCGTTCGACCTGCGGTTTCACGATGCGATTGCTACAGCCAGTGGGAACAAGCGATTGAAAGACGAAATCCATCGCTACCGTTTGCTTGTTCGCAGCTTTTGTGTGATGACCGGACGACAAGCCACTCTGCAACAGGCATTGAACGAGCATATCGTCATTCTTGATGGGCTGGCGACCGGGCGACCAGCCGCGGCACGCAAAGCAATGGCAGATCACATCAATTCGCGGTTGAAGGAAGTACTCAGTCGCATGACGGTCACAAACAACGTTCCAGCCTCAAAGTAGCGGACGTTATTGCGTTACCTGTCAGTTGCTAATGCTTGGACATGAAACAATGCCCGGAAGACTTATCCTGATTCGGATCATCTGCCACCTGAATGCTGTGCTGAGCCGTGCATCCTGCAAGCCTGCCATGCGCTAGCTCAACAACCAACCGTCGATCTTGACAAGGCCGCATCAGTTTTTCACTGTCTTTGGTGGTCGATCGTCACCCTGACTCCTGTTGGCTATGGAGATACTTATCCCGTAAGAGCACATTGGCGTTTGTTTCCTAAACTTGTTTTGGTAGCTGGAACCGTAATTGTTGCAGTTCCTGCAGGCTTGCTCTCATCAGCCCTTGGTCGCGTTAGAGAAATTCAAGAAGAACAAATGTGTCGCGTAGAACCTCTGGCATGATGCCTTGGACAGAAGCGGTAATCACATCCCTGCCCACGCCTCAACGCCATTAGAAAACCTCCACCTTTCTCCAAAGAGTGGGGGAGGGGGTGGGACGGTATTTTCTGCACCTGTGCTCCCCACATGAACTCGCAGCCAAATACTCGTTTCTCCAAAAGTGGCATGTCTGTTAAGTTGCCCCCAATCAAACACGCCGACTTTTTGAGCTTCGAGGAAGGTTGCTGGATGATTGATAGCTGGCGACTCGACTCACATCATCGCAGCATCCACAGTTCATTGGATTATCAAAGCCGTGCCGCGTATGCGGCTGGCTGTGTTCTTCCGGCTCTGGCTTCGCCTACGCCTCAGCCTCCAGAACACAGTCGCACTCCTTCCTTGGCAACTCCCTGAATGTTGGGAACTGCAGAATTGCCGCCATCAGAATAATTTTTTGCCAATAAGACCTCCCCCCATAGGATTGCACCAGTGTGAGTGAGAGGATCCTGATCGGGCTTACTGCCACTTGCAACGGCGTACATGGTGGTCAATCTCACTTCGCAACTGTTGAACCATCAATGCGTGGAAAATACCTGATGCGATACCACCACTGGCTTGTGTAATTGAATAGGTATTTATTCCCCACACCAGTCCATTCTCGTCGATCAGAGGCCCCCCCGAGCTGCCAGCACTGATATCCGCATTGTGCTGAATCAGGTGGCCACTCAATTCCCGATACTGCATTACGTTGACATTTCCACGTGTGACGACGTATTCAAAATCGCTTGGTTTGAACAGAGACTCAATTTCTTCTTTTTGATGAAATGAGTTCTTCCATTCCAAAACGTCTTCTTCATCGTTTAATCCCTTCCTCGCAGCTGCTGGAAACCCGAGTGACAATACAGAGGTCAGTCGTGGCAACTGGTCCGCTGCTGCCAATTTGAAACAAGGAGACCGGTCAACATCAATCTTTAAAATTGCCAAATCAAAATCAGCACTCACTTGAACAATCTCAGCCTCACGAGCCGTGCCTTCCAGTATTACCCAGACAGTGGGCTGCAATCGCTGATACGCAAATTGTTTCATTATCCTGCGCAATAGTGATCGGTCATTCAGCGTTGAGTACAAA
>PKCN01000254.1 GCA_002862205.1 Planctomycetaceae bacterium | reverse complement strand
GTGTCCACTGCATCGAGCATGGCCGCATAGGTGGGATTCCATTCCCAATCCCCCTCGTCACGGTAGGTTTCAAGCTTTTTCTTGTACTTGGCGACGACACTTTTGCGAGCACGAAGTGGGCCGTGCACATCCCAATGGGAAACGTACAGAAAGAACGACTTCTCCTTGTTCTGATCGATGAACTGCACAGCTGCATCGGTCAGTTTTTCTGCCACATCAATGTTGCCGTAGAATTTCTTGCCGACCACACCTGGCTTGCCATTGGCTGACGAAACGGTAAATCCCTGCAAATCTTTTCCCAAATGCCACTTTCCAAATCGTCCAGAAACATAACCTGCGCTGCCCAACACTTCGGCGATCGATGTGTGGTTACCGTCAATCGTATTGAGCATCGAATCGAACGTATTGTAAAGCGGATTGTCTTGCCCCTTCGTAGGGACAGCAAACCGCATCAACTTCACACTCCCCTTCGCCCGACCACCTGGCGTGAACAGTTTGTGGCGAGGCGTGTACATCCCCGTATTGATGCATGCGCGTGTCGGCGCACAATTGGGGCCGCCCGAGTAGAAATTCGAGAGGATCATTCCGTCGCGTGCCAGCGCGTCAATGTGTGGGGTCTCATAGAAACGTTGGCCGTTGAATCCGACATCGGAATAACCAAGGTCGTCAGCGAGAACGAACACGATATTGGGTGGCCCAGCAGCGCTGATAAAAGTCGATGGAATCGACAACAAGAGAACAACAAATGCTCTTAGATGAAATGAATGCATGATAAGTTTGATCTCTTCTTGACGTTGATCGACGGATCGTAATTGTGAATTCAGCAACGGACTTTACCTTGTACGCAACAAACACCATTCCACAGGGTGCAGATGGCCATTCCGATACCCGTTGACGATCATTCAGGAATGCGGCCAGAACCGCACTGCCATCAACGTCCGAGCGATACCCGATTGCCTTGCAGGTGAACTTCATCATAACGTCAGATCGTCAGGGCTGAAACGAGTTGGCACTTGTGGCGATCTGCCGTCTTGACGCCAAAGTTCCCAAGCCATTCGTACAACGCCCGTAAAGAAAATGAGAACCGTTTTCTGTGCCCTGAGAGTCTTGATATCTGGCTCATTGAAAAACTCATGTGCGGAGCTTTGATTTCGCGCATGATAGTTACAGGGACAAGAGAAATGACTGGCATTCTCTTTTCCGAACGAACAAAGCAGCTTGTCCTGACTTGGTCAGGCGGACATGATTCGGCCTTGGCGAAATCACCCCATCAATGCATGCCAGACAGGGGTATCGAGACCGGAGACAACTTTCAACCCGCTTGCCGAGAGCGTGGCAAAAAGAGAACCGGAACTCGTCGGTTAGGACTCGGTCCGTGACCGGACAATCTCAGGGGCTGAAACAAAAAAGATGATCGCAAAAACGGGTTATGCGACGTAGCAGATTCTTTACACGATTGAGACATCTACTTGTCGACTCCGCACGCATCGTGGAGTTCAGCAGCGGCCTTCTGAAGCGGTTCAGCAAGCTCTCCTTGTATAGAGTTGAATCCTTTCGCATGCCAATGTTTTAATGCGTCGCCAAAATTCTTCATCGCCCTCTCGACCTCGGGGCTCTCGACGATCACCAGATCACCCCAATACAGCTCCCAGAACTCCGAATACTCGTGCCGCGCTTGTTCTAAAGTAGCTGCTTTGACAATCCGCCCTACAACCGCGTTCGCACGTCCATACAGGTTCTTACGTATCGTTTTCTGCAATTCAGGGTAATCTCTGGTATCGCGCCGCCACGCGGCACCGCACGCGTGTGCAAAATCAAGCGATAACTGTCGCAAATCATGGGTATTGGTTCCAAGGCGAGATTCCCGCAATCCTTTCGCGAGCGCCTCGAGTGAAGGCTGAATACTCGGATCACCAGCCTGCGAAATCAGTTCGTACTCAAGCTGAAACTGACGCTCGTAGCGTTTACTCAAGTTTTTCATACGAGAGACGTTCACGATGAATGGGTCGTCCAAGTTTGCCTCCTTGGCTGCCAATGCACAGGCTCGTCCATAAGCAACGAACGAGAGTGACAGCAGGCGTCGTTTCTGCGTCACCTCGGCTTGCAGTTCTGCTTGAGTGCCGAGCAGGTTCGTGGTTTCCTGCTGCAGCGATTTTTTAGTCGTCCGCAAGTCTGCGTTGGCGGCCTGTAGCTGAGTGTTGTAGATCGTGCCGATCATCAAGATGGTGAACAAGGCGGCAAGACTAACCATGGACAAGGCGGCGACTGCAGGACGCCGACGGGCGAACTTCAGGCCGCGACCGAACACACTACTGGGTTTTGCCATGATCGGCTCACCGGCAACGAAACGACGTAAATCTTCTGCCAGCTCCGTGGCCGACGCGTATCGATGGTCAATGCGTTTGTCCAGACACTTCAGACACACCGTTTCCAAATCCCGCGGCGTTTCTGCCTGAATTCGAGACGGCGGCAACGGGTCCTGGTTCAGAACCTGACGAATGGTCTCGTAGGGTGTCGATGCTTGAAACGGCGGCCTGCCAACCAGCATCTCGAACAAAATAGCGCCCAGCGCATAGACATCGGAGGCTGGACCGATTTCAGACGTTTTGCCGGCCGCCTGTTCCGGCGCCATGTAACTGGGAGTTCCCAACACAGACCCCGTTTGCGTGTGCCCCGAGTCGATATCAACTTGCTTCGCGAGCCCAAAGTCCGTTATTTTGAGAAGCCCCTCCTCGGTCAACAGAATATTTCCCGGCTTGAGGTCTCGATGCACGACTCCCCGTTCATGAGCAGCTTGAACCGCACGCGCCAAAGTCTCAATCGTTCGAGCTGCCTCGACTGCCGGTTGGGGAACGCGGTTCAGACTCTCCGCCAAACTTCCGCCGGCGACAAACTCCATCGAGAAAAACGGCAAACCGTTGTGTTGTCCGATCTCATGGATCTGAATGATGTTGGGATGCTGAAGCCTCGCGACCGCCTCGGCCTCAGTACGAAATCGCGAGCGTTGCTCACTACTGGCGTGCTCAGCCGCCACGATCATTTTCAAGGCGACGGCGCGATTGAGTCCAAGCTGCCTGGCGCGATACACCACGCCCATGCCACCACGACCCACCTCTGCCTCCAACTCATAACCGGGAATGGTTGGAAGTTTGCCAGAAACCGCTGACTCGTTCGACAACCAGCCTTCAAGGTCGTGCTGCTGTGTCTCGAACACTGAGTCCATGGACCTCAACACTTCAATGCGGCGTTGAACTTCTGGAATCAGATCCGTACGCTCGCCACATAATTGCTCGGCGCCAACCTCCTGCTGACGCTCCCTCATGATTTCCCAGTGAACAAGCAACTGATCGATTGTCTCCACACAGTCAGCGGACTCGAATTGATCAGCTTCCTTGGGTTCACCATGGTCCCGCTGAACCAGAGTCACATCCACCCCGGCGAGTGGCGTGTTCGGCTGTCTTGATGGATTCGTCATCATTGGATCCTTGTCCCAAAGCAAAGTGCTACGGCAAACGGCCCTGAAGAATTTCGTGAAGCTTCAGGCGTGCCGATTGCCAACGCCGTTTCACGGTGCGTTCCGACACTCCGAGGATATCAGCAGCTTGAGGTTGAGTCAGTTCCTGATACCACAACAAGTCGCATACTTCACGCTCTTCGTCAGGCAGACTGGCAATCCGTTCGTGCAACTCCCCCCACTCCGCAAGCCGGTTGGGCTCATGAGTCCAGTCAGCACCTTCAGCAGGAGCAACATGACCACTGGGTTCACCGTCGGATTGTTTGTGTTGTGGCTTGCTGGCGTGGTGAGCCATTGGACTTTGTGGTCCCTGGTAGCGACGCGCCAAATCAATCAGTTCACGACGCATCTGTGTGGACGCCAGAGACAGAAAGTGTCGCTCCGACTCGGGCTGGACAGACTCCAATGCCCTGAGCAGCCGCAGCATGGAGTTTTGCAAAATATCACCCGTCTGCTCCCACCGCTTCACGACCGGAAAGGTGCGCAACATCCGCTGCGCCATCCGTTCAAATCGATCGCTGTAATGCTCAAGCAACAATTCACGAGCCTCCTCGTCACCGTCTTGTATCCGGCCCACCCATACACGAAGAGCCTCTGTATTTACTGTTGAACGTTGCATGGTGGGATTGTAGACGAGTTTTCGGACATTTTCACAATTTTTTTCTCCTATCGCTGGCCCGATCAAATGGCCGCGCACGCATTCAAGGATAGGCAACTCACTTAAATGACCCGTTCCAATCCACAAGGAAACTCAGAATGAATACTAGCACAGCAACACTTGATTCATTGGGATCAACACTTGAGCCACGGGGATATCGACACTTGGTGTACATCGTCGTTCTGCTCATGACCGCGACCCTCATCGTCAATTCATCAGCTGCAACCGACTCAGTCAGCGATCTGATTGACTCCAGCTTCGCAACGAAGAAATTCTCTGTCTACTACAGGGGTTGTAGCCGCTCACAATGGTCTGCAACCCGACACCCGGATTTGAAATCGGCTTTGGAAGTTGTGCAAAAAAGAGGACAGACTGGAAGCCACAACCAATTTGTCAGCACGGGCAACCGCCTGCCCCAATGGGCCCACCCCGCCACGGTGAGCGCGATCAAGCCTACCAGTTGTTCGGTATGCGTGATGTCCGGCACAGACTGGTCGGTTCGAGCAACAACCAAGCTAGCCGCAGACGCTACCCTGCTGGCTGAGGCATTGCGAAAATCGGGCGCGGAGGTGGAAGTGGTCTACCACTACCCGGCCACCCTGAAGACGGTGAAATCGCAACCGACCAGATAACCTGCTTTGACATTTTCATTGCACCTGACAACGTCACCCTTGACCAACGTCAGCCTTGACCAACGTCGCCCTTGACCAACGTCGCTCTTAACCCAAGTCGCTCTTAACCCAAGTCGCAGATGTTTCCTGTGAATCCCTCGTCATTCACAGGACGCATCGGCGATGCATGGTGCATCTTGAACAGCAGCGAATCAAGGTGGATACGCGCATCGAATGGGAGCGGCGTCAAGAATCTTCGCCGCCCCACCTTGCCGATGGGAAGCTCACGATTTCATGAGCGATTGCGTCGCCATCCAAGCGTAAAGAAACGCGGGAATCACCAGTTCACGCCGGTCTTCGCAGCCGAATCTCAAAGTCTTCGCAGCCGAATCTCAAAGTCTTGGCAGCCTGAACCATTCCGTGGTTGCGATTCCGGTCAGTAAGCCGGAAGCAAGCGGACGTGGATGACTCAAAGTGTTAATCGAGTCCGCTGTCGAGATTGGCGACGATCATATTTGGCCAGTCCCTGACCGGCAAAATCCTTCTGATCGCCCTGATGCTACTCCCGGGCACCAGGAAAGAAATATGAACAGCGTGGTTTCTCGTGTATGTTTCAGACTCTCCGCGGCTAAACTCAGGCCAATGATGGTTTGCCTGCCTGAGTCGGGCATTTAGAACACGAGGTGGCTTCGCCCGAGCAAAGCTTGTAGCTTGACATCTGGATACCATCGCTCATCGGCGTCTCCATTGCCAGCGTAATCCTCTATCTTTTCAAAAGCCCGTGGCTCGCAAGTCT
>PKCN01000185.1 GCA_002862205.1 Planctomycetaceae bacterium | reverse complement strand
AGAACCCCCGTAATGGCTGCTGCCGAAAAAGGCAGTGAGCGATTTGCATTTCTTTTGCATTTTTGCGCTGGGTAACAGGACGGGCAATCTCGCACTGAGTCGTGGGCAGGCTTTCCTGAGGGAAGGCACGAGAGAGTGTGGGTTTTGTTGCTGACTCAATCCAGTCCCCACCTGGTTCCTATCAGCTCTGGTTCCCATCAGGCCTTGCAGCAGTCACTCGGGCATGGGAAATCGTTTGTGGTTCACGTACTTTGAAAAGGTTGGATAAGCATGAATGTTGTCGCTTCACGTTTTGGTCTGAGTCATACGTATTCTGTCTCATCAGCGATGGTGATCTGTCTGCTGTTGATGGGTAGTCCTGTTTCGGTCGGACACGCTCAGGACAATGAGGCAGCCGCGCAGCCATCGCCGCTTTACGTTTTCCGATTCATCGAGGTCACCCCGGACAATGTGGCGAAGTGGAAGCAGGCAGTGAAAACCAAGCAACAGGAATTCAATTCCGCAGAGGATTCATCACAATGGGGCACGTGGCGGATTCTCACAGGACCTCGAACCAATCAATTTGCCAGAGGCTTTGCGACGACAAGAGAGTTGTATACCAATCCAATTCATCCCATTCAGGGGATCGCATCATCGTGGGAAATGCCGGAAGCAAACTACTGGCTGCAGCACGTGTCACCATTGCAAAAGAGTTCCGGAAATCAGCAAATCTGGCGGCCCATTGAAGGCCTGTCGTCGAAGGGAATCACCGATGCCACTGAACCACGCTTCGCACAACATCGCCGCTGGCGAATGAAGCCAGGAATGTATCAGCGACTGGAAGCTAATTACAAAAAACTGATCGCTGCGTTTGATTCCCTGCAACAGCCGGTCAATTTTATTATCGCCAGGCTTGAGGATGGTGGTGATTTCATGATCTATGCCGAGACACTTGCTTATAACGACACTGCTGACATCCCGGGTGTTGGTCGAGTGCGGGAAGCGTTCATTGAACTGCACGGAGAAGGTGAATGGGAAAACTACCTGAAGGAGCACAATGCTGTCATGCAGGAAAATGCGATCGTTGAAACGGAAACATGGATGTACGAACCTGAGCTCAGCAATTTGGCCTCGCTGCCCAGTTCAGAAAATGCCAAAGCCAAGGTCCAGGAACACATTGATCGGGTGGTCAAAGCGTTTGAAAAGCAGAACATCGATACGTTAATGGACGAATTTGTTGCGGGCGGAATCCGGTCAGTCAGCTCGTCACGTGGACCCGTCAAGGGGAATCAGGAAGTCCGGGCTTCGTTGATGGAAACCTTCAAGGGGAACGCAACGCCAGACCAATCTACCCTCGTGGGTGAAATCCTCGAAGCGCGGTTTGTCGACCCACAAACCATCCTTGCTTACGGTACTTTCACCGTTACAGATCAACAGGGTGTTGTGGTTCGTTCAGGCAAATGGGGTGATGTACTCAGGATGGAAGATGGCAACGCCAAGTTTTTGTTGCAGTCCGCGTACGCAGAAAGACTCGATTCGATGTCTGCGGCTACCTTCGTCATCGACGATGCCACTGATGACCAGAAAAAGAAACAGGATTTTCAGAAAATTCATCGCTCCATTCAACGATTCACCGACGCTTACAATCGTGGCGACGTGTCAGCGTTAACTGCTGAGTTTACCGAGGATGGTGTTCGCGTTGTTTCCGGATTATCGGGAGTCCATGTCGGTCACGAACAAATACGGAAATCATTTGAATCCAAATGGTCGGGTGAGGTTGACCTTGCCAGTGGCAGTGTGTTGAAAGCACGTGTGCTGCATACAACACCCATCAACTCCAACCTGGTTGCCGGTGCTGGACTTTGGTGGTTAACGTCCAATGAGGGTGAAGTCATCGATGGAGGGTACTGGGGTAATGTGTTCCGTGCACAGGGTGACGAGGTCAAGCTTGTGTTGGAATGTGCTGGAAGTCAGAGTGCAACCAAGTGAGACGGTCATGGTCCATCATGAGCGGTTTTAAGCAATCTTGATTGACCCACCACTCATGTGACTGGGAATGCAAGTGTCGCCGACCGATTTGGTCGGCGCGGCGGCGGAACATGTTAATGTCGTGGAATCCTACGGTGGAACTCTGCAGTCCCATGCCAAAAAGGCCTACAATTGGAATTTTGGATGGAGACTGCCGGTGTTTCGATTTCTGCAACAGCTATTCTGCATCAATCCTTTCAAAGGTGATGTGGCGGTCTCGCGCGTTTGGATCACAAGGCCCGGAACTCGTGGCAAGACATTGCCGTTTCCAACCCGTCGGAATTACCATGAGCCCCTCGAAATTCTTTCCACGTTTTTCGCAAAAGCTGACACAGCTCAGGGCCGCGCCAGGAATAACCGCTATCTGGAAGTCCCCGGTTTTGATCCGATTCTGGTAACCCGGGATCCGCAAGTCATTCGCGCGGTGTTGACAGCAACAGGTGCAGGAGAAGGGCGGTTGGATCGCGATACCATGGCCTCGACCGGAATCGCGCGAGCCACAGGACCAGATACCTTGTTGTTCTCAAATGGACGCGAGTGGCAGACCCATCGCAAAGCGTCGGCCAAAGCATTCGGAAAAACCAGTCTATTCACTGATGATGTTTTTGAAAATTTTGAACAGACTTTCCGAAATAATGTTGAGCAACGTCTTGATGAACTGAAGCAGCATTTCGAGTGCAGTGGCACTACCGAAGTTGAAATCGCTCTCGAGCCAGAAATCAAATGCATCATGATGGAGATGCTGCTGTTTAACTTTTTCGGTGCGAAAATTGATCCCGCTGAGGTACGTGAGAAGTACATTCCGGCCATTGATACAGTCATTGAACACATTGTTCGCGATACCATCGATGAACAATTTGACGTTGTCCGTTTTCGAAAAAAAGACAAGAGTCAGCATGATGCTGATTTGCAAGAAGCATTTGCATTGTTTGAGCGATTGACAGATCTGTCGATGGCTCCGAGGCCAGAAGGCACGTGCGCTTGGGCCCGCGTCGACACGAAGTGGGCCGATGAAGATTTGCGCAGTAATGTGAAAGTTTTCCTCGCCGGTGCACTCGAAGCAACCACATCCTATGCTGCCTGGGCTATCTCACATCTGGCTCGACATGCCGAGTGCCAATCGCAGGTCTTTCAGGAAGTCAGATCAGTTGAGTCATTCAAAACGGATGCTATCGATCACGCCGTGTGCTTGAAAAATGTGCTTCGCGAGACTCTTAGGCTCACTCCATCACTTTATTTCTTGCCGAGAAAAGCGGTAACCGATACATGGATCAGCCTCGCAGATGGAAGCAGAATGCTCTTGCCGGCAGGAACGCATGTGTTACTGGATGTATGGCACTCCAACCGAATTCAGGAATTCTGGGGTGAGGCCATGACCGGGTACAACGCCGAAGAATTTCATCCGCAGCGATGGGAAGCAATCGACAAATCAGGCTGCAGCAAAGATCATTTGCATTTCGGATTTGGACATGGCGCAAGAGTCTGCCCAGGCAAGCATTTGGGAGAATTGGAGGCGTCACTGGTGGTCGGAGGTATCGTCAAATTATTCGAATTTGAAGCGATCACAGAACACAACGAGCCCAAGGCCGGGGTCTCGACGAAACCGAAAGATGGCACGTTAGTGCGCTTGCGGCTCAGGCAGTCGTGAACCTGTCTATTTCCAATGGTGGACTATATCCGATCCCCAGTGGCAACCTCCGCTCGTCAGGACACCCTCACAGCTGAGCTTTCACTACAATTCGAGCTTTGATTTTTCCACGTTTTCATGATCGACACGATGAACCAACGACTTCTTTGCCTGCTGTTAATTTCGGCTTGTTGCTATCCGGTGTCTTGCAGCGTGGCCATGGCGGACGGACCGCAGGACAACATTCCTGAAAAAGTTCGATCAGTGCCACCCACTGGCGTGGAACTGAATGAACAGGATCGGAACAGGTTGCTGGCCGGTCTGAAAACGCTTCGTCAGACAGTTGAGCAATTGAGGAAACGGCAGGATGCGTTGACCGTCGATCTGCTGCCTGATGTCGAGATTTTTCTTCGAGCGGTGGATCATGGCGTGAAATATCGTGAACTCTTTTCTGATCGTGATGTAAAAAATGCGGCCAAGGTACTGGCGGAAGGACAAAGACGTGCAGAAGCACTGTTGAAAGGCGAGGCACCCTGGACGACGGAAAAGGGCCTCGTTGTACGTGGGTTCCGTTCACGCATTGATCGAACCGTGCAGCCTTATGGTCTCGTGATCCCCGATTCCTACAGCACCGCTGGCAAGGCGAAATACCGGCTTGACCTGTGGTTTCATGGTCGCGGTGAGCGATCGAGCGAAACGGTATTCATTGCCGAACGCATGAGTAGGGCAGGGCGTTTCACTCCCCGCGATACCATTGTCCTGCATCCGTATGGTCGTTACAGCAATGCCTTCAAATTCGCCGGAGAGATCGATGTGCTGGAGGCAATGGAACATGCCCGTAAGCATTATCAGGTTGATGGTGATCGCATCGCTGTGCGAGGATTCTCCATGGGCGGGGCAGGGTGCTGGCAAATGGCCGTGCACTATCCTGACCTGTTTTTTGCAGCCAATCCCGGCGCTGGTTTTTCTGAAACGCCCGAATTCCTCCGCTTCTTTCAGAAGGAAACTCTTGCGCCCACTGACTTCGAGAGAAAGCTATGGCGGATGTATGACTGCCCCGGTTATGCCGACAACCTGTTTCAATTACCTGTGGTTGCTTATAGCGGTGAGCTGGATATCCAAAAACAGGCCGCTGACATCATGGAAACCGCGCTCGCGCAGCGGGGATTGAAACTCACTCACATCATTGGCGCTGAAACCAGGCACACGATTAACCCGCCTTCGATGAAAATCATTGAGGAAAAGATGGAGCATCTGGCAGAAGTTGGGCGTGCAAAATTACCCCACGAACTGCACTTTGCCACCTTCACTCTTAAATACAACCGCCTGCACTGGCTGACGGTGACGGGACTGGATCAGCATTGGGAACAGGCCACGATTCGCGCTAAATTGATTCCACAAGAGAATGCGATCGAAATCAATGCTGAGGGTGTGACAAGTTTACGATTATCGATACCCGCAGGTCGCAGCCCCTTTCGCCCTGATCAATCCGTTTCAATCATTTTTACAGCAACCAATCAGGCACCGGTCGTTGCTTCTCGCCCTGAAACCGATGGCTCCTGGTATTGCGATTTGCACTGTGATGCCGGAGTTTGGAAACAGGGACAGTCCCAAGTAAACGGCTTGCAAAAAAAACACGGCTTGCAGGGACCAATCGATGATGCGTTCATGGATTCGTTCATCGTGGTCAGGCCAACTGGCCAGCCTCAACATGAAATGATTGGACGATGGTCGAAATCCGAATTGGAACATCTGGTGGCCGAGTGGCGACGGCATTTTCGTGGTGATGCTGTGGTCAAGGACGATGTTGAAATCACCCAGGACGATTGGAACAATAACCATCTGATCCTGTTTGGGGATCCGCAAAGCAACGCGGTCATAAAATCAGTGATCAAGCAATTGCCTGTCAAATGGACAGATAAGCACGTCAGCATCGGAGATCGGAAATTCAGTGCGGCT
>PKCN01000347.1 GCA_002862205.1 Planctomycetaceae bacterium | reverse complement strand
CACTGGGCCCGATGAAGCACTGGGCCCGATGAAGCACTGGGCCCGATGAAGCACTGGGCCCGATGCTTGAAGGCCGTCCGGTGCTCCGCGATGTGACTGTCAGATGTGTTTTTCTGGTGGGATTTGAGCGAGCCGATTGGGTTTGAACAAAGTTGTGCGAGGATTAACCATGAACCACGAAGATTTGCTGCGGCAGAAATATCTTCGGCGGTTCAAGATGGGAATCCTGTTGTTGACCCTGCTTGCGATCCCGGCAATTCTTCATTCGCATGCTGCAATCCAGTCACTTTTCAATCGACCCTCTGATTGGATCCCCAGTACCGTACTGGAAAAAGCAGAGTTTGATGACTTTGTGAAAAACTTTGCTGCGGCCGACCTCATCATGATTGCCTGGCAGGGGTCTGATCTGGATTCGGAATCACTCGCTGTAGCAGCCACGGCTTTGAGCCCGTTGGTTGAACCTGGACAGGGAAACACGACTGGTCAGCAGTCGATCACGGTTGATCATGCTGATGCAGACGCTTTGTCGGCAGGTAAGGTGTCTGCAGGTAAGGTGTCGGCAGGTAAGGTGTCGGCAGGTAAGGTGTCGGCAAAGCATGCCAGCGTGGCGCATGGAATCGATCCGGTGATTCCAGCCCATGTTGTTGACATGATTTTGGAGTTGCGCAAGCAGACGGGAGTGAAATATCCGCTGGCATGGTTGCGGACCGGGACCGAGACTCTTGGACGTTTAACCTCGTCACCTGTGAACCTCTCTCGCGGTGCTGCGATACGCCGTCTCCAAGGATCACTGATCGGGCAAGATGGAATTCAGACTTGTCTGGTGGCATCCTTCTCGATGTCTGGTCTTGAGCAACGGCGTGTGCTGATTCCTGGTATCCGGAAAATTATCGGTGAAGTGACTGATCGGGATGCCCGGCGGGTGTCGGTGGTGGGCGGACCATTCGAAGGTGGGACAGTCGATACAGAGAGTGTTCAGTCGATGCGTGTATTCACACCACCTTCGGCTTTGATTGCCGCTGCTTTGTGTTTGATTTGCTTGCGATCCATTCCCTTGACGGGATCGATCGTGGTGATTGCGGTGATTGGTGAAGGGCTGGTACTTGCGGCGGTTCATTACACCGGTGTTCCCATGAATGCGGTTTTGATCGTCTTGCCCCCGTTGATCTTCGTGTTGACCGTGTCGGCGGGAATTCATTTGAGTAATTACTACCTCGATGCGGCTTCGGATTTTCCCGAGCTATCGCGTTCTGAGGCAGCCCGTCTGGCGATGAAAGCTGGTGTTCCGCCATGTTGTCTGGCCACAGGTACTACTGTGGTTGGGCTGAGTTCCTTGATGCTGGTACGTCTGGAACCAGTTCGTATCTTTGGAGGTGTTGCATCTCTGGGGGTGGTTGTGACTCTTGTTTTACTTTTCCTGCTGTTGCCGGGAGCCATGGTGCTGACCAGGCCACGTCGGAAAAAGAACCAGAACGCGAGTCGACCGCGGGATGGATTGGCAGGTTGGATCAGGCTCTGGATGCGCCGACGGCTGGTTCGACCATGGCCCACGATTCTTGGATTTCTATCGGTGTCGATCGTGTTTTCGCTCGGTTTGACTCGTTTGGAAAGCACCGTGAATGTGCCCCGGATGTTCCTGCCGGAAAGCGATATTCGAACCCAATATGCATGGTTTGAAAATCATGTAGCACCTACCGTGACAGGTGAGTTGCTGCTGAATTTTCCAGAATTGACCGAGGATGATGATCCACTGAGACGGTTGGCTCTGGTTGCCAAATCTCATTCGAGTTTATTGGAACTTGAGCATGTTGATGGAGTGTTGTCGGCGATGACCTTCGTCCCAGCGATTTCCGGAAAGCGGACCTTGGCGGCGACTGCACAACGCAGCGTCGTTCGTAAATTGGTGCGAGACCCCGACTCGACGCTCGGGGACTTGGGGTTCATCAGTCGTGATGGGGAAAAGGAGATTTGGCGAATCAGCATTCGTATGCCACAACGGGGCGAGGATGACTTTAGTGGATCACTGAAAGCCATTCGGACTGTGATCGATGAAGTCGTGGCTGAAAGCAAATTACCGGTGCAGGCGTCGCTGACTGGTGGTGTTGTGATTGTGCAGAAGTCACAGCAGATTCTGCTTCGTGACCTTTTTCGCAGTTTCATGACGGCCTTTGTCGTGATCGCTTTCGTAATGATGTTGATGCTGCGCAGTGTTTTGGGAGGGCTGATCGCGATGGCTCCCAACCTGTTTCCCACCATCGCATTGTTTGGTCTCATGGGTTTGTTGACGATTCCACTGGACATCGGGTCGGTGATGTCGGCCAGTGTCGCTCTGGGAATCGCAGTGGATGATACCGTTCATCTTCTCTGTCGATTTGGGTCCCGTCGTGCGCGAGGCCTCGGTCAGATTCGTGCCGCTTACGGTGCGCTGAGGCAATGTGGATGGGCCATGTTTCAGACCACACTGGTTTGCGGGCTTTCATTGATGGCGTATTGGTTCAGCGATTTTGTCCCTACCAGCCGTTTCTCGTTGTTCATGTTCAGCTTGCTTGCCAGTGCACTGCTGGGGGTCGTGTTTCTCTTGCCCGCATTGATGGCAAGTTCACTCGGGCGATGGCTGTCGCATACGATTGGATCGAATCCGGATGCCACCATTTGGGCAGACAGACCCGAGCCGAGGGAAACGCAGGACTTGCCAAGAGTCCCCCCTCGGTGGGAATAGCATTTCCCACCTCGCCTACGCATCAAACTGCTGCCCGCGTTTCAATGTCTTGGCGTACGGGTCACAAGAAAACTGCGGTCGCCGCGAGTGACATAAATGGCGTCCTCTTCAAGCCGTTCGCACAACTTGACAAGAAACTCAATCAAGAGATCGAACTCAGCTTCAACGTGGAAAGAGACTTCAAAGCGTTCCATCACATCGTGAACAGGGACGTTCTCTTGGTTGACCCAGAAACCTTTTACGGGTGTTGGGGTTTGGGTGTAGGCCTGATAACGGTGCATCAGGTATTCATGAATGGATGAACGTGCGGACTGTTTGTTTTCGTTGAAGCGAAGGTCATCCAGTTTGTGCGAGGGCACGTAGAACACGGTCATCTTGCCGAGTTCGTGAAGGTGAATTGAATCAGACATCGAAACCTGCCTCATCATTGATAATTTGGAAGTTGCGAGTCTCAGGATTTCGTTTGACAGGAAAGTCATCACCCAGTTTGTTCACGATGACTTGACCAACTGGCTGATGGATTTGAACTCGGGACGTTTCGCGGTGTGCAGCCATTCAAACATGATGGATTCAACACTGATCAGGGTCGCGCCACTGTCACGCATTCGCTGCAGAGCCAGTTCGTGATCCTGTGGATTACGTGATCCCACTGCTTGCACGGCGACAAATGGGCGTGCTCCCTCAGCTAGCAGATCTAACACTGTTTGCAGGATGCAGATATGGGTTTCGATACCGCAGATCACGATTTGATCACGGCCGGCTTGAAGCCAATTCTCAAGGTTTTGGCGGCAGACCGCCGCAGAGAAATCAACTTTTTCCTCAGGGTTTGGAAATGCCTGTTGCAAGGCTGGAACCAGATTTCCCAAGCCGCGTGGATATTGAACTGTTGCTGCTGTGGGAATCGATAAGATCGTGGCTGCATCAGTCAGACGAATGATCTCGGATTCGATTTCCCGCGCCTCGGGAATCACGGGGCACAATTTCTGCTGCACATCGACGACCATCAGGGCGCTACGCTTCTCATCCAATCGCAAAGGGGAGCGAACATGAGGCATGGCTATTTGTCGCCCGATTTTTTGCCACCCTGGCTGCCTTTGGATTCTGTTTTCTTCGAGCTCGATCCGTCTTTCTTCTTCGAACTGGCATCGGCTTTGGATTTTGAATCAGCGGCAGCAGCTTTTTTGTAGCCTTCACTGCGGTAATCTGTCTGATAAAAACCGCTGCCCTTGAAAACAATTGCTGCACCGGTACCAAAAAGGCGTTTCAATTTATTCTTGCCACACTCTGGGCACTTCTTTTTGATTGGATCATTGATGCCCTGAAACAATTCCATCGTGTGGCCGCAGGCATCACATTCGTAGTCGTAGGTCGGCATGGCAGGTAGGTGGTTCGGCGTTCTTACTGAAATGTCAGAGGGGCAATGAGCACTCCGTCGCCCTCACGAACCTTAATCGATCGAGGCTGTTTTTTCCACGGGTTGCTTTCTTAATCCAATCGCCTGAGTTCACCGCAGCCAAGCCCGGTGGCCGTCAAATCATGCAACTCATGGTCGTCGTGGTTGCCGCTGATCTGTATGTCAGCATGGATTCTGCTGGTCCCGAGCCTCCCAGGTAACGGTGTCGGCACCATCGCGGGGTCAGCAACGGTGGATCACGCAGGCGATGACCTCGGGTCTGCCAGGAACGTATTTGTTTGGCAATACAAATGCAATTTCCCACACCAGTTGCTTTCGGCGACCCAGGATTTTGCGTGGGAGCTTGCTGCCGGGCTGAACCCGAACATCAGGTCACGCTACCTTTGGCCCAGACGACGGACAGTTGCAGCCGGGAGAGGCTCATCTGCAGGACATGTTTTTGAGCCTTTTTTTGAAGACTATCCCTGAACCCGATTTGGGTTCTGAGCCTGCTGGGGAACAGCCTGCTGGGGAACAGCTTGCTGTTGCTGGTTTGGCGGAGCCGATTGTTGGCCGAGCCGTGCTCGAATGATTTTCCAGTTTTTTGGCGGAGCACTGGGGATGAAGTTGCCAAGGAACTTCTGTTGGAATGCGGCAGTGACAGCGTTACGCTTGATATCCTTGAATTCGTAGTGGTCCCACTTCGGGGCATTTTGAGGATGAAAATTGGGGGCGTACATCAACAAGGCATGCGGTTGATAGGTTGCTTCTTCCAACGCGATTTGAACAAGCTTGTACTGAGCTCTGAGTTCCTGCAGCTTGGGCCACGCTTCAACGACAATGATTCCCGGGTTGGGAGATGCAACTTGCCGCACCCAGTAACGTTCCTGGACTTGCTTTGCGTCGAGGTTGAATACAAATGGCAACGGACCATTGACGATGTTTTTTCCCCGCATGTTCTCGGGCAAGTCCTGGATCGTGCACTCCTGCTTGCTCCGGTCGAACTCGATTAACTGGGTGCCATTGCAGATCCAGTATTCCCCGAACTGATTCGGTTGAGGTTTGAACACGGGGGCTCCGGCAGTGTCCTTGCCTGTAAAGAAGACGAGTTGCTCGGTGCGAAATAGACCTTTGTCAGGCGATGCATATTTGATGATGCCCTCTGCCTTGGATGCAGGCACGTTTTGAGGTGCTGCAAAGTTGTCGTAATGCCACCGCATGAAACGACATTCAAGCGTTTTCATCGACTGGCTCTGTTGCTCCCATTTCTGCAACACCTGCTGCAGTTGGGTTTGAGCATCGACAGAAAGTGCTGGGAACGGTTGTTGACCAACTTGGTTTTGTTGTGCCATTGCAGCTGTGGAACCAACAAAGATCAGCCATGTGGCAAGAGCGAGTCGCATCATCCGTGACGCCTACCTACTGTGCGTGAAACTCAAAGTCGCTAGCAAACGCCAGCAAAAACTTGGCCGATGGTAGCAACGCGTTGGCAGTGGTGTGAAGAGAGATCGGGCCTGCAATGG
>PKCN01000149.1 GCA_002862205.1 Planctomycetaceae bacterium | reverse complement strand
CAGCGAAAATTGCCGTTTGCATTCGTCCAGTCTGTATGTCTTGATGAGCTGTGGTAGCAGCCATGACAATTTTCAAGCGAAAGTTGAAGAGCTACTCGCTGGGGAGGCGGACGTTATCCAGTTGAGAGATCGCAGTGCTGATGATCGAACGTTGATCAGCCGGGCAAGAGCGGGGACAGAAATTGCCCGCCGGTTGGGCAAAGTCTTTATTATGAACGATCGTGCTGACCTTGCATTGGCTGCGGATACCGACGGGGTGCATGTTGGACAGGAAGAGCTGCCAGTTGCTGATGCTCGAAGAATCGTGGGTGAACGCCTTGTGGGTGTCTCGACCCATTCAATTCAACAGGCTCGCGATGCGGTGAAAGATGGGGCAGACTACATCGGATGCGGACCGGTCTTTTCCAGCAAGACCAAGTGCTTTACTGAATTTGTTGGAACAGAGTTTTTGGCTGAGGTAGTCAAGGAAATCAAAATACCCACCTTCGCTATCGGTGGCATCGATCTTTCCAATGTCGACCAGGTGGTTGCCAGTGGGATGCATCGGATTGCGGTGACCGGAGCAATTCGTGACAGTGATGATCCGGTCGAAGTCGCCAAACAGTTGAAATTGATTTTGCGTGGTGCTGCTAACGCCGCGGATTTTGAGAGTAAAGCGGATTCTTCACGATGAGAAAAGGAAGTTGGTTTGGGCTACATTGATGTCAAAATCGTAACGCATCACTTCAATGATACGGTGAATGTTATCGCTCGCTTGCCACGGATCCCGGTCTGCCGAATCCCGGTCTGCCGAATCCCGGTCTGCCGGATCCCGGTCTGCCGAATCCCGGTCTGCCGAATACCGGTGAGAAAGTTGTGGTGCGGTTGGCTGCTGGTTGCACTCGTGTGTAATTCAGGCTGTTCTGTTGCCGAAAATCCACCTGCTGGCAAAGAAAAAAAATCGGAAGCCATTGGTGTCACTGATGTCGTATTTCTTGCTGATCGGAGCGTGCCTGAGAGCAGCGGGCTGGCAAGTTCTCTGCGACGCAAAGGCTACTTCTGGACTCACAATGATTCAGGCGACCGCGCATCTTTTTATGCTTATGACAGAAATGGCCGCCGTACTGCCAAGGTCAAGCTGAAGAATGTGACGGCCGATGATTGGGAAGATTGTTGTACCTTTTCCAGTGACGGCAAGCCCAGAATTTTGATCGCTGATTGTGGCGACAACAAACGGCGACGCTCGAAAATCCAACTTTTTTTGATGGAGGAACCTGATCCGCGGGAATCAGTTTCTTTGAAGAAAGTCAGTCGGATTACAGTGCGTTATCCCGATGGTGCACGTGATTGTGAGGCCGTTGCTGTTGATGGGACGCGGAAACAGATTGTGCTTCTGACCAAGAGTTTTTTACCGCAAGCAGGCGTCTACGTCGTTCCTTTGCCAGACCAGGGAAAGGAAGTTTTTGACGTGACTGTCACAGCGACAAAAATTGGCAGCCTTGTTTTGCCTTTGGTGACTGCAGCAGATTTTGATGAGGCTACGGGTGATCTGTGGGTGACAAATTATCTTCAGGCTTTTTGTTTCCCCGCTTCTAAACCGACGCAGTCACTCACACGACAGATCAAGCAGTTACCCCAAGCGTTCGATTTGCCGAAGTGGCGGCAAATCGAAGCCATGACCGTGGATGAAGAGCAGAACGTATGGATAACGAGTGAGGGATCGCCAACACCACTGGGACGCTTGGTGTTGAAAAAAATAGATCGACCCGCTGAGACATCCACCAAGCAATCGAGCGACAAGACAGGGAATTGATTCATGACATACGAAGTTGAACAAAAGTATCACCTGCAAAATCGAGAGGCATTTGAGAGTGCGCTGCGTGCCCTTGGAGCTGTTGAAGAAACAGTCGAGCATCACGCTGATACGTACTACAACCATCCATGTCGTGATTTTGCGGCTACGAATGAGGCTTTTCGAATACGTCGCGTTGGTACGGTTCCGATGATCACGTACAAAGGTCCCAAACTGCCTGGGACAGTCAAAGCAAGACGCGAAATGGAGTGGCGTTTGGACCCGGGAGATAAAGATGGCAATCAGACGGCTGAGTTGCTTGAACATCTTGGTTTCAAACCCGTCGCGACGGTGAAGAAAACGCGCCGTCCTTTCACCGTCCGTGATGCGACGGAACCATGGGGAGCGGTGATTGACGAGGTGGAGGAACTGGGATGGTTTGTTGAAATAGAGGTCATGGTCCAAGAACAGGAGGCGATTGAACCCGCCCGTCAGAAAATTGAGACGATTGCTGGGCAGTTGGGATTGCATCAGCCTGAAGTTCAAAGCTATTTACGGATGGTTTTGGCAGAAAAAATGTCCAAATGATTGATTTTGGCCCACTGCTGAGCTTATGCTCGTGCACACCGTGCAGGAGGCATGTCCATCCTACCCCCCCCGGAGAATCAAAGTATGAAAACCTTCATTACGTTTTTGGCTATTTGTGTCGTCGCTGGTGCAACGGTCATTGCTGGTGATATCGATTTGAAAAACGTCCAGTGTGTCGTCGCCAATAAGGCAGCAAGTGCCGGAAAAGCGGCAGATTACAAAGACGCGAAGGTCTACTTTTGCTGTGGCGGTTGTGCTGGCAAATTTGCAGCTAACACAAAAAAATATGCAGAACGTGCGAATCATCAATTGGTCGCGACGAAGCAGTACGTCCAGAAAGGCTGTCCTTTCAGTGGCGGCAAGGTTAAAGCCGACAAAGTGATCAGCATTGCGGGTACCGAAGTCGGTTTTTGCTGTGATGGCTGCAAGAACAAAGTGGCCTCAGCCAAGGACGATTCCGCCCGAATGAAGCTTGTATTTTCGGACAAGGCGTTTGGGAAGGGTTTCGCCAAGAAAGCCAGTAAGTCCAGCAAGTGAGGTGATCAAAACCTCTTTTGCCGTTCACAAAAGCCGGCAGATCCACAGGATCTGCCGGTTTTTTTGTTTCCACCCAGTTTTTAAGTTGGTCTGGTAGACCCCCTGAAAGAAGTCGGTTGCGGGCAGCTGATTTATGATGTTTTCCTCAAACCGAGTGTCCAAAGCGTTGGGGTAGATTCGGTGTTAAGTTCTGATCACAGCTCCTTTTGGGCAATTATTCTGTATTCCTTTTCAGGCCGGGACTTCCTTCAACACAACAATGATCAGACAATGGGGCGGTAATCTTCGCTTCGACGACTGTTGATTCCCGTCCTGAACCCCACATTCTGGCCCCTGACTTCTCGACACCGGGTAACCTGCTAACCATGTACTTGCGACTCGCTCAAAGATTTCTAAAGGAAACTGATAAACGTCTGCTTTGGAAAGCTGCGTGGACTTTGGGTGCACGAGGATTGTGGAGCGTGCATCGACACAAACGCCGCTTGAAGAAAGGTGAGTTCTTTCCGCCTTTCCTGTACATGTCGGTCATCAATAGTTGCAACTTGCGTTGTCAGGGATGTTGGGTTGATGTTGCAGCGAAACAGAATCGGATCGAAGTCGATGCTGCCAATAAGACCATCGCTGAAGCAAAGGCCATGGGGAACAGTTTCTTCGGCATCCTGGGCGGTGAACCGTTCATGCACAAGGATCTGATGAAGATTTTTGAAGCAAACCGGGATGTCTATTTTCAGGTTTTTACGAATGGGCATTTCATTACTGATAAAGTTGCTGCGGAACTCCGGCGACTCGGTAACGTGACGCCGCTGATCAGCGTCGAAGGTAGTGAGATTATCAGTGACTCTCGGCGCGGTCGTGCCGACGTTTTGAATGACACAATGCAGGGCTTGGAAGCAGCTTTGCGGAACAAGTTGTTGGTGGGCGTCTGTACCAGCGTTTGCAAAACTAATATTGATGACTTGGTGAACAATGCTTGGGTTGACCGCCTGATTGACATGGGTGTCATGTATTGTTGGTACCACATTTACCGTCCAGTTGGTCCCGAACCGAATCCGCAACTGGCACTTTCAAGTGAAGAGCAGCGACGGGTGAGGCAGTTTGTCGTGGATACTCGTGCCACAAAACCAATCATTGTGATTGATGCCTATCATGATGATGCTGGCAATGCTCTCTGCCCTGCGGCAACAGGCTTTACCCATCACGTGGGGCCTTGGGGAGACATCGAGCCGTGTCCCGTGATCCAATTGGCGACCGACTCGATCCACGACGAGAAACCGTTGGCTCAAACGATGAACGAGTCAGCGTTCCTGCGAGATTTTCGTGAGTTGACAGCTCAGCACACTCGGGGATGTGTGATCATGGAGCGACCCGACCTGCTGGTCGAATTGGCTGAGAAGCATAATGCCCGCGACACGACGGTCCGCACCGAGGTGATTGAAGAATTGAAGAAAGTGACGCCAAGGCGGAGTCAATTCCAGCCGGGCGATGAAATACCGGAAAGAAGTCTGGTTTATCGCTGGGCGAAGAAATACGCTTTCAATGACTTTGGTACCTATTCCAAGCACTTTGATGTTTCACGGTATGACGATCCTGATGCATCAGGTGCTACAGCAGTGGTAGATGTTGGGCAAAAACAAAGCGACCTCCCGATCATTTCAAATTAGTTTCACGCGAAGATGCTCTGTAATGGAGGCTCGAAAGGGATAGGTCTCGTCTTTACTGAGGCGGGTCAAATTCCGTATAGCTAGGTTAAGTTGACGGCACGGAACTGCGGTGCACCATTCGGTGGCGCGCGTGCCTTAGGAGACACAGGGAAGGACCTTGGCGTGACCCAGCAGGTTGATGTGACCGAAGGTGGAATTGCAGCTGCAACAGAGGTAGCCATCATGCAGCTTGGTGAGGGCGATTTCTCAGGTTTGACAGATTATGCCACCCAGCATCTTGGGCCGGCAGTCATCTATGCCGCCTTGGGATTGGCTGTCGTTTTCGGTGGATACCTCGTTGCACACTACTTGTCCAAATTGATTAGCCGGCCGATTTGTCGACGTGTTGACGAAACGCTTGGCAAGTTTGTCGGCAAGCTGATTTTTTACAGCGTGCTGTTGAGTATCACTGCCGCGGTGTTGTCGAAGTTGGGAGCTCCGCTGGGCGGTTTGGCTGCCATGTTGGCTGCTACCGGTTTTGCTGTCGGGTTGGCATTCCAAGGAACACTCAGCAATTTTGCTGCAGGCGTTCTGATGCTGGTTTTTCGTCCCTTCAAGGTGGGTGACGTGATCACCGCTGGTGGAGTCACCGGAAAAGTCAACGAAATTGATCTGTTCAATACGACCATTGACACGGCTGACAATCGGCGTGTCATCGTGCCAAACGGCGCAATCTCTGCCGGAACGATTGAAAACATTTCCTTTCATCCACACCGGAGGATCGAAGTGGTGGTGGGGGTTGATTACACAGCGGATCTCGCCGGGACGCGTTTGGCACTTGAGAACGCAGCGGAAGCCTTGAAGGCCCAGACGATTCAGGGTGAGGGGCGTGGTTTTGCCATCATTTTGGGTGGGTTGGGTGACAGCGCCGTGGAGTGGAAGGTTCGTGTTTGGGTTGCGGCAACAGATTATTGGCCAGCTCAGGAGCGTTTGATTGGTGAAGTGAAGCAGCATCTGGATTCAGCCGGAATTTCGATACCGTTTCCGCAAATGGATGTTCATTTCAATCAGGTTGATTCGGGAGAGTCGCCACGGCGTCGCCCGCGTGTGCGGCCCGTTCGGCG
>PKCN01000176.1 GCA_002862205.1 Planctomycetaceae bacterium | reverse complement strand
GCATCACAGTTCCGCATCACAGTTCCGCATCACAGTTCCGCATCACAGTGGGGCAAGTACCGGTCAACAAACCGATGCGAATCCACCGGAGGTCACCGACTCACCCATTTCATTGTGCAACACATTGGGTTGGTCAAAAGCCGAGATCGTGGACGAAACTCGTACCACGGGATATCTTTTTTTCATCAACACCCGCAACCACAGCGACAAGCCGTTGTACAGTCTCGAAAACTGCCTCATGATCATTCGATCCAAATTCATCAGTCAGTTTGTTGCGATCGATGCATTGTCCTACAAGTTGTCCCACAGTCGAACATTCTGGTGGGAACATGTCACCACTGAACCGCAGCCATTTTGAGCGTTTGAGTTTCGGCATTTTAGCAGCAAGTGTAGATTCGATCGTACGCCAGAATTGTTGCCGAGACTCTGGGCCGACCAGAGATTCCAATGAAGTAGCTGGACGGAATTTGACGCGATCAACGTTAAATTGATCAACGAGAATCTGTCGGATCCGATAAAACATGGCCGCAGACAGGCAAACGTCAGCGTGTTGCGACCGGATGCGATCCATCAGGAAATCGTGCAAGTCGCCGACGGTTAGCATTTGCTCGAATTTGGCATCCAGAACGGAACTGCCAAATCGGTCCTCGACATGCATCATCAGCTCAACGATTTCAAGTCCCAATTGTTGATTCTCCAAGACAGGTGATGTTCAAGATAACCAGCCCAGCGACTTGACCTGTAAGCATCCAATGAACAGAAGGTGTCAAAAGAAAAAAGGTGCGAGGGACCATTTTTCAAGGACACGTTTGCACACACTGGGTTCGCATACAGTGATAGAAATCAGTAAACACAGAGAAAGAAAATCAAGCGACATTACCTGACGTTCAACCGCAGCACATTGATCCCACTCAGTCACCAGCATCATGCATCTCCGGACCAACGTCTACACGTCGCAGTCTCCTGACCTCGTCTTGCCCAACCCGATGAGTATTACTGACAGTCACCTTCACCGGCATCAGCGTCCGACTGTGACTGCCTGCACCATGCCCCCAAACGATTTCGTCACCAGCATTGTCAATCAACGTGTTGGAATCAATCAACACATCACGCACCTGTGCGTGCTGGTGCAATTTGGCGTTGACCACACCGGCACTCAAAGCAATGGCTCCATCAATCCGGTCTCCTACTCCCTCAATGTGATTCCCAACAATCTGATGCCCCTCGCCCACCACGCGAATCCCTCCGCTATTCTTGTCCTCATCTCCCAAAATCAGATTCCCACGGACTTGGCAATCATTTCCATGCCTCAATGTCAGGGCACCTGCACAGCCAACGATGGTGTTGTTTTCATAAACATTGCCGCATGACTTGTTGGAGATCAGTTCCACCTCTCCGTCGCAATTCTCTAACAAATTCCCCGACACAACGCACTGGGATGTTTTCAACGAGTGCTCACTGGTGCCAATCCGAATTGTCTCAAAACCATTGCCGTCACCACGTGGCCGGTTCAGAAAATGGTTACGTTCGATGCGATGCTTCCCCACTTCGCTTTCACCATCGCCTTCCAACCACACAACCAGGGTACACCCTGAATGGTCTTGTCCCGAGAACCGGCAACGATCGACCTGATGATGATGCCCAAAGAGACTCAGCCAATGATATCGAGTGGAGCTTTTTGCCGGGTTGTAATGATCAAAGACGCAACGAGTCACTCGGCAATGCGATCCGCGCACTTTCATCACATGCCCCGATGAGAGACTCCCTCGCTTGAAGACAAATCCGTCCAGCACCACATGTTCACCTATGATCTCAAACGAAGATTCACCGCTCCACGTCACGTCCGAGCGAATCGTAACCGGCCTCTCTGTAGAACCAGTGACCCGAACTTTCAATCGTACATCCCGCCAATCTCCACCTTCAATCACGATCAGATCACCGGGCTTCGCTTCCTTTGCCACGCCCTGTAACTGAGCAGGGCTCTCGACCCGCAACTGAGCAGGGCTCTTGACCCGCAACTGACCCGCGGTACACCGGCGCAGCGACCCAGCAAAACCTGCCGTCAACAAGGCGACGAAAAAGAAACGAAAGCATGACAAAAGCATGAGCTTCGCAGAAAAACCTCTGTAAACAAGTATCTGATACTTTTGAATCGCCACCGACACACTCCCTAAATCACATCGAACTCCAGAAGGCTGCTACGTCAAAGCCAGCCGCCTGTTCATGGCATCAGTCACCCCCAAAAACAGAGCGTGCCTTGTCTTTCGCCGATTATAAAAATCAACCAACAATCGCATCTAATTCTCGTGAGACTCAGATCCACCTGCGGATGCATCAACACCAACCTCTGCACTGCCAACCTCTGCGACACCATCCTCTGCGACACCATCCTCTGCGACACCATCCTCTTAACTGCCATGCATCGCAACGAACGTGCTCAGAAAACCCTCCACTTTCACGTGCACGCAGGTCGTGGTCGATACGATCAGAACATTGTCCATGACAACCGCCACGGACGGTCCGCCAACAGAACTCCAAGTGTCAACCGCAACGGTTGCCTGCAGCGTCTTGATCACCTGTTCAGATTTTTCCTTCAACTTATCAGGTATTCGATACATCCGAACACGCAATCTCTCCTCAGCATCTTCTTGGGTCGTGATGGTCATGAGCCCATCGATCGTGTAGGTCAGATCCAAGTCAGTGAGCATGATTGCCAAAAAGGTCCGCAGTGGAACATTGTCGAGCTCAATGGTGACCCTCACTTCCGTTGACACACCAATGTCTTCCATGGGAATACTATTAAAGATCATTGGGATTCCAAGTCTTTCGCTCATAGTTGACAACACTTCGACGAGTGGTGAATCGATGAATACAAAAGACACATTCCGATCAAGCGCTGCATAAGCTTGCTGTTCCAATTGCGTTCCATTGACAAGACCCACCTGGACGCCGGCTGAATTTACAGTGGGTTGCAAAAACTCAAAAACCTCCTGCTCTATTCTTTCAACAGGCTGATCCTGAACTTCCCCGAAAGGATCCTGTTGCTGCGCCAAGACGTCATCAACAAAAAACGCACTCAAAAAAACAACAGTCAATGCTGCCAGACCTGCAAGCTTATTTCGCATGAGACCACACCTTGGAAAAGAAGAGAAGCAAAGGGTTTCGTACCTTTTGAATCCTGACTATCTCGGATCGAGTTGTGTCATGCAAATCCAAATTCTCAAATTCGGTTGATTTCCACCGCATCCACGTGCCACAACCACACGGTTTTGCCCGCACATCACCACCTAGGTTGACGCAACGCTGAATCCGACAGCATCGTTCTCTGGGATGTTGGCTACCAAAGTGCCCCACATTCCCCACCCACCCACCAGGCGTTTGCTACCGACCGACTCTAACTGCCGACCTGACAGGGTAAAATTTACCAGCCTGCTCTTGGCAGACTAACTTCCCGACCACGAACTGTCCTCACCCGGGTTGCCTTGACCATCCTCAACAACACCCGACTCAACCGCCGCGTCTGGTTTGGCCTTTCGCCTCTGGAGATACCAAAGTCGCCAGTCATGCAAAATCTGCCAACTGTACATCACGCCAGTGAAAAGCGATGCGTAACAGGCAACACCCATCATGCTGTCATCTGCTGGTGCCGCCCACTTTTTCATGACGACTGTCGGGGAATTCCAATCCAGAAAAAAGATGTAGACATATAGAAAGACAAATCCACCAAAAATAGCGGCCAGCGTCACCACACATCCATATTTGGAGTAAATCGCATTTCTCAAGGATCTTCGTCTGCTCGTCTGTGAAAGCTCCCGCATCACAGCTCGGTCCGCTTTCGTGCACAACACGAACTGCCTATTGAATATCAGCAGGTAAAAGCCAACGTTAAAGCCAAAGAACCAAGCGAGCGAACCGAACCGACGGAATGGAAACTCCATAGAGATGGAATAAAGGTGATCGAGGACACCCGATGATGTGACAACAATCGTGAAACCTAGAAGCGTCACAAGCGAGTAGAGCACCATCCGCAGGGTCGAGTAGATTCTCGGAAACTGTCTTGCTTGCGAAACCTCGGATTCAAGCGGGGGTACATAGGGGCTGTTCGTTTTCCACATCTCCACGACCTTTTATGTTGCGGCGAGTCTAAACAGTCCCTCAAGAAAATACAAACAGCCGCCGTTCCCTACACCGTTACTTACGCCGTTACTCAAGATCGTTGGGCAACATCCGATTGAACGAAAAGGAAGAAGCTCCGAATCCGAACAACCTTCATCTCGGGCTCCTGAACAAACGGGCTCCTGAACAAAACAGATCAACCAGTACATTCGAAAATGAGGACAACTGGATCACCGTCAGCGCGATCGCGAAATCAAAACATCACCCGCGAGCGCCAAAGAAACCCACTTCGACCCCTCTCGACTTGAGATATCCCGAGGCTTGTGCATTGGCGACAAACATCACCAGCAAACCGATCAATGGAACAGGCATAAGCACACCGATCGCATACACGTACCGCGTTGACCCGGCAAACAAAACCCGTCCCATACGGAAGATACCAACACTGGCGCAACCCGCCGCAACCAAAAGTCCCAACAAACCGATTCCAAGGACAAGACCAAAGGCAGCGGTAACGTCCGGCTTCCCCGATGTGTTATCGAGGAACACATTTGCTACGGCGAGCACTGGCAGTGAGCACAAGTAAATGAGAATCCCAAGGATCAGAAGCCGCTGCCCACTCTTTACATCACTCAAATCAGATCCGCCGGAAGAACCGACGCTTTGACTCGTCGCAACTGATGAACTTCGGTATGGATTGGCTGGCTGCTGAAACGTTGCTGGCTGCTGAAACGTTTCTGGCTGCTGAAACGTTGCTGGCTGCTGAAACGTTGCCGGCTGCTGAAACGTTGGTGTTTCTGAAACAATCTCGGCAGCAAGAACCGGCTCACCAACGGGCTCCGCTGGAACCTTTATCTTTTGACCACATGGACAACTAACAACCTTGCCTCTTGCAGAGGTGGGTACAGACAAGACTTTCTGACACGATGGACACTTGAAGGAAAGCTTTGACGATCCAGCATTAGCCATGTTCCCCAACCTCTTTGATTACAAATGCAACTTTGTCACGCACATCATCGAATTGTGACGATATCAAGAACAAACTGTAGAAGCAAACCGCCTACTCTACTGGACCACTCCCACCCCCCTCCAAGAACACACAAACCAGCTCATTATCATGTAAACATTACCGCAGAAAGCATGGAACGTCACCACCAGCGTCAAACCGAAATATCGTTTTAAGCTCCCAGCCTGATAACTCCCAGCCTGATAACTCCCAGTCAACGACAAACCCAGAGCAGCAGAGAACCGGTGCCAAATCTTCGTGCCCCAGAACAACTTGTTTCTGGCGTTTGCCTCACATTGCTTTCCTGAGACATTCATGCGTCTCACTCATGGATTCGTCAGTAGGTGAAACTGTTTGCCATTGCCGCGTTGATTGACCCAACGTGACTCACCACCATCTTCTCAACACGTACTGCAAACGATCAGGATCAAGCCTGCAGTCATGAATGAGTGATGTTTATTCGAAGGCTTCTCAGCAGCATCTCCGCACCGACGCTCGTAACGCACGCCGCAATGATTGGCACACAACATTGCCTGCTTGAT
>PKCN01000294.1 GCA_002862205.1 Planctomycetaceae bacterium | reverse complement strand
CAGCACGTCCGTGAGTGGCTGTTTGGAGGTGAGGCATGAAGTTACCATCGTCCCCGCCTACATTTGATCCTGACTTGGACCCGAACGCATTTATTCGATGGTATACGAAATTTCTGCGAGAGACTGCCAGCAGACTACAAGGTCGCAATGCATCCTGCCTTGGTAACAAAACGAAGACAACACTGATTGAAGGGTTATGTGTGGTGGTTCAGCTTCCAAACAGTCCGGTCAAGCAGGAATTGCTAGAAGATGACGTTACAACCGATCCGCACAGCGGCGAAGAGCATGATGACGGTGGAATGCTCTTGGTGATGTTTGGTTGGGGGCTGTCTAAACACATCAGGGTGACTTCGCTTGCTGAAAGTACATTTTGTGAATGCATTAGAAAAAGCATGTCGATTGAAGATTCAGATGTCCTAAGTGAAGAGGGGATGCTTGATTTGGCATTTGCTCTTGAAGGTTGGCGAGGTGCTGCCGCAGATCAAAGTGCAACTGCGCAAGAGAACGCGGTGCTGTCAAAGTCAGCTACTGAAAACATGGAACTGATATCCACAGCTGAAGCTTTAAAGAAGTTTGGACTAAGACAAGACCAGAGGCAAACGCTTCGCAACCGTGCTGAAGCTCACGGCATCAAAACTGTTAAGCGTGGGAGCTACAACAAGAAAGATGTAGAGAAACTGTTGAAACTGTATCCTCGCGAGAACACATAGTATGTCTGATTTTGTCAAGTGAATCTCCAACTTTGTCTAGTCTTGTCAAACCCAGTTTGGCTACCCCCCAGTCTTTGCACCAGGTTGAGTGAGAGAATTGGGGTTAGTAAAGCGACTGTGTTCTGGAAGCTGAGGCGTAGCCGAAGTCGAAAGATCAAATCCGGTCGCATAAGCGGCAGGGGTTTGATAATCCAATGAACTGTGGATGCGGTGATGGTTGTAGTCGATTCGCCAGCGATCAATCACCCAGCAAGCTTCCTCAAAGCTTAAAAGGATTTCACGGTTTAGCAGCTCATCGCGAAGCGTGCCATTGAACGATTCGACATAGCCATTCTCCCAAGGACTGACCTTGGCGATAAACAGCGTTTTGACATCGGCTTCTTTCAACGAACGACAAATTACTCTGGATACGAACTCAGGGCCATTGTCACTGCGAAGGTGCTCGGGCGTGCCTCGCACGGCGAATAGGTACTGCAACACACCCACGATGTCGTGAGCGGTAAACGAACGCCCCATTTCTATCGCCAGACATTTTCGGGTGCACTCGTCTATCACCACCAGCAACCGAAGTTGGCGACGATCCTCGGTTCGATCCGTCACAAAGTCGTAAGACCACACAATTCTTGTAGCGGGCACGGTGACGCACGCAACCGTTCTCACTTCTGCCAGGTAATCGTCGCTTGCGATGTTGTTTCCGAGGGACGTGTATATGCTCCCGCTTCCAAAGTCGATGGATACGTTTCTCGTTCACCGTCCAGCCTCGCTGCGTCAGCAACCGATCAATGCGTACGGATCCGAAACGAGGACGTTGACGAGCCAGTAAACGCATTTCGTGCGGTAAGCCCGGTTCGTCGTCCGCTCGACGCGATTGATATCGCTGGGTGTTGCGTGGTTGACCCAGAACGCGGCAGGCACGACGCTCCGACACTTTTTCTGGCTCCAAACGGCTGCGCACGGTGGACGCTGTGCGGCGACGGCGTTCAGGGCTTACCAGTTTCCCTTGGCAGCCTCCTTGAGGATCTCCATATCGAGTGCCTGCTCAGCGACCATCTTCTTCAGCCGTGCGTTCTCTTTCTCCAAAGTTTTCAGTTGCTTGGCCATCGCCGGCTTCATACCACGATACTTCTGCCGCCAGCTTCAATAGGTCTGTTCAGGGACTTTGAGTAACGACTTCTAGCAGCTTGCAAATTTCGGGCACCTTCTTGCCCTTGCCTAGTTTCACATCCGCTTTACGCAGCTTGACAACGATCTGATCCACTGTGTGACGTTTCTGAGGCATTCTGAAAGTCCTTTCCGGGCACTAAGCCCGATCAAAATTCTCTCACTCACAGTGGTGCAATTCTATGGGGGGAGATCAACCCATCCCCAACTCTGGTGCCTAGAGTAAACCTTTTTTATTGACAATTGCGCTATTACCGCAGGGCTACTGTTCAAAAATGTGAAGTCATGCCAACAGAACTGCTAGACTGCCAAAGGTAAGAACGATAAATGTAGCTTCGATGCAACTCAAAGGGGCGATTCATATGAGTTTGATTCTGAAACGTGTGCGATTGGTTCTTTTCCTCGCTGTCTCACTGCCCGCACTTGTATGCTGTGGCGAAGACCTGATCAAGCCATCCGATGGAACGGTCCGTTACAAGTTGTCAAATCTCAGAATGAATACCGGAATTACAGGGGATGGAATGTCCTTTGATTATCGTCGAGTCTCTGAGGGTATGGGGCGAGCTAGACTTCAGATAAACACCAATCAAGGTCTAGTGTCAGTGTTGGGATTACCAATTCAGATTAAAGAATCTGGAACCATCAATTTGCGAGATATGTTTGGACGTTCCAGATCAATTATCAACCGGAATCAGGACGATGGCATCGCATTCTATTTCGTTGTCGATCTAAGCACAAAAAAGAAACAACTCGTCTCAAACATAGTGCGGGGTGGTTCGCCTAAAGTCAATGTTCCGGTCCGCGAACTAACTCAGGAAGAACGCGATGAGATCGAGCGTCGTAGAATTGCCAGTTTGCCTCCCAAGACCCTGCCCTCTGGATACATACGAGGGACTGCTACAACGCAACTCGTGCCAGGTGCGCCGATCATGTTGGGTCGAGGTGGCGAGTGGAAAAGCGGTGTAGTCGTAAGCCTTCCAACATCTAGTACAGTGAAGGTCAAGGCCGATGATGCCATGCGACTTCTCACACTCGCACGATCCGACTGGATTGCGGTATCCCAGCAAACACAACGGGACATCGCGACAAACCCAGGCCAATTTTCCAACAAAGTCCGTGCGTTACCAAAGGGCGATCTTGTACTTGAAGACGATATGAACGCGTTCAGTGTGGACATGATTATTGCAAAGGGCACGCCTTTGAAATGGGAGAGGTATGGCAGTTGGATAGATGTATTCTTTCTAAGCACGGACAATGTTTCGGTGCGCTTATTAAGTCGTCAATATGGGAAAAGCAAAGTTGAATTTGTACCACTCAACGAGTTGGCGATTCTCAACAGAAGTCTGACTGATCAGAGCAACGAACAGGCCAAGGCAGGATTCGCCGCGAATGTAGCGAACCTCGGGACAGAGACATCTTCTCTTAGTGGCACGCCTGGATCCATGAAAATGGTGGGCGGGCTTGCCAGTGCCACAAGCTCACCAAAGCTTGGATCTACCTTATCACCGAAGATGCCTGAGAAAGAACCGCAACTGGGGCCAGTACGCAAGTGGTCCGACCAGACGGGGAATTTCGGCATTGAGGCACAATTCGTAAAACGGGAAGGTGACAATATTCTCCTGAAGCGGGCAGATCAGCGAACGATCTCCATACCGCTCGAAAAACTGAGTGACGCGGATCAGGAGCACCTTAAACAAGAAGAACAAAAACAAGCCATGGAAGCTGACAATCCATTTGGGGATGTCGTCGATGGTGTGGCCATTTCGTCAGATGTTGACTACTCACGATCCATGCAACCAAAGTTGACAGTCGATGACCTCGGCTGGGGTGCCAAGTCCGTGGCGATCTGTCCAAGAAATCGATTCATGCTGATCGGTCGGGCAGGTTCTTCCGCAACGCTTGTTGATCTCAATAGCGGTCAAAAGCTGATCGATTCTGAACGCATGGATCACATGGGCGATATCTTTGTCTGTGAGTTCAGTATGAGCAGTGAGTACGTTGTGTTGGGAGGCTATAAAGGTGTCTTTGAAGTTTACCTGACTGACAGTAAAGGCAGGCTGGAACTAAAAGGCCAGCACAAGCTGCACAGTAGTGAGATCACTGCTTTGGCACTTTCAGCAGATAGCAAATTTGCTTTCTCAGGAGAGAGAGACAAGGTTGCACGATACTGGGAACTTGAAACAGGTCAGCCAATTGCCACCATCGATGGCTTCGAGGGCAAGATCAAAACAACTCACATTTCTCCCTCAGGTGACAGGTTAATGGCGACCGATGGAAAGACATTGAAAGTGTATTCGGTTTCTCAAAAAAAGGTGATCGCCACCTTCGAAGTCGCGAGATCGCACGTTTCCGGGCAAGCGGCTGCTTTTTCACCTGACGGATCCAAACTGGCCACAGGCGACAGTTATGACATTGTTATCTGGGACTTGGTAAACAGCCGAAAATTGGGTGTGCTGGAAGGGGACGCCATCAATTGGTCCATGTCTTTTGCACCTGACAACCGCCACCTCTTGAGCGGTGCGAACGGCGTGATTCACGTTTGGGATTGTGACCAGATGGCAAAAGTCCAAACGAATCATATCGGCAAAAGCTTTTACGTCCAAGCGATTGCTGTTAGCAACGACGGCACTCTGGTTGCCGCTCCCTCGGCTTTCAAAACAGTAGCTGTCCTTGGCGCGGCACAGTAACGCCCACGCATCACAGGACTAACCGAACAGTTGTCTTGCCAATATCAGATCTTCTTGAACTAAAGGCGGCAGAATCAAGAATAGATTCTGCTGCCCGCGTTTCTGATCTTAAGGCAATTCGAACAATCTAAACGCAAAACCTTCTTGTGAAGACGCGTCATGCTTCCTGTTTGGGAAAGGGCCTTAAACCAAGCAGCATCTCTGCTCGCTCTGACAATGGTTTTTCCACAAATTCAATGTCTGTATATTCGGCAAGGTGACCGACAACGACATCGTAAACTGTTTGGCGAGCCTGGCCGGTGTCCACTTCAACACACTTCTTCTTACTCTTGAACAGTTCAACAGTGGGCAGTGTCTCTTCCTTAAAGGTATCGAATCTGAGCTTCAGGCTTTCGACATTATCATCAGTTCTGCCCGTGTACTTGGCACGTCCCAGGATACGTTGCTTCAGCACCTCATAGGGGCACTCGAAGTACAACATTTTTGGTAGCTCTGTATCCTTCCCAAATACATCGAACCATCCTTCCAGATTGGAAAGGGAACGCGGGAATCCATCCAGCAGAAAGTTATTCTGTCCTGTTGTTCGGGTAATTTCTTCCATCGCTTTCTTCAGCAAAGTGACAACAACTTCGTTCGGCACCAACTTGCCTGCCGCAATGTATTCCTGAATTGTTGCGGCGGTTGCTCCACCCGCATCACGTTCAGCACGAAGAAGATCCCCCGTCGACAAGTGGTTCCAACCAAGCTGTGACTCGGCAAGTTCACACATGGTTCCTTTGCCAGCTCCCGGTCCTCCAAGAACAAACACAACATTCGGCTTGGGGCACGGCAACCTGGGATCAAAGTGATGGATCACAACCTGAGGGGCAGGAGCGACTCCCTTTTTGTAAACGTGCCAATGCTCGTTTGTCGGCGGCATCTCATCTTCGCATGTCATGTCATACGCAAGATGTCCATCGAGTCGACAGATTCGCCAAGACTTGTAACTGTTGGAATACGAAATCGCTGGGCTTCTCTCAGATTTCCCGTCAGCACGATCCCACGCCATTTTCCCGTTCCAGTATCCAAGACTGGAAACTGTTCCAGATTCTGATTTGGCGGGTGGTGCAGTCGATGGCACGTAAAGGCCATC
>PKCN01000427.1 GCA_002862205.1 Planctomycetaceae bacterium | reverse complement strand
GCAGCAACCCCGCCTGCCAGCAAGCTTGTCGGAATGATGAAATCAAACAGGACCTTGCGACTGGTATTGGCGAGCTTCGCTACGAAGGTTCGTGGTTGCGGGGGATTGCCCGTTGAGCCCGGAATTTCGTCCGGTTTCAGTTCGGGAGGCGAGATCAAGGTATCGACCATCTAAATAAGACTTCTGAGGGTGAAATTGTGTCCTGGAAAAATTCCCAGGGGTTGGATGTCAGTTGCCGCCGGGCTCGACCTGCTGCTGAAGCAACGAAGCGTTTTCGCAGGCTGCCAGCATCACAGCAGTGATGTGTTGACTCAAAGAACTGATGTCATAGTGAAGTTGCCTTTGCCGCTCCGGAATCAGGACTTGAACGGCCTGAGCACCGACTCGGTAGTAAAGACACTGCCCCACGGTACTGAACGCCAAGTGCTGTAGTGTGTGGTCCGGCAATTCTGTGTCCACCAGCAATCGGAGTGTTTCGGTCAATTGGTCAAACAGAGGTCTAAAAAAGTCTTCCACGATGCTTGCAAACACAGGAGTCGGGTTCTGCAACTCACGCATCAGGAGTTCAGTCTCCCAAGCCGATTCTTCTACCGTCAGCATCCGGGCTAAAAGCGTATTGACCAATGCCTGAAACGTATGCCGAGGCCCGTCCCGGTCAGTATTAGGTGCTGGAAACCGTTTTGCCCGGGCCAGTCGTAAATCGTGGATCACCTGACGATACAGGCCAAGCTTGTCGCCGAAGTGATAGCCTACGGAGGCGATGTTGACGCTGGCGGCCGAACAAATCTCGCGAACCGTTGCTCCGGCGTAGCCTCGGGCCGCAAAGACGGGCCCAGCGGCGCTCAATATCCGGCTCCTGGTATCGTTGGAACGCTCATGGGGTTGTCTTCCCGAATCGGGATTTCGGGCGGTTTTGGGCGATTTGCTCAGTGAGTTTGCCAAAGGGGCCTCGGGGCGTGGTTGTTGGCGTCATGTAAACGTCTGTTTAAAACAATCGTTTAAATTGGGGAATTGTCAACCGTGTTGCTTTAAAAAACGTCACCTGACGGACTTCTGGGCTGTCCTGCTGATTCGGGATTGACGGTCCATGGTGGCCGAGATCATCCTTTGACGCTTAGGGCACTCGCCGTTGGTATGCGAGGGTCCGCCAGATTCCACTCAAGCATGGTGATACGCGATGAACTCCGCTTCTGCTTCCAGCATTCAAATTCAACTGCCCGATGGAACGCTTGCGGAGCATCCGTCTGATACCACCGCCATGGATGTGGCCTTGGGAATCAGTGAGGGTCTTGCCCGTGGTGTGATTGCCGCGGAGGTATCGGGCGTAGTGGTCGATGCTGACCGTCCGTTGGGTGAATTGGCAGAGGGCAGCGAGCCCCTCGCTTTGACTTTGTTAACCGGCCGAGATGAAGCTGCCTTAGGGGTATTACGGCATTCGGCGGCACACGTGATGGCTCGTGCTGTGATGCGTCTCTACGACGGTGTCTCACTTGCATTCGGGCCGACGACCGAGGGAGGTTTTTACTATGACTTTGATCTTGCCGAGAAAATCAGTGAGGACGACTTTCCCAAGATTGAAGCGGAGATGAAACGCATCGTCAAGGAAAAGGAACCGTTTGAGCGTTTCATTCTTGACCGTGAAGAAGCGAGAAAGCTATGTGATGATTTGGATCAGGACTTGAAGGTCGAGCACATTGAGACGGGTCTGTCAGATCAATCCAGTGTGAGTTTTTACCGTCAGGGTGAATTTGTGGATCTGTGTCGAGGGCCGCACGTTCCTAACGCTGGCAAGATCAAAGCGATCAAATTGATGAGCATTGCGGGCTCGCACTGGAAAGGTGATACCTCAGGTCGCCAATTGCAGCGTTTGTATGGCACCGCTTTCTTTGACAAAAAGCAGCTCAAGGCATACCTCGAGCAAATTGAGGAAGCCAAGCGTCGTGATCATCGCGTGCTTGGGAAGCAGCATGGACTCTTTTCTATCAGTCCCGATGTTGGTCAGGGGCTTTGCCTGTGGTTGCCCAAAGGCGCCCGAGTTCGTGTTGCGTTGGAAGATTTCTTGCGTGGGGAGTTGTTGTCGCGGGGCTACGATCCGGTTTACAGTCCGCATATCGGCCGTGTTGAAATGTACGAGACCAGTGGCCACTTTCCCTACTATCGAGATAGCCAATTCGCTCCGTTGTTTGGCAGCGAAGTGGGGGGCATGCTTGATGCGTGGAGTGAACGTTTGCAGGAGGGAACGCTTGATTCAGATGGTGAAGATAAATTGATGGCAGCGGCAGAGGTTTTCGGTGTCAAACTTCCAGACTACCGCGCTTCAGCATCTGCCGATTCAAAGCGAAAAGTGTTGCATGACTGGCAGGTCAACAATGAACGCTACCTGCTCAAGCCGATGAACTGTCCTCATCACTGCCAGATTTTCAAGGCGCAGCCTCGATCTTACCGGCAATTGCCTTTGCGTTTATTCGAATTTGGAACCGTCTATCGCCATGAGCAGACTGGTGAACTTAACGGCTTGCTGCGGGTCCGTGGTTTGACGCAGGATGATGCACACATTTTTTGTACTGCTCAGCAGGTTGAGGAAGAATTTCGCGCGACGATCGAGTTGACGAAGTTCGTGTTGGAGTCAGTCGGCTTGGATGATTACAGCGTGCAGCTTTCCCTACGCGATCCTGACAGCGACAAGTACGTTGGCACTGAGGAGAATTGGGATCACGCAGAAGGCGCGTTGCGTGGTGTTCTGCAGGGTTCTGGTTTGACTTTCAATGAAGAGCCCGGTGAAGCTGCGTTCTATGGTCCCAAGGCTGACTTCATGGTGCGCGATTGCATTGGCAGGTCCTGGCAACTCGGGACTGTGCAGTTGGACTACAACTTGCCCGAACGTTTCAAGCTGGAGTACAACGGCAGCGACAATATTGCCCACCGTCCGGTGATGATTCACCGCGCTCCCTTCGGATCACTGGAACGGTTCACTGGTATGTTGATTGAGCATTTTGCCGGAGCATTTCCGCTTTGGTTGGCTCCGGAGCAGGTTCGCGTGCTGCCACTGAGCGACAAGTCGCTTGATTATGCGGTTCAGGTTGCCAAAGAACTGGAGGACGCAGGACTGAAGGTGACGGTGGACAACAGTGGTGGAAAGGTCCAGGCGAAAATCCGCAATGCCCAGCTGGAGTTGGTGAATTACATGGCGGTGGTCGGTCCGAAAGAAGCTGAGGCGGGCCGGGTCGCATTGCGTGACCGCATTGATGGCGACTTGGGGTCAATGCCGACCGCTGAGGCCATTGCTCGCCTCAAGCAGGAAATTGCCAGCAGGCAGGTGCGGCAGGTCGTCCAAAGTGACTTTTCCGCGGCTGCCGTGGATTCCGATGCCGTTGACAATGAGTACTGAGCCGTTTGATGCACGCATAATGCGGCTTTTTAGGGTATTTCTGGCTTGTGAGGGCATTGCTGGTCGATTCCCTAACAAGCGATTCGGTCTGCATCCGCATGGGTACTTATACTGTTAGCATGCGTTATTCCCGTGTCGGTTCCCTCACCGAAGCTCGGTTTTTCACCCTATCTGGTTTGGATGTGATGCGATCATTGATCCCACAGTTCTGCTTGTTCGTTGCGTTTTTTGCTGCCCCCGTCACGTTCATGGCATCTCAAGCCGATGCGGCAGGGCTCACGACGCAAGAGAAGAAAACAGTTCAATCTGTGAATGCCAGCGTTTTGAGGGCTGGGAAAAGCTACGCAGCTGAAGATTTTGACGCTTCCGCTGAGTACATCCGCACGGCCATCAAGCAGATTGAAGAGGCTGCAAAACAGGGGTCACCCAAGCTTTACGACGCCTTGCTGCCGGCAATGCAGCGGATCGAAAAGGCGCGGACTCTGCTCGATTTCGAGGGTGTCACGCTCCCTACTTTCAAGCGTCCGACGCGTCCCGAGGACGCCCCCACAAAGCCGGCCCCGGGAAAGCCAGTCCCCGCAAAGCCGGCTCCGGGAACACCTGTCCCCACGGATGGGATCAGTTTTACGAAGTCAGTGGCTCCGATTCTGTCGAGTCGATGTGGGCGGTGTCATGCATCTGACAGCAAAGGTGGATTTAATCTGGCGACCTACACCGCGCTGATGAAGGGGCCACCCGAAGGTGTCGTGATTTTTGCCGGTGATACTGTGGGCAGTCGTTTGATTGAGACCATTGAAACCGGTGATATGCCACGCGGAGGCGGTAAGGTGTCGCCTGAGGAACTCAAAATTCTGAAAGATTGGATTGTCGCTGGAGCAAAATTTGACGGTACAGACCCTGCTGCTCCGATTGCTGCAGGCGCGACGCCGGATGAGCCGCCACGCCCAAGACTCAAAGCAATGACGGCCACCGGTAAAGAGACTGTCAGTTTCGCAGGTGATGTTGCACCCCTGCTTGTCGAGAGTTGCAAGGGTTGTCACATCAACGCCATGCGGGCCAGTGGTGGGTTGAATATGGATACGTTTGCCCAATTACTGCGTGGCGGTGATAGCGGCGATATCATCATTCCGGGAAACGGCAAAGATAGTTTGTTGGTCCAGAAACTACGGGGTAGCATGGGGCTGAGGATGCCGGCTGGCGGGCGACCAGCTTTCTCTGAGGATTCGATTCAACTCATCTCAACCTGGATTGATGAAGGGGCGACGCTAGACGGGGCCTCGGATAATCAACCGTTGCAAGTCATGAGTCAATTAGCGTGGGCCGCCGCTGCGACACCTGAGGAACTGAGTGATCGGCGTGAAGAGATCGCCGGTGACAATATCAAACTTGTCATCCCCACAGGGTCAGAAATCGCTACGGAAACGACTGATCACTTTTTCGTCGTAGGTACCGCCGCGCCGGACACGATCAAGCTTGTCGCCGACCTTGCGGAAGAGCAAATGAAAGCCGTGAAGTCAGTTGTTTCGGCAGATCCGGGACAGGCATTCTTCAAAGGCAGAGCGACCATCTTTGTGATGCCCAAGCGGTATGACTACAGTGAGTTTGCAAAGATGGTGGAAGGACGAGGGATTCCCAATGGGTGGAGCAGCCACTGGAAATATGACGGCATCGATGGTTATGTTTCCCTAGTGGCAACCGATCGCGATGATCGGGATGAAATCGAGGCACGACTGACTTCTCCATTGGTCAGTTTGGCAGTCGCGACGCGGGGGGGAGATGTGCCACGCTGGCTCGCAGAAGGTACGGGCAAAGTGATCGCGAAGCGACATGGAAACACTGAAAAAGCACCACGTGGTCGACCGCCAAAGGCAACCGTCAACCGTGAACTTGTCGAGGCTCTGACCGCCATGGGCAGCGCAAAACAGTTTCTCGATGGCAGGCTGACGCCTGAACATGCAGATCTGATTGCCACTGATTTGATGACTGCCATGTTGGATCGTGCGCAGCGAAAAGGCTTTGATGGACTGTTGAGGAACCTGAGCCGAGGGCTGCCATTTGAAAAGGCTTTCATCCAGTCGTTCGAAGCAACACCACAGCAGTTCGTTGATGCGTGGAAGCGTTGGCGTACGGGTAGTTGATGCGTTCTTCGCCGCTGGGTTGGTCCGCATTGATGCTGGGTTGGTCCGAATTGATGTTGTTCGAATGGTGACGAGTCTGCTGGGGTTTTCAAAATCCGAATCAGTTTCCCGCTCAGGGGACGCCTGCATGGTGCGGTGACCAGCGTGTGAACGCTGCGAACCTGGTTCTGGCGAGCGGA
>PKCN01000424.1 GCA_002862205.1 Planctomycetaceae bacterium | reverse complement strand
ATCCGCAATCTGTTTTTCCACTGCCGCGATTTGCGACAACAAATCTTCGCGGCTGCGTTGCTGCTCATCGTTGGGCAGTTCGATGTATGGTTCCTGCAATCCGCGTTTGAAATCATTTCCTGATCGACCACCCGTTTCGGGCGTCGCGTCGATGTTATTGAAGAACGCGTACAGTTGGTAAAACTCGCGTGAAGTAATCGGATCATACTTGTGGTCGTGGCACACCGCGCATCCGACGGTCAGGCCCATGAAGGCCGTCCCAACGGAAGTGACGCGATCGATCACGTTTCTTGCGTGACTTTCTTCAGGCAGCATCGTGCCGCGATCGATAATCATGTGCAGACGATTGAAGCCAGATGCGATCAATTGGTCATTCGAAGGTTTTTCGTAAAGGTCACCAGCAATCTGGAAACAGACAAAGTCGTCATAAGGCAGGTTTTGGTTGAATGATCGAATGACCCAATCACGATAGGGCGAAAGATCGCGGTAATGATCATGGTGGATGCCATTGGTGTCTGCGAAACGAACCAGATCGAGCCAATGTCTGGCGATGTGCTCGCCGAACTTAGGCGATTTCAATAGGCGATCAACTGCATTTTCGTAGGCGTTTGCTGATTGGTCAGACAAAAAGCTTGCGATCTCTTCTCGACGGGGCGGTAGCCCGGTCAGGTCGAGTGATAGTCGACGTAGCAATGTCCGCCGATCAGCAGTGGGCTGAGGCGCAATGCCACTCTCGTCAAGTTTGCGTTTGACAAATCGGTCGATGGTACTTGTTGCCCATGAGTCGTTGGGGATGGTTGGGGGGGCAGGTGGTTCCAGTGATGTGAAGGCCCAGAAGGCTTCATATGGGGCACCTTCGTTGATCCAGGTTTGGAATCGTTGTTTTTCGTCTTCGCTGAGTGGCCTTTTGTGAGCATCTGGCGGTGGCATCATTCTGTCTGGATCATCTGAAGTGATCCGTTGATAAATCTCGCTGGCGTCTGCATCGCCCAGTTTCAGAACATTCAGTGCACCTTCGTCACCATCTCTTTGATCAAGTCTCAGGCCCGCTTTACGGTCTTCTTCGTCTGGACCGTGGCAGTGAAAGCAGCGGTCCGACAGCAGGGGGCGGATGTCCCGATTGAAGTTAACCTTGGAGTCCTCGGCATGATTGGTCTGAACCAGTCCCATCAAAATCATCGCAGGCAGAAATACGAGTTTCAGAAAGATGGGGCACTGATGCAAAATGCGCCTCGGTTTGATTCGATGATATTGGAATCGGATGGTCATGCGATTGCGTCTCTGGAAGCGGAAATGTCTAACCCTGAGTGTAACCGGAAACGGTCATGAAGGTGAACTCGTGGCGGTGGACTTTACGCTGCACCAGATACCTCAACGCGTTGATTGCTTGACAGGAAAACACTGTTGGTTGTGGCTGTTCGGACAAAAAGTTCAGCGCAGCCTGAGCCCCACAAGGTGCATGAATGCGGATCACGGTCATGGCGATGGTTGCAACAAGTGTGAATTGACGCAGTGATCGTGCATCGTGCGATGTTGTCTGACCTAAGTCAGTTCACCGTTGGGATGCAGTGCATTGGCCGCAATCGGTAGGCCACATGGCAAGGGCCCGATTCAGATTTCCGAGATTGATTCAGGAGTTTGGCTTCTTCCACTTCAGTTCGTGTGGCATCACTTGTTGCTTGATGGACAATGCAGCGGCCAGCCCCGCTGCCTCACCCATGGGAACGGCATTGCCGGTGACGCGGTAGCTGGAGTGGGCGATGAAGTCGCCGCTGATGCAACGCCCGGCCATCAATAGTCCGTCCACATCGGCTGCCACCAATGCGGGATAGGGAATGTCGTAAGGTTTCATCCCACTGGTTTTGAAATCACGATTGATCTCTTTGTTGCCAGCGGCATTCAAAGCATGGACATCGATTGGGAAGGTGGCTCTGCAGACACCCTGCTGGTGGTTCAAACCGTGTGCCAGATCCGAGGCGGTCAGGGTGTATCGACCCCGAACACGGCGGCCTTCACGAACGCCCATTTGTTCTGCCGTTGCGACAACTGCCAGATCTTTCCACGGTCCACCGATGCTTCGCAAACCGTCAACGATTTCATGTATTTCCTTTCTCGCTCGAAGTGTTGCTGCGGTGATCGCATCAGCGTCAAATGCGCTGACTCCATACTCGTGATTTGTCATCAGAGAGAAAATGTTACTGTGGAGATGCCTGAGTGTTGGTGCCCGGTAGGAAGGATTGATTCCATGGCTTTCCATCAGCTCAAGCAATCTTTTTTTTGCTACTGATCCCGTTTCACGAATCCACGGGCGCACCTGCTCGGGGTCAAGGCCCGTCAGCAGAGCTAGCATGGACATGGGTTGGCAGATGCAGTCTGAACCCGTGCCCACTTCGAATTGACATCCAGCATGGGCTGCCAGATCACCATCGCCGCTGCAGTCAATGAAACGTTCCGCCAGCCATGCTTCCCGCCCAGACTTGGATTCTGTGAGAACGGCAGCCAGTTGATTTTCTTCATTGAGGACGGCACCAACGAGCCGCGTATGCAGCCGGATCTTGATTCCTGCCTCAACGCATACTTCTTCCAATACCAACTTGGCGATTTCGGGATCGTAAACAGTACCCTGGGAGTCAATGGCAACCTGGCTGCCACGCTCGGTGAACTTATTCAGGAGTTCTTTCATGATCCCCTGCTTGTTGCCGGCATCGAGGATCTTGGTCAGCAGTCCCACCGTCCATACACCACCAAGGCATCCGGCAACTTCGATCAATTGAACCGAGGCTCCGGCACGTGCTGCAGAAAGTGCGGCTGCGATGCCTGCCGGTCCCGCACCACAGATCAAAATGTCGGATGTTCCGACAACTGGGATTGGACGCTCCGATTCAAGAATCGATTTGGCATCTGGCGACAGTTGGCCGCCCGTCCTCAGTACATTTCCGGTGATCGGATTCACCGCCTCGGTGACGGAACCTGTACCCGCAGAGGTTGTGTCCGGGGAGGTCAACGCAGCCGACACCACCAACCCACCGGCGGTCAGTTGCATGAATCGACGACGACTGGAATCGTTGCTCATAATCAGGGATGCTGGAAATCAGGGAGTTGGAAATCAGGGATGCAGCAAATCAGGGAACTGGCGGCAGTTCAAAGCGGTGTCGTTTGGTTTGTCATGGGGTTCCGATCGCTTCGGTATAGATTGCATACAGGCTTTGGCTTGCGGCCATGAACAGGCGATTGCGTTTGGCTCCACCAAAGCACAGGTTGGCACAGACTTCCGGCAACATGATTTGGCCGATCCGGTCGCCGTTGGGCGCAAAAATGTGAACTCCGTCGTAGCCTTCACCCACCCAGCCAGCGCTGGACCAGATGTTGCCGTTCATGTCTGCGCGGATGCCATCGGCTTTGCCCGCTTTCTCAAATCCGTCCATTTTCATGGATGCAAATGGTCGTCCATTTTTCAGGCGACCGTTGTCCACATCCCAGACACGGATGGCATGGGCCCCATCGCCAGTGTCTGCGACATACAATTTCGTAAGGTCCGGTGAGAAACAAAGACCATTGGGCGTACCGATGTCGTCGGTCACCTTGGTTATTTTTCCCGTTTGGGCGTCGACTCGGTAGACGGATTCAGGTAATTCTGCCTGAGCCGGAGAACCTGTGTAGTTTTTGCGAATTCCATAGCCGGGGTCTGTGAACCAAATCGATTGGTCGTCCCGATGCACCACAATGTCATTGGGTGAGTTGAGACGTTTTCCTTCGTAACGGTCCGCAATCACACGTGTCGAACCATCATGTTCATGACGAATCACTTGCCGTGGTCCATGTTGGCAAGTCAGGAGGCGACCTGAGTAATCGAAGGTATTTCCATTTGCATTTCCACTTGGCTTCTTGAAGACAGTGACTCGATCATCATCTTCAATCCAGCGGTAAAGTGAGTCGGCCGGAACATCACTGAAAACCAGATATCGCCCGACAGCATTCCATGCACAACCCTCATGCCATAACGCTCTCGGGTTAAAATGGAGTCGTTGTACGGAGGTGTTGCCAAGTTTGCATTTGTCGAATCGTTCGTCCAGGGACACAACACGTGGGTCGGGGTAGCGCGTGGTTCCTGCCCATTGGTTTGTGTCTTCAACTGCGGTTGTGGATTTTGAGTCGGCAAGGAGTCCGCTGACACAGGTCGCTGCCGCCCCGGTGAGCAACGAGCGACGATGCAAAGAGGTTTGTTTCATTGGAATTCTGCGGTTCCGGGGTTCTGTAGTTCTGAAGCTGGCACGTCAGGACGCGTGTCTTACTTTGCTCTGAGTAAGTGGATCATCGCTTCGCCCATGGCCGTGCCCACGTCCATGTAGGTTTGGGCGTTTCCGTTGTAATGGCTGTTGGACGCTCCGCCCTGACTCAGTGGGTGCGTGTAGACCGTGGCAGTATTTCCTTTGAATTCAGGGTGCTTTCCGGATGTGCCATCGACAGCCAGTTGAGCTTCGAGGATCAATTTCTCGTTACCCTCAGCTGTCTCTCGTTCTGTTTGCCCCAGCGTGGCACATACGAATTTGGCGTTCGGTGCCTTGAATTCACGACGAAGCGTTTGAATCAAGTGAACCAGATTTTGTTCGTAACGTTGCGCGTGCGCTGTGTTGTAACGATCTTTGTCTCCCTGCCACCAGCCGAAACCTGTGATCTCGTAACCGCGGCCCTTCCAGTGTGGGAACTGTTGTTCAAAATTGTCCAGCACTTCATGTGCCGCTTGGAAACAGTCGTCATACTGCTTGCCCGCATACCAGTTGATTGGCTCTGGTTTCGAGCCCTTTTCCCAAAATGCCGGTGACTCGTTGTAGCCTGCGTACACCTTGCCAGCGAATTCGTATTGCCCGCTGCCAGGGGGTAGGAAATCCCAGCCGAGGGAACGATTGCCCTGCGATGTTTTCAGGATCAGGACGGGGGCCTCGATCGCATCGCCGACCACACACCCGAATCCCAGTTCAGGGCCAATTTTTCCCGAAGCTACACCCAGCCAATGGCTACCCGTGGCCGTTACCACACCCCTGTACCAGACGTCGTCCCGTGCGTTCCACTGTCCTTTCTCATTCATCAAAAACGGGTACTTGCCTTGATGTTTGACCAAGGTGGCCAAGGTGCCGGGAATGTCCTGACGATCGATCCAGCCCAACCCATTGGCGTCCGTGGTGAGGTAAGTAATCTTGAATGGCACCTTGGCACCACCCGTGAGTTTGATGTCGTGGCGAACGGCTTCCTGTCCCGGCTCCATGCGATGAACTTCCTGCCCATCAACCTCCATGATGTTCTGCATGGAACCACCGTATCCAGGTCGGAATTCGTAAATGCCAGATTCCTTGACCCGAACGAATCCCCGTGTCACGTGAGTGCCACCACCAGGGTAGGGAGTTGGTTGGGTACCGCCGAAACGCTCAAGTTTCAAGGTGGTCACAGCGGGCATGGCATCGTAGTCAGCATCTGCCCGGTAGACGCCCTCGTAAACGGAGACTTCGGGATCAATGAATTCGGAACCCCAGCGGCTATTGCCGCCCGTCACTTTACCGGCACCCACCATGTTGGATTGTCCTGAAAGAATGAATACCTGGACCTTTTTCAAGGTTGAGGTTTGTGTGTCATCCTCGGTGTAACCAGGATTTGCACTTCCCATCCAAAAGCTGGCGATGATGCCAAAGGAAATGAGGGTGGACAACGGTCTCATGTTGTTGACTCGTGGCGTGTTGTGGTGACGTGACGTGA
>PKCN01000326.1 GCA_002862205.1 Planctomycetaceae bacterium | reverse complement strand
GATCTCCATCCAATGATGCCACCACCAGTGATGTGGGAGATCTTCGCTGCGAAACGTATCGTGTTTCCTGCAGGCGTTTGCGGATCGAGTCAACGGTGCCGGCGACAACATCAGCCACCTCTCCGGTTGTGCTTGAGGTGACGCAAAGAATCAGTTGTGCACCCAGGGCCCACGCAGGTTCATTGGGGTCTGCTGTCTCCACTCCCGCCTCGGGCGGGGGGGAAAGTAAATGGAGCCGTGAGGCAGTGTCTGAGAAAGCAGGGAAGAAACCGTACAGATCATGCTGCCGGTCTAAATCGCCGCTTCGCCCCGACATGATTGGTAAAACAAAGTCAGCATCGACCAGCCAGCGATTTAGATACATCGGGTTCCCCGACGCATCAGGCCCTAGAAAACGAAGGGACTCACGATCTGAGGGCCGATGGAGTTCAACTTGGGCTGCATCACCAACCACCGATTCGATTTCTGTGACCGTGCCACCACATGCCTCATCGCCAATCACCACGCTCACGTTCGCAGCATCACTTTCCTGAAGAGACTGCAAGACGCCAGCAAGGACGCGAGAGACTTGGGGTGTATTGGGATCAACCGCGATTGCCACATGATCGCCGGGCACAATTGCAGCGTTCATCGCGGGAAAGTCGAGTGGGGCAGTCAGCGCTCCCCGCGTGGCCTCGAAAGGATCAGCACAGGCATCTGAAGCCACGGGGTGATCTTGAACACAGGTCTCTGAAGCAATGTCCGAGAGGTGCGAATCGAATTTCAAAATGGATTTGTCCAGCGAACTCATGCAATTTCTAGCTCCAGCGGTGGGGGGAACCATGTTTTAATCTCCATCGCTGATAAACAGAAGGTAGGTGTTCTGCTAAGCATCACAGCTTGGCTCCGAAAACCGCGTTGGCTCGCAAAATATCGGGTACACCGCAAATGAGGGCCAGCTCATCTCCTGCCTGCGGGCAGCGCTGTGGGATCTGGCGGTTGAGAATCGTGCGCAGGGGCATTTTCCCCGCCTTTTTTCCAGTTCACACCCGGTAATGCTAGCGAGGTATGGAAGTGACCTTGCGACATTGGTGAGTTGATCGCGACAATCCACCCAAGTGGAATGGTATCAATGTTCATGACTCATACGTGACTGAGCCAAAATGGAATTTGGTGATCTGTCGGAAAACCCCTTTGCACGAGTTTCGCGCAAAGCAAAAACATCACGACGCCGGGCTGTGGTGCGGGCGTTTCAGGTTTTTGTTCTGGTGAGCCTTGCGACAGGAGGTGTTTTGCTTTTGGCAAACCAGAGCAAACGCTGGATGATTGGGCGTTTGACGGCTGATTTTGAAACTCTCGGCGCCACTGAAAAGATCTCGCGTCTGAAGCAGCTAGCTGACTTGGGCGTTTTTAGTGTTGAGCCCTTGGTCAATAGCATGACCGACCAGGATGATAGTGTCGCGCGGGCGGGTTACGAGTTGTTGCGTACCGCTCAGAATAATTGGACCGTGCTACCAGCCGAGGATGAGGCATCTCGCCACGAATTATTGATTGATTCGCTGAAGGCAGTTGCGATCAAGTTACCGGATCATCGGACAGGCTGGGGCACAAGTCTACTGCAGCAAACATTGATGTTTGCGGCAGAGCATCCAGACGCGACCGGATCGCTGCCTGAGAGGGCGTCCAACGCTATCAATCTGTTGGCGCTTTCAGGCCGTCCCACGCTTTCCGGTGCAACTGCTGATCTAGAAACTGCCCAGGCGGGACGGTTGGCTGTGCAAGGTGCCCCTTTGCCCGTGGATGACGTGCAGTCGGTTGACCAATGGACGACCTGGCCACCCAATCAACTTGTCGCTCGTGAGCTTGGTGAGCCCAGTCCAGTCGCTACATCATCGGCTGATGTTGATTCGGTAGCATCGTTCTCATTGCGGTCGGATCAGGCCGGAGTGCCTGAACGGACGGGGATTCGATCAGCTTACACGCCCACCGTTTACAAGTCAGGAGCCAACAGGCTGCAGGTGGTTGGTGAGAATGAAGTGGTGCAGTTGGCGGAGGTTGCAAGCAGCCAAGAGCATTTGGAGACTGGCAAACCAGAAGCCAAAGGTCAGGAATCTTCGATAACAAGTCAGCCGGTGCAACGCGCTGATTTGACGAGTCCCAATGCACTCGAAGCCAATGCACTCGAAGCCAATGCACTCGAAGCCAATGCACTCGAAGCCAATGCACAAGTCGCTATGGTAGATTCGCCGATGGGAGCGTTTGATGATGCTTCGGTCATGCGTTGGTTGGGCAGCCCACATGCGGCCCTGCGTGAGAAGGCGAAGTTGGAGCTTGTTTCACGGGGGTTTGACGGCACCGCGATCGCGATTGCAACCAGAATTTATACTGGCGATGTCAACGAGAAAATCGAATTGGTTGATGCGCTGGTCGGTACCAGCGTGATCGATCCCCGGCCCTGGTTATTGCTATTGCTCCAGGATTCGGATCGTGATGTACGCTCACGCACCATTTCCAGTTTGGGAAGTATGGATGACCCAGCAATCACCGCGCGGTTGCAATCGCACTTGGCTCAGGAGAACGACCCTGCAGTCGCTTCGCGCATTCGACGAGTGCTTAATTTGCGTTAAGCGATGAATGGTACGCCGTAAAACGTTACATGATTTTGAGAGTGTGCAACGTTTTGGGTTACCCGTCAGTTCCAGGACGGGTCGTTCATTTCGCAGCGTCTTGTTCAGGTCCTGACGAACGCGTGAGCGGCCAAGCTGAACATGAGTCGGGAACGTGGAGTTGTCCAAGCTGGCACAGGCCGGCTTAAAGAACCTTGGCCGGCGTTACCGCTTGTTCCTTGATCAATCGGCTGATCAAATCATCGACCGTGATTCCATCTGCTTCGGCTGCGAACGTAGGAACGATCCTGTGACGCAGAACCGGATGAGCGAGCGTTTCCACATCATCGATGGTGACATGTGATCTGCCTTGCAGCAGGGCACGTGCTTTTGAGGCTAGCACCAGTTGTTGACTGGCACGCGGTCCGGGGCCCCATTCGATAAGTTCCTTTGCCCAATCTTTACTTTGTTCATCAGCGGGACGCACAGCGCGTACTGCATCGAGAACCCAGTCCTTCACGTGGGGTGGCAAAGGAACCCGGCGCACGGTGCGTTGGAATTGCAGGATCTCTTCACCCGAGACCACTGCTTCGACGGAACTGTTGAAGGTTGAGGTGGTGCGGTCAACAATTTCCCCTTCCTCCTCTCGTGTCGGGTAATCAACGACGACATGAAACAGGAATCTGTCCCGTTGGGCTTCCGGTAGTGGGTAGGTACCTTCCTGCTCGATCGGGTTTTGGGTTGCGAGCACAAAGAAAGGTTCATCCAAAGTGTAGGTATGGCCTGCGGCTGTCACTGCATGTTCCTGCATGGCTTCGAGCAGCGCGGCCTGGGTTTTCGGCGGGGTTCGGTTGATTTCGTCGGCCAACAGCATCTGCGTGAATACAGGGCCACGTTCAAAAACGAAATTCCTGCGTCCCGTTTCAGGGTCTTCCTGGATGATTTCGGTGCCGGTGATATCCCCGGGCATCAAGTCCGGTGTGAATTGGATTCTCCGAAATGAAAGATCCATCGAATCGGCGAGCGTGTGGACCATCAGTGTTTTGGCGAGGCCGGGGACACCTTCCAGCAGGCAGTGGCCGCGGGCAAGAATGGCGATCAGCAGTTGCTCGATAACCGCATCCTGACCGACGACAACGCGGCCCACTTGTTCGCGAATCTTTTCACAGGCGTCGACTAAGGCGGTAGCATCGGCGGGGTCATTTTGGGATTCGATGGGAGGCGGCTGAACCAAAGCAGGACCTATGGACTGGTGGGAGACGGATACAGTGCGGAGAGGTTATATTATGACTCGTTCGCCACGGCTCGCCACCTGTCTGACACAGACAGTCTCCCGTATGCTGTTGCGCGGCCAGATTTTGTCGTTCTTCACGATTGTTTTCGGGATTCTCATGCCCTCTCTGTTTGTTGTTCGCGGTCGGGATCAGGGCCGCCATTTTCAGCTTTCGCAGGCTGTTTTGCGGCTGGGACGCGAAGCTGGCAGCGATATCCAGCTATTTGACTCCGAGGCCTCGCGGACGCACGCCGAGGTCCGAGCTCAGCAGGATGGGTCTTGGGAGCTGCAGGATTTGAATAGCAGCAATGGCACGCGTGTCAACGGAGAGGTCGTTGCCAGACAGACATTGCGGAGCGGTGACCGCGTCGAAATTGGCGATACGCTGATGATTTTTACCGGGGCTGGCCAGCCACGGGAAATGGATGCGGCACATGGAGTCGATATTGTCCTCAAAAGTCAGGAGGACGGCAGCAGGATTGTGTCCTCGTTGTCCCGATCCGGAGCGGATTCGCAACTGGTTCCCGGGCCACCGAGTGAATCGGAAAGTGATCGCTCACTGGAAGTCATGTATTTGACTGCCATCGCGGTTGGCCGCACCGATGATTTGAATGAAGTCCTCAACCGAATCCTGACGTTGGTGTTCGACTGGGTGGAGGCTGATCGGGGCTGCGTCATGCTGCGTGACCCCGAAACACGACTTCTGCAACCCGCTGTACGCTGTGATCGAGCCGGGCTTGATGCCACGGACCGACGGATTTCGATCAGCCGTACCATCCTTGATTTTGTGCTCAACAAAAAAGAGGGGGTTCGAACCAGCAATGCCCGTGATGATTCCCGATTCGATGCTGCTGCATCGATTGTGCAGGCGGGGGTCCGAGAGGCGCTGTGTGTTCCGCTGCAGGGACGCTATGACATCGTTGGTGCACTCTATGTTGATACTTATACGTCACCGGGAAAGCTGATTGAGTCCGGGCATCAACTGAGGTTCACCGATGATCATCTGCGTCTGATCACGGCCATCGGCCATCAGGCTGCGCTGGCCATCGAAGATACGTTTTATTACTCAGCGCTGGTCCAGGGAGAGCGATTGGCCGCCATGGGGCAAACCATTGCAACCCTGTCCCATCATGTTAAAAATATTCTGCAAGGTATTCGCGGTGGAAGTTATCTGATCGAGGCCGGACTGGAACGGGATGACACCGATGCCGTCAGGCGGGGATGGGGAATCGTTGATCGGAATCAGGAACGAATCTCGAATCTTGTCATGGATATGCTCACGTTTTCCAAGGAAAGGGAACCTGAGTTGGCCAAGGGTGACCTCAATGAAGTCGTCCGTGATGTGCTTGAATTAATGCAGACACGCGCGCAGGAAATGAATGTCATCCTCGGACAGCATCTTGATGAATCCATCCCGGAAGCAAAGTTTGATCAAGATGGAATGCATCGTGCCATTCTTAACCTTGTTACCAATGCCATTGATGCAACCTCAACGCCGCCAAGCCGCGAAGACGAAGATGAAAATGCTGGGAACGATGAAGCGAGTGAGGCTGAAACAGAGCAGCATCAGCCAAAAGTGTTCGTGAGTACGGCTTACGATACCCTCGAGGGGTGGATCGTCGATGTCGTCGATAACGGGCCGGGTGTCGCTAAAGCAGACCGTGAAAAAATCTTTTCCATGTTTGAATCACGTAAAGGAATGCGTGGGACTGGTCTCGGTTTGCCTGTCAGTGCCAAAATCATGCGCGAACATGGCGGAGCGATCCAGGTAAGAGATGGGGAACACGGGTCGGGAATCTGTTTCCGGCTGACCCTGCCACCAGGTTCCCAGACCTCGGAACTCTCAGCCTACGACACATTCGTCTGAT
>PKCN01000038.1 GCA_002862205.1 Planctomycetaceae bacterium | reverse complement strand
GCTAGCCCGTTCCCCTCCCGGAGAGCGTTTCGGCACTCCAACCCGGCCAAAACACCCCAACCAACCAGAGCTCCCCGGATTAACCTATCGGTGAATCGGGCAATTTGCCTAAACTCCGCCCTCTGTGATTCAAGCTGCAGCAAGCCTCGAGCGGAAACGCCCTGCTGATGCCGCATGGATTTCGATTTGGGATGTCGCACAAGGACGTGTTGCCAAACCAACATCACGACTCATTCAAGGGGAGCGAGCGGGCATGGATGCCGTTTGTCGTCGACGATATTTTTTCTTGCGGTGGATCGCAACTTGCGTTTCCGTGCTGGGTTGCAGCGTTGCGTTTGCTGCCAGTCAACGCACTCAGAACTTCATCATCCAAGCTCCCACCCCACAACTTGCCCAAGCAGTTGCTGAAGCGGCTGAACGTTATCGCCGGGATCTGGCCATGCACTGGCTGGGCAAAACTCTGCCAGCCTGGCCCCAACCATGCCCGATTCGTGTCGTTGCCGGGCCGCGGCTTGCCGCCCAAGGTGTGACCACTTACAACCCCGCACCGGTGCGCGATTTCCAAATGGAAGTCATTGGTACACCTCAACGTATTCTCGATTCCGTGTTGCCTCACGAAATCACGCATACGATTCTGGCAACTTACTTTGGTCGCCCCTTGCCGCGTTGGGCCGATGAAGGAATCTGCACGACAGTGGAACATTCGGCGGAACGAAAAAAACACGAAGCCAAGCTTCAAGAGTTCCTTCGTTCTCGGCGTGGAATCGCCATGAACCAGCTATTTCTGCTCAAGGAATATCCCAACGACGTGCTTCCGATGTACGCCCAAGGCTATTCGGTATGTCGCTTCCTGATCAATCAACAAGGACCGCGTACATTCATCAGTTTCCTTGAAGATTACATGCGGCACCCCTCATGGACGGACAATATCCGCCGACACTACGGGTACGCTTCGCTTGCAGAGTTGCAACAGTATTGGCTGGCATGGGTCTCAGCAGGCAGTGGCGAGGTCACAAAATACGCCAAGACCCAGCCTGCGGTTTCATCCGAACAACCCAATGTCAATCTTGGCAATGTCGCGTTGGCAGGTGGTCAACAACCCGAATCGGCCAACAGCACCGCCTCAGTTGTTCAGGCAACCCAAAATCAGCAGCCCGGCATGAACCTGCAATCGCCTGTCGTCAACGCACTGGCCCTGAACTCACCTGACGCGGCAGCAGCCAACGGAATTACAAAGCCGTTAACCAACCTGACAGCCATTGGAACAATCACAACGGACTCGACTCGGCCAAGGCCCAAAGCGCTTCCTCGCACATCGACGCCACTTGCCACCGTTCCCACCACGGTGCAACCGGCCAGTCTGACCGCGAGCCCTGATCCTCTGACCGCAACAGCAGCGATCCGTGGTTACTACCAACGGCAGCAGGAGCACGCCCAAACCCAACGACGAGACCGGGGTGAAACGGGCTTGTCGCAGGTCACGGTTCCGATGGTTCCACCCTCCATCCGGCTCAGTGGCACATACGGTGTCAATTCAGCAACTGCCATGGCGACTTCAAATCTCGCGGCACGTATCGGTCAAATCAGATCGGCCAACCCCAATGGCCACAGGGACGGTATTCCCGCTACTGCCCAAGGGGCACCAGCCACTCCCCGTTTTTCACCGGCAGGAAATTACCAAACAGCTCATCCGCAGCCTGAACAGCAGCTATCGCAGGGTGGACAGGTCGTCCCCATGAACACGGTCCCCATGAACACGGTCCCCATGAACACGGTCCCCATGAACACGGTGCCCACGAACACTCCGGCGCGGTCGCAACAGTCGCGATTGGGCAACTCTCAGCATTTTTGACCCCTGTTTTGCAGCCGCAACGCGTTCTGCCTACGTATTTCAGGGCAATTCACGGAAGTTCGCTGGTTTTGAAATACCGGCAGCATCTGGGAATCCCAGCTGTTCCAGACAACCTGACCTTTGGATAGATAACGTTCACCCCTGTCTTGGGAAGTCCCTACGCGCCGGCGACAAAACCTGTTATTTTGCTGCGTCCCGCGGTTGTCAGATCATCCTGACTCCCTTGTCGCGGCCAAAAATCCAGACCATTCCAACCGTCACAATGGCGGTGTCTTCCTCTGTTTCTGATAGTGCATCGATGGCTAAGCCTCAACACAAACTTAAAAAAGCAAACCATGGCCGGCGTCCAGCCAGTGCCAAAGCCCGCAAAGCGAAGCGTAAAAAGGTGAAAACCTGAGGGTAACGGTGGATAGAAGTAAATTCATCATCGACCCTTCATTGCTGGATTTCGAGAAACCGATCGCCGACATCGACGATATTCGTGCCTTGAATCCGCAGCGTTTTGAAATGGAGCAATTGACCGCGATCCTTTACGAGGATCTCGGGTCAAACTGTTGCGCTGCACTCAAAGAAATCACAGATGAAGAGTTTTGGGTTCGCGGCCACATGCCCGGCATGCCGCTGATGCCCGGTGTTGTGATGCTTGAGGCGGTGGCCCAGCTTTCCAGCTACTTCACGCAGAAGCATGATTTGCTGGGAGCCGAGATAGTCGGTTTCGGTGGATTGGACGATGTTCGTTTTCGTGGCGTCGTCACCCCCGGGGACAAACTGGTGCTCATGGTCAAAATGATCAAGAATCGACGTGGTCGTATGATCGTTGCGGCATTTCAGGGCGTTGTGGGAGAGACCATTGTCCTGGAGGGAACCTTGCGAGGCATCCCGATCCCCGTCGAAGCGGTTGAAAGCTTGCTCAAGACGCGGAACTGAAACCAGGATTCCAAGTGGGCGCCACCATTCACACTGAGCCGCCGAGCCAGTTGGCCATCGATCAGGCACTCGACTTCCTTGTGGTCGCCCCGCACCCAGACGATGCCGAATTGGGAATGGGTGGTACGATCGCAAAGATGGTGGCCGAAGGCTGGCGTGTCGGGATCCTTGACCTGACCAGTGGTGAACCCACACCCCACGGCAGTGAAACACTGCGACGACAGGAAACGCTCAAAGCCACCGAAGCCCTGGGAGTCGTTTGGCGAGGCAACGCTGGCCTGCCCAATCGCAAACTGGAACCAACACTGCAAGCGCGCGAGTTGGTTGCCAGTTACTTTCGTGTGCTTCGTCCACGCTGGATTTTTGCACCTTACTGGGAAGACGCACACCCGGACCACGTGGCCGCGACCCAACTGATCGAAGCCGCCCGCTTCTGGTCCAAACTCAGCAAAACCGATATGCCGGGCGAACGCTACCACCCCGAACGCATCTACTATTACTTTTGCATTCACCTTCGCTTGGCTGTCCAACCCGACTGCATCATTGACATCAGTGACCATTGGGACCAAAAACTGGCATCCGTCCTGGCCTACCACAGCCAGTTCGTCGCGGGTCGGCCCACGGAACCACCAACCATGGTTGACCGGGTTCGTGATGATGCGGCCAACTGGGGACGCCTGATCAACCGCAAGTACGGCGAACCCATGGCAACCAAAGAACCACTCGCACTGCGATCGCTAAGAGACTTGATTTAGCCACCCATCACCAACTGCCGCCCGGTCTACTCGGTTTGAACTCGCAACATTTTCAAACTGCGATCGGCAGCATTGATCTCGAACTTGAAATGATCAAGAAAGCTCATCCCAAGCAAGGGTTCGGCAGCATCTGCGGCAGCGTCAAGAACAGCCGCATCGACATTTTCGACTTCGAATTCGCCAATGCGGACACGAGGTAAAACCACACCCCGAGCGCCGATCCTATCACCATTGGCCACCACCAATTCCATCTGAGGTGCGCTGGGCGGAATCACAACCCCCAACTGTGTCGCCACTCTGGCCGGCAGGCAAATCAGCGATGCACCACTGTCAACCACCATCCGTGTTGTCTTTTTACCAACCACCACATTCACATACATGGATCGATTCTCGACTTCCAACGGAATCGTTTCACTGAACACCTCCTGCTCGATCCGCTCGACCCGCTTATTCAACGAAGCCAGAACCTCACCTGCCGTTACGCTTGATGGCGTGTCAAAATTTACATGCATGACGCGTAAAGCAATCGCAACCTTTTCATCAGCAATCGCAGTTCGCACCTCTGACTCGACCAGCGTGAACCGCTTCCTTATCGTCAGGATTTTCTCAGCGTACTCGTATTCCGCCTCACTCAAAACGGCTCGCTTGGATGCGATCACCGACTTGGTTTTCTCGCGTTCGGTAACCACCTGCTCCATCTGGTTATTATTGACATTCAATAATCCAACCGTGCGATTATTCGCTGCCGTGTCTCCCGCAACACGAGCAAGCTGAAGACTCAACTCCGCACGCTGTTGTTTCAACTGCTGCAACTGCTGACGCAGCACCTTCAACCGTACTCCCGCAGTATCCCAGTCTTTTTGCAATAACCGAAGCTCACGTTTTTCGCGTGCCAGCCCGCTAATGCTTCGAGTGATCGCCGTGCTACCCACCGATTGAATCTGCTTTCCACTTCGACGCAAAGCATGATCAGCGAGAATCTTCTCGGCCTTGATGACCACCTCGAGACTGTATTTTTCAGTTTTAGGATCATCAGCCACTACACCGGTTGAAAACAACGATAAGATGAGTAGTGCTGTGATGAAGAGTCGAGGAGCGGCAACCAAGCAAAGCCAAAAGGAATCCTTGCCCATCGGTACGGGGACACCTCTCACCAACCGTGGAACCGGGAACACAAATGCCCCACCCACGGCTTCCCTGGTTGCCCATTTTTCCATGACTGGCTTGGCGACAATCTTGAGGTCGTTCATCTGGAAACGTTCCGTGGTCATTTAAAACTGATATCGAAGGATTGCAAAATGTTGACCCCGCAAGGCGAATCATCTGGCTTGTCCAGTCTAACAGGATACGGACATCGTGCATTGGCTGTTTGCTTGGCAATCCTGCTGTCCGCAATCGTGCCCCGCAACCTGACGGCAGAAAACCAGACCGGCAAGCCACCAAGACAATTGCCCACACTGACTCTGTTGGGTAATCAGGCCCAATCTTTGCTGCGTCAGGAAGCGGTGTTGAAAAGCGACCCTGAAAAGAACGCCGCGGCAACCGCACTTTGCGATTTGTACGTGATCCTACGTCTGGATGCCCGTTATGGCGGCAGCAAGATGCTGCAGGGTGACGCCACCAGGATTCGACGCCGCCTGATCTCCATCGCCAAGAAAAAAGAAAACGAATTGAAACGCGAAGGGATCAGCCGCCCCTCCGACCTTTCATCAGCTGTCTCGTCCAGCATCGCCGCGGCAATCTCGCAATATCAAAATAACGCAGATGGACAAAACGCAGGCGGTGGCAACACTGCCGGAAATAACACTGCCGGAAACAACACTGCCGGTGATAGCCAGCTGGCAAGCGGCAACGACCACCGGAAAGATGATCGGTCATCCAGCGGCAAAGGCCAAACGCAAGGCCCAGGCTCTATCTCTGGTCAGCCCCAGCGGGGAGCGCAAGCCGCTGGTGGCATCCCTGACACCGGCTGGGAACTGGTGGAGCTGATTCAACGCATCATCGCCCCCGACTTTTGGGACAGCCGAGGCGGGCCCGGATCCATCCGATACTTTGCGATGCGAAAAGTCCTCGTGATCCGGGCGACCACTGACGTGCATGAGCAGGTCCGCGATCTGCTGACGGCACTTCGCTAAAGGAACTGGCTGTGATGCTCCACTGACAGTCATGCTCCACTGATCGCACCGTCTCCATGAGATCCATCAGGGGAGCATCAGCATGCATCAGCGG
>PKCN01000276.1 GCA_002862205.1 Planctomycetaceae bacterium | reverse complement strand
CATGCTTGGCAAGCCAACCACGCAGTGGGTCGTCATGCTTGGCAAGCCAACCACGCAGTGGGTCGTCATGCTTGGCGGCCTCTGAGCAGGGGTGCCCGTTTGAAGGGACCAGCTCCCGGCAAACTCAAGCTTCGCTTGCCAATGCCCCGCAACGCCGCGCGGAAGAAGCCCGAGGAATCTCGCCCACAACCCTGAAATACCGGCCAGAGATCGGTGATTCGCCTGAACGTGATTTGCCTGAACGTGATTTGCCTGAATGACATGAATGGGTTGAAAATCGAGCGATCTCAGGCCAGCAACCATCCTTCGTGATGGCAAACGACCACCTTTTGCGTTCATGATACTCCCGGCTCACCTCGTTGCTCTCACGCATTCTGCTGCGGATCAGAGTGCAATTTGAAGCGAAATCGCAACTTCGAGCCTCGGATCGTTTTTACCTGTCCGTGACAGCGAACGTAAATCCACTAGACTTTGTGGTTATGACAGACAACTCCCCCACCGACCCTGACGCTCAATCTTTGGAATCTACCGTGGAATCTACTGTAGAACCATCGAAAACTGCTTCATTTGACGACTCATCTGCCCTCGGCGCCCCGAGTAGAGCAATTCGCCCACACGGACTCGATGGAGGGCGAGCACTGGCCGCTGCCGCCGCGCGAGTCGCGTTGGATAACAACGGTCAGCAAGTAATGATCCTCGACGTCTCAGCTCAATCAGCAGAATTTGACTTCTTTGTGCTGGCTACTGGTACGAGCCGTCGGCAACTGCATGCAATCAGTGAGCAGATCGATGACGAGCTTGAGAAGAATCTCGGAGATCGGCGGCTCGGAATCGAAGGCTATGATGAAAGCCGCTGGATCGTATTGGACTATGGCAGCGTCGTGATTCACCTTTTCGATGATGAGACACGTGATTATTACGATCTCGAATCACTTTGGGCCGACGGAAAATCGGTCCCTCTCGCCGAACTGGGCCTCGATCCCGGCAACGAATGAACCATCAACGCGTGGCCTATCCATAAGAGCTGACCACAAATCAGTACGGGTACCACGAACCGCGTCAGTGAGTCCGCAGGTGAATTTTTGACTCCTGTGGCATGCGACCATCGGCGTCACACTCTCGACTCTTTTAATCAAGCCTACGTCATGCACGTCCCTCATCTTCTGCAACAGCGTTTCATGGACGCCCTCGGGGAGTTCACGGATCAACCTGAACAATATGCTGCCATGATCCGAGCAACCTCAGATCCGAAACATGGCGACTATCAGGCCAATTGCGCGATGCCGCTTGCCAAGCGATTGGACAGCGGGCAGAACCCCCGCGAAGTCGCTGCCATGCTGGTTGCCAAACTCAAGCTTGATGATTTCTGTGAGCCCGCTGAAATTGCCGGCCCCGGATTCATCAATTTAAAACTGAACGACAGCTTTCTCACGGACTCGCTGCGGGAGATGCTGGGTGATGACCGTTGTGGCGTCCACCAGGTACAGACAGACAAATCAATCGTAATCGATTTTTCTTCTCCAAATGTTGCCAAGCCGATGCATGTGGGCCATATCCGCAGCACAGTCATCGGTGACTCCTTGGCTCGCACATTGAGGTTTCTCGGCTACCCGGTCGTAACTGACAATCATCTGGGTGACTGGGGAACCCAGTTCGGGATCATCATTTATGGTTACAAACATTTCGGTGACCCAGAGGTCGTAGAAGCGAATCCGGTCACTGAACTGGCCAAACTGTATCGCATTGTGAATCAGTTGGTTGAATATCGCAAAGCGATCAAATCACTGCCGAAGTTAAAGCTTGGTATCGAGGATGCCAAGCAGTCCGTGTCACAGGCAAAAACCGATGCTCAGAATGCCGAAGACAAACAATTGAAAAAGGCGAGCAAGGCAGTAGCCGCTGCTGAACGGCGACTGATTGTCGCTCAAGGCAACTTGACTTCTGCGGAAGAAAAAATCGCAACTGTGGAACAGGATGTCGATCTCGGACCAAAAGCTGAAGAACATCGCACCATCGATACAGACGTGCTGGAAGAAACAGCCAGACTTCATCGTGGTGATGAGGAAAACATGTCTCTTTGGAACAGATTCCTGCCTCATTGCAAAGACGAGATCAATCGGATGTACCAAAGATTGGATGTCCAATTTGACCATACCTTTGGCGAAAGCTTTTATCACCCAATGCTGTCCAAGGTAACGTCCAAGTTGGAAGAACTCGGTCTTGCCTCTGATAGTGATGGTGCACTTTGCGTGTTTCTGCCCGAATTTGATGCACCGATGATTATTCGCAAACAGGATGGTGCCTATCTCTATGCCACAACCGATCTGGCAACCCTTGAGTACAGGTTTACTGAGTTCAACCCCTCCGAAATCCTCTACGTTGTCGACTCACGCCAGAGTGAACACTTTGATAAACTTTTTGCAGTAGCTGATCATTTTGGACTTAAGGATGTGAAATTGGTTCATGTCAATTTTGGCACCGTGCTCGGTGAAGACGGTCGTCCGATGAAAACCCGTAGCGGGTCATTGATTGGTCTGGAAAGTTTGCTCAACGATGCTGTCGACCGCGCAAAACAGTTAGTCTGCAACCCCGAACGACTCGCTACCTTTGACCCACCAATGACAGCAGACGAACAGGAGAATATTGCCGAAGCCGTTGGAATTGGTGCGATTAAATTTGCCGACCTCAGCCACCACCGAACCAGCGATTACCGATTCAATCTTGACAAGATGGTTGATCTTGAAGGGAACACCTCTGCCTACGTGCAGTACTCCTATGCAAGGATGCAAAAGATTCTTCAGAACGCTAACGTCACCGAGGAGCAAGTCGCGGACATGGTCACGAAGCACGGACTGGAGTTCACCCACGCCGCCGAACGCAACCTGGTGCTGCAACTGGTCAAATTTGAAGAGGCGCTCACCACCGTCCACAACGACTACGCGCCCAACCATCTGGTCGATTATCTTCTGAAAACGGCAAAAGCCTATTCCCGTTTCAACCAGTGCTGCCATGTACTCAAGGCAGAAACTGACGCGATCCGTTCAACTCGGCTCGCCATTGTCGTTCACTGCAAGCAGACGCTCGGCAAGGGCCTGAACCTGCTGGGAATCGATGTCGTTCCCCGAATGTAGTCGTCTAATGATGCCCTCAACTCGGCGATCAAGCTGAGATCCGCCGAGTCATGCCTACCATCAAAACAAGTTATTTGCGGGAAAACTCTCGATTTCCGAAATCTGCTAGCCAGCACGTGAGATCGTAACAGAGCGTGTCAACTACGCATTCCCGCCCCACCACGCATTTTAACAGCCTCACAGAGAAACTCACCACAAGGATTAGCTGTCCATCTTCGGAGCACCGTGTAGAATGAAAGCAGCTTGGATAGCGGTTGCAGCGCGACTGCGGCGGTAAAGCCGAGCTGTGCCCAACCCATGCTTTCCTTGCGTCTAATCCCGCGCACCCTGCGACTACAGCGTTTTTTTGACCTCATGAGTGAACTGACTGCCCAAATTTTTGCCGACCGCATTGCTGATCTTGGTTTGGCGGAACGTCCTGATGTTGACCATGCCATTGGCGAACTTGGTGTCGGCGACCACTCGCTTGAGGACATGATTCGAGTGATGCAACGCCGTGGCATCATCACGACCTTGCAAACCGAAAAAATCCTGAAGGGAGATCGAGTTGGCTACTTCTATGGGGACTACAAAGTTCTGTATTTGATTGGTGCCGGTACTTTTGCTCGAGTGTACCGTTCCGAGAAAAAAGGCGATGACTCAGGAGACATCTACGCAGTCAAAGTGCTTCGAAAGCGTTTTCGTGACGAAATCAAAGAACTGGAACAGTTCCTGCGTGAAGGCAGCATGGGTCTCAAACTCCGCCACCCCCACATTGTCAGCATTGTTGACGTCATCCCAGACGTCCGAAATCCTTTGCTGGTGATGGAGTTTGTTGAGGGCCAAACACTCCGTGAACTCGTGAGAATTCGCGGTAGACTTCCAGCTGATCTGGCACTTCGGTTGATGTATGAAATCTCTTCCGGCTTGGCTTATGCAGCGTCTCTGGGAATCGCGCACCGTGACTTGAAACTGTCGAATGTTCTGATTTCCTCCGATGGCAAAGCCAAATTGGTTGACTTCGGTCTTGCTGCACTCTCCGATCGCAACAATCCCGAAAAGATGGCCGACTGCCCAAATGCACGGGCCATCGATTACGCCGCATTGGAACGTGGTACCGGGGTGCGCAAAGACGACCCAAGAAGTGACGTCTACTTCGCTGGAAACATGCTCTACCACATGCTTGCAGGTACTCCGGCGCTAACAGAAACACGCGATCGTCTCCAACGACTCAACGTCAGCAGATTTCAGGAAGTTGTTCCGCTGCACGAACGTGTGCCTGACGTCCCGGGCATTGCTAATCAGATCGTGCAACGCGCGATGGAATTCAACCCGGACAAGAGAATTCAGTCAGCTGCTGCATTGCAAGCAGAATTAAAAAAAGCCATCGATACTCTGAGCAGAGGCAAACAAAACCGGACGGATTTCAACTCGCCCATGGCAGAGCACCACGATGACGATGAATTACCAACCAATGAAGGTGAAGGGTATGTTGTCATGCTGGTGGAATCAAAAACAGGGCTACAGAATGCAATACGATCAAGACTGAAGTCACGAGGATACCGGGTCCTGGTCATCTCGGACGCCAACCGTGCATTAGCAAGATTTACACCGGAGGAAGACGTGCCGGCTGACTGTGTAATTTTTGGTGCCTCAGAACTGGGTACCCTCGCACTGGAAGCTTTCAACAAATTCGCGTCAGATGCTCATACCTGCGACATCCCATCTGTCCTGCTGGTGGACAAGCGACAATCCCATATCATCAACAGTGCCCATCGCGGCGCAAATCGGAAACTTCTCCCTCTGCCACTGAAGGTCCGAGAGCTTCGTGCAGCACTGATTGGCTTGCTCACCGGTATCAAACGACGTGACCTGGGTACCTACTAAATACCCACCCAATAATCAAATGGGACAAAGTCAAATGCAGGATGCACCTGGTCATCCTTGCTAGCCGAGACGTAGGTCTGCCGATGCGAACCTGCTTGTGAAGTCCCGCCAGAGACACCAGCACAGCGGTTGCCCTGGATGCCCAGCAGGGCTCCAGTGACCGCCACGCGGTCATTTTCCGGCGAATCCCCTGAACTTGCAGACAGACGCTACCGTCGGCTGCCACAGGCGATCAAACCAACTCCCAGACAGTTGTCCCAAACTCCAAATACGCCAGCAACCATTCATCGGCAGCCCGACCTCAGAGACCAAGATTCCTCTGCAAAAGGATGGCTGCAATCTTAAAAACAAAAGGTCGCAACGTGGATGCAGTTCACCGTCAATCTGGCGGGCATGCTCACGTCGCCCTGCATCGTTGCAGGCGAACGGCATCGAAAAACCCTCATTCGGATCCATGAAGATGCCAATTTAGATAGAAAAGCTTCAAAACGATCTTCATGAGCTAAACCCCGCGGTCGGTCAGTTTGTGGAAAGACCGATTTTGAACCGCTCCAGGCGACCTCGCTGGACCGAGAATGAACCTCTGAAAAACTTTGAATCTCTCATCAAGTAGTGGGGGTGGGTCGGACGATACTACCCGCATAACTGGCAGACTCGCCAGAACAAAAAAACTGCCGATCTTGACTGATCAACAACCTTTCTCTAGGTTGCGCAGACAAAGGCGACGTGGCCAAGTGGCTAAGGCGATGGATTGCAAATCCATTATTCGTGGGTTCGAATCCCACCGTC
>PKCN01000391.1 GCA_002862205.1 Planctomycetaceae bacterium | reverse complement strand
GTATTGCGGCGTTTTCACGTGTCACCGCGTGATTGACCGAAGTGCGGCGTGCCTTGTGGGTGACGCTCTTGGCTTGCGGGCAAACGGTTGGGCCAGCCGTGGTTTTCAACGGCTCACGATCGACGGCAGACGCGGCAGAGCGGTTGCGACATCCACTGGAATCGGCACACCATTGGAATATGGGTCGCTGCTGCGGTCTCTGCGTCCGCCGGTTTCCGGGTGAGGTTTCCGAGTGAGGTTTCCGCCCAATTGCCATGGCTCCGGCTACCAACCGTTCGAATCTCACCTCAATTGAAGAGCTGCAATCGAAAGCTGGGTGGCAGAAGTTCCTCGCCAGCTTCTCATTTAACAAACGTAGTAAACGCTCGATTTGCGTAGACCGGGAATGGCCCTTTCGACAGCCGCTCATGCTCTGATCAGCTAGGGCTTTACGAGTTGGTCGATAAAATCCCGAAGATCCACTGCCAGCGTATAGGAAAGATCGCTGACCTTATCACGCTTTTCCTTGCTGATTGCCCGATCTTTGAGCCGTGGGTCAGGCTTCGATGGAACATTCACGGTTGGCATGGGAGGGAATTTTGCAATGACCTTTTTCATTTTGTCGGTGAAATCCAGATAAACCGTTTTCAGTTCATTGTCATCCTGGATGACATCGAGAAAGTTATTCTCGAACAGGATCATTTTGTTTTTGCCTTGATTGACAAAGTTGGCCAAGATCATGTGGTACTGTGCGAGTCGTTGCTTTTCAAAATTCAATTGATTCAAATACTGTTGCCTTTCACGGTAGTCACGAATTTCTTCGCGTCGGAAAGTATTTGCGAGGTTATTGGCCCACCATAGGGTTCTGAGTTCGGCGTCCGTGGGATCTTCGCCCGCGTCCCGGGCAGCCACCATGTTCCACTCAAAACTTCTTCGGGCGCTCAACTGGTATTTTTGGTCCGCTCTCTCAAATTGACGCTCCGCGTCGACGCTGATGATGGACTGCCGATCAAATGCTTCGAGTCCATTCTCCCATTGTCGGTCGTATGACTGCATGAATTGCTCGAGGATGCGTTTGCACTCCGCGTTTTGCTTGTCCTTGGCGAGCGTTTTGATGCGTTGCTCCTCTTCTTCGGCTTGCCGGCGTTGAGCTTCAAGCTCAAGTCGGCGTTGGGCCGCCTGATCGAGCATGGATTCTGGGATGCCACTGTGTTTGATCAGGGTAACCACAGGGGTACTGATCTGAATCTGTTTCAGACGTTTGAGTTCGGGATCATCGGCGAGACCGGATTTTTCCATGATAGCGGCCGCCTCCCGCAGCCACAGAGCCGCATGGCCAGCTTTCTGCAACTCAGCGGCATCCTGAGCGTTCGTGTCCTGCTTGGCAAAGGTGCCAAGTTCATCCAGATACTGGTTCATGAGCTTGATCGTATCCGCCAGACTTTCACGATATCTCAGCGAGAAAATGAGCGATGCTTGCCATGCAGGCCAAAAATTCCGCGTGTCTTTGGCGATCAGGTAGGACGCACCGTATTTGTTTGCTCCATATTCACCCTCAAGATAAGTAAGGATGAAGTGAATCGCCTCGTCCGCCGCTGCCTCGCGGCCTATGTCTTTTCGGTAGTCCTGCGTCTCCTCCAGATACTGTTCCTTTTCGAAGGCCTCGAGCTCGTTCATTGGCCCCAGATCTGTATATCGTTTTATCAGAGCTTTGAGTTGTGCTTGATGATGCAGCAGGGCTTCCGAAGCCACCTTGAGGGGAACCTTGTTGTCGCCCGCCAGCTTTCGTTGACGAACGATGTGGCGCGAAATCGTTGTGCGTGTTTTCTTCGATAATTGAAAAATGGGAATAGGGCGTGTCTTTGTTCCATCCGGAAGCTCAATGATGACCTGGGTTCCCGAATTGAGTGAACGCGGCAGGTTCACCGCTTTGCCCTCGCTGTCAATGAACGATGAAATCTCGCCGCGAGTCGTGTAGTTCCCGTCGGAGGTACTGAACTCGACCTCATCGGCAAACAGAGGTACCGAAATCATGCTGGCGAGACACATCGAAACCAGTTTCGGTAACGCGTAACCAGTGATTGGATGCTGAACGCGACTTTTATCAAACATGTCCTGCTCATCCGGCGAAGAGGGGTGGATGACGTACGGTAGACGCACCAAACTCATTTTACGCTAACGATGCTTGGTCCGTCTATCGACAAAAGAAGGGATCGAACATCTTGTTTGTGTTAAAAATCGGCGACTGCCACGCAGGGCTTCCGTTGGTGCTGCTGAAGTGATCGAGTCGTGGTTCAGTGGCAGATAGTAAACATATCGGGGAATTTGTTCGAATTTCAGCAAGGAGAAGGGTGACGGCAAGGGCTGTGCCACGCACTGGCAGATCGTTGGGGCCACTGCTCCAAGTTAGCACATTGTTGTTGAGGAATCCTCGTGTTTGTACATGGATCTTTGGCGTGGATCTTTGGCGTGGATCTTTGGCGTGTCCGTCAATTTCCGACCCGATGGCTTGGGCAAATCGACGAGCCTCTTGGCCCAGTGCCTGGCAGATTGAATCGCGAATGGCTACCGACGAGTTGTGTTCGTTGGTATCTGAGCGAAGCGTTTTGATTCATCGCGGGTACGCAGGAAATCACGCCATGAGGCGTGCGGTCCAGCCACCCTTGCATTTGAAAACTGACGCTCAGAACCCGAGTTCAGGATTCCAGTACAAATCAACAACTTATATTGCAGTCCTCATTCTTCACGTGAATTGACCTCTATTTCACACGAGGAATTTGGGCGGTATCAACTTCGGTCCCTAGCGACTCAAATTCACCATTGAGCAGTTTCTTTAACTCGGGATCGAGCTATTGAAGTTGCCTTTTCCCAAGCTAGAACTGTTTCACTGCCGTCGTTGATGGGGGATACGTTCCCGATGTCACGCTGCAAATCGAGTTGCTGAAACGCTGCGAAATACCTGGCTTGGTCGTCGCCCAACGTTAGTCGGGCAGTTTATCTCCATCGAGCATGCGGTCAAAGGATTCCGGCTGCTGTCGCAGCCTCTGCGCCTGCCTGAATGATTTGGTGGTTCCTCTGGGGTGTGCTCTGATGCGGTCAATCACGGGATTGACCTCATCGACCTGATTCGACAACTGTTGATGAAGCAACTGCGCTTCGTTGGCCACAACACCCATCTGTTGCACCTGTTTGATCACGTCATTGCAATCGGGAATCGGCAGGGTTGGCGATATGATGCTTTCGAGTTCAAACTCGATCTTGTTGCCAATCGCCTCCGTGGAATCGCCTTCGCTGCAGTAAGCCTGTGCCGAGTAAGTGCCCGGTGCAGCGAGTGGACTTGATCCACGTGAGAACAGCCCCTTGCTACGCATGCTCCAAATGACCTGATGCATTCCTTTGCTGATGGCAAGGTCCAGTCAGGCGACCACGTTGCCAGCTGCGTCTGAAGTATTGAGATATTGTCGCGGTGGCAACTCATCCTTTTCGGCTTGCAACTGGGCAAAGGCTGCGGTGGGAACAACACCAACCGCACTGTTGCTTTGGGCCTGTTGCTCTTTGCGTCTGGCAGCTTTGCATGTGGCAGCTTTGCTTTTCCAGTCTTCCTTGACATGCTAGCGAATCACGGCCCCGTAGTCGGGGTTCTCGGCGTTACACAGGTTGTCGCCTTGAGGTTCCTTGTTGCCGCCCAATCGATTCTCCTGCACGTACCACAAGGTCTGGCGTGAAGGGTAGAGATGGAGAGCATTCTGTAGGGAATCTGTGCTCACATTGCGTAGCAGTGTGTCGTCATCCAGAACTTACAAACCGTTTCCAAAGGAGGCTACAACGAGGGCTTTCTCGCGACGTTTGATTTCGAAATCACGAATGGAGAGGGTAGGCAGGCCGCCGCCCAATGCCAACACGAAAATCACACTCACAATGGTCTTCATGAAAGGTGTCTGGTGCTATCACGCATTCTCTTCGACGTGAAAAAGTTTGTTGTAGATGACCCATCGACCGTCGACCTTCAACATCGCCAAGGTGTCAATGAATGACATGCCAAGGTACAGTTCTCGAATCCGCACGCCAGCGGTGTTACCTGATACATCGCATGAAATGATCTCAAGGACCTTCTCCGCACCCGACTCAGAGGGTGGGGGTTGCTGGCTGCCCACAAAACTTGTGAACTCTTCGCGAGTCATCTGATGCAAGCCGTCTGGAAGGTAGCCGACAATCATTGCTTTGGGGTGAAATAATTCATCAAGCGCAGTGGGGTCGGACGTGTGTAATGCTGTGTAATAACGCTCAATGCAACTATGAATTGCCTGTTCATCGGTCATGTCAATGGTTTTTTCTTGAGGTGCGATTGTCGTCGGTTTTCCAGAGTGTTGGCGAAGCCCGCAGGAGTCTAATCGATTGAACCGTTCTGCAACACGTGCTGGAATAATCCTCAGCGTGGGCTTGTCCTGTACGCGGCAGCAGCATCTTTTTCGGACGTGTTTGGATACGGGATCGATGATTTGCGTCGGGAACCGCCGGCGGAAAACGTCACGTGGCGACGTGAATCGCGTTTCCGGACCGTTGTGCGTGTTGAATGTGCATGCCATGAAAAACCCGGAAATTCTGGGTCACTGTTTTGGAACAGTCTGACAGTCGTCTTCATCCAGTACTGCACTTCATGCAGAAATGTAGGTCCCATTTCTAAATATCTGTGGGCATCACGTTTGCGGCAAGAATTGGCTTCCAGACGCCCCAATCTTGGAAAAATGTAGGGTTCGCAGGCCCATTCCCAGACTTCTCTGACGGTTTTCAGATTCCTTGGCTGAACTTTCTGCGCCTGCTCGGGTGACGCTTGTCGCTCACAGAAGTATGAGTGCACATTCCTAATTACTCGAGAGGATAGACGATGACTAGAAAAAAAAGTCGAAATCGACGTTTGGCGGTTCAGAAACTTGAAACACGAAAGGTATTTGCAACAGTTTCATTCGTGCCGGGGACCGGAACGATCGAACTTGTAGAGGATGGAGCCGAGGTGAACGAAGTTACGGTCAATGGACACAAAGACAAGATCATCCTGAAGGATAAAGCTGGAATCAATATTGATTTTGGAAGTCGTAATATCATCAAAAAGATTTCCGCTACAGAGGTCCACGTGGTCGACCGGGGAGTGCGAAGAATCCGTTTGGATTTGGGACAGAAAAATGATCGCGTCGTTGCAGGTGGCTCAAGCGTAGGGACCGTCATGCTCCTCGGGCCGGGTGATGATAGGGTTGTTTCTGGCAGCAAGGTGAACGATATAATTTATGGCGGAGCCGGCCACGACTACATCATGGGTTACGGTGGCGACGACATTCTGATGGGAGAAGGCGGTAATGATACTCTTCGTGGGTTCAGCGGGAATAACACCCTGATAGGTGGATTTGGTAATGACGACCTCGCGGGCAGTAATGGAAATGATGTCCTCGAAGGCGGCGATGGAAATGACAAGCTCAACGGGAGAGGAGGGAATGACTTACTGAGCGGAGGTGCGGGGCATGATGTGCTGCGGGGCGGCGCGGGCTCCGACACAATGCTTGGAGGTGCGGGGAATGATCTGTTTTTTGCCTCGCTGAGTGGTCGTGACGTTGACAGTTCGATCGATGGCAGTAGCGGCACAGATGTGCTGTACACGTCAGACCTGAGTCGGGTGGATAGCCGACTCAAGCTGAATGTCGAACATTCGGCCCCAACGTTTCTTGATCACTATTTTGCGACTGAGGGAAAGAAGTTTCGACATCGAGACTGGCATCAATGGACAGAGTTGTTTTAGGCTACCAATCGTAGCCACATGAAAC
>PKCN01000220.1 GCA_002862205.1 Planctomycetaceae bacterium | reverse complement strand
TGTCTCTGCCGCAGGTGCTGTCTCTGCCGCAGGTGCTGTCTCTGCCGCAGGTGCTGTCTCTGCCGCAGGTGCTGTCTCTGCCGCAGGTGCTGTCTCTGCTGCCGGTGCTGTCTCTGCTGCCGGTGCTGTCTCGGTTACGGTCTGATCCCCGGGTGTCACCGCAGCAGTGTTATCGGCCTTCGCGTTTTCTGGATTCGAGTCGGTAGATTTCTTCTTTTTCGATCCGGACTTTGCTGAAGCCAATTCTTCTTTTGGCGTATGAGGATCGCTGACACTGGCAATTTTAATTTGCGCATTTTTCACAAGCCAACGAACAGCCGAAGCGATCACCCTCGGATCACCGGCCAAGCGTTTCGCCAATGCTTGATTCAATCCTTCCACCGCGACACTGGCGTCTTGAATCCCTTCGACTTTCTGGGCAATTTCAGCAAAATCACTGCCATCACCTTTTTGCGGATTCAGGACCCGCACTGCGAGCAAGGTGGGATCATTGCTCTGTTCGTTCGACTCTGCTTTGAGTCGTCGCCCAAGTCTCGCGAGCATACGAAGCGAGTTCGACTTTTTGATTGCTTGACCAATCGCCTCATCACGGAGTGATGTTTGCTGCCATGCGGCATGCAATTCATCTCGTCTCTGGGCGATCTTTTCTTCATTTTTGATCGCTGCTGACAACGCCCACAGATTGGATTCACTCAGACCACCCAACTCGTCGCATCGATAGCGAGCGAGGAACGGCGGTGAAAAACCTTGTTCCAACAGCGGTTGTGCGAGTTTTAAACTGGATGCATCGCAACGCCCGCGTTGAGCAATTGCTTCAAAATCGACGCTCATATCGAGTCCGTCTCTACATTAACTCTCACCGGCAAGATGCGGATCAAGCTTCTTTAGGAAGTGTTACTTAGTCGCCTTGGCCCTGTGAATCGCCCAAGTCATGGAAAAGCGACTCAGGCAGGAAATCTCCAAGGCATCACCGTCGCTGCCTGTCGTGACGGAACTAGCACAAAATGGAAGCCCGCGAACATAGCGCGGTGACGCAAGAATGTCAACCTATGAGCATGTATTGGGGCACTGAATTCACCCAATCGGCCATCTTCCCGCGAGCAAGGGGCTTTTCGCACCCAGCGAGGTCCTTGGAACCCAGAAATATCATGCGACCATCGATAGCGACTCAAAGCGATGCTCTGACCGCGGCCCATCGGCCTGAGCGGCGTTCAGCCCGCCCCTGAGTGGCAGGGGCTCAGTCACAGCGGTCTTACTGACAGCGGTCTCACTGACAGCGGGCTCACTGACAGCGGGCTCACTGGCAGCGGGCTCAGTCACAGGGGGCTCGGTGTCAGGCTTCAGCGCGTTTCTGGCGTCTGAAAGAAGCCTGGCAGCTCATTTAGCCATTTCGACGAATCGCGATTCACGAACCACGGTCACCTTGATTTCGCCTGGATACGTCAACTCTGCTTCAAAAGCCTTGGCGATCTTTTGACAGATTGCTGCTGCCTGTTCATCTGTAGTGAGATCACTAGCAACAATCACTCGCAATTCTCGACCAGCACTGATGGCAAAGGCTTGTCGCACCCCATCGAATCTTGCGGCAATCGCCTCCAGTTCTTCCATCCGTTTGACATAACGCTCCAGTGATTCACGGCGGGCTCCCGGTCGACTGGCACTGCACGCATCTCCAGTTGCGACCAGCATCGTGAAGGGGTGTTCAGTCACAATTTCATCGTGATGCCCCAAGGCTGCATGCACCACCTCTGGGCCTTCGCCATGTCGCCGCAGCAGATCAGCACCAATTTTTGGATGTCCACCTTCCAGCTCGTGATCGGCTGCTTTCCCGATATCGTGAAGCAAACCACATCTCCGAGCCAGATCCCCATCCATACCCAGCATTTCGGCAACCAATCCGGAGACGAAGGCGACTTCGACGCTATGCCGCAGCACGTTCTGGCTGTAGGACGTCCTGAAGTGGAGTCGTCCCAACATCATGACAATTCGATCATGCAATCCGGGGACATTAACCTCATCAGCGGCTTCACGTCCCTTTTGCATCATGAACGCTTCGATTTGTTTTGCGGTCTCGCCGACCACTTCTTCGATTTTCGACGGATGGATTCGCCCATCAGCAATCAATGTCTGCAAAGCTTGGCGAGCAACTTCTCGGCGTACAGGGTCAAACCCACTGACAATCACAACCCCGGGAGTGTCATCGATAATCACATCGACTCCTGTGGCTTTTTCAAAGGCACGAATATTTCTTCCCTCGCGGCCAATGATTCTGCCTTTCATGTCATCCGTTGGAACATCAACCGTACTGGTTGTAGATTCTGAGGTGTGTGCAGAGGCATACCGCTGGATGGCGGTCAACAATATTTCCCGGGCTTGCGCATCGACGACATCACCGAGCAGTTTTTTATGTTTCAACAATGCTGATCCACGCTCATGCTCCAACTCGCGTGACATTGCTTCCATCAATTTCTCGCCGGCTTGTTCTCGAGTCATGGCGCTGGCCTGCTCAAGAATTGCAGTTTGCTCCTTGAGCGTCTGGTCCAGCTGTTCGCGCTGCTCAGTCAACCCTTTGATTTGTGTTGCCAACCGGGTCTGGCTTGACTCAAGCCCACGCTGCTGCTTGCGAAGCGAATCTTCCTGCTGCTGCAGCTGTTCTTCGCGACGATCCAGCTTTTGCTCTCGCTGTGCCTGACTTTTGCGACCGGCAACCAATTCCTCGTCAGACTCTGCCTTGATAGAAAGCGCGGTCTCTTTAGCTGCGATCAGAACTTCATTACGTTCGGTCTCAGCCTGCCGTCGTGCAGCATCAAGCAGTTGCTCAGCTTCCTTTTCAAGCCTCGCTTTTCGCTTCTTTTCAAGAAGCTTGTAAAACCCGACCGCAATCGCAACCCCGACAAGCAAGGAAACGAGGATCTGAAGCATTTCTTGTGAAGTCATTCAACTGCCCTCTTATCAGAGGACTCCAGAACCACCAGTCTGGGTATTCTGCCGCCCCGCTTTCCACATTTTCGAAGCAGATCGTCAACGCTCGAGGCGTGCAAGGATCATTGATGCTCGACAAAAACGGGAAAGTGCACTTGAAAAAAAAGTCGTGGATGCCGCTCGTTGCCAACCGTGAACGATGAACACACAACGCCATTGAGTCCCAAACATGATGGGCAATCCAATTCACGCCGTTTTCTGGAATCAAGCTCGATTCAGAGACATTTGTCCTTGAACCAGGATCGATGATCCGCAAAGCGACCTCAATACCGGCGGTCAGGCCGTGTATGAAGCGCAGAAGGATCGGATGCAGAAACGGCCACATGGCGATGCTGAAGTGACAAGTTGGAGGGAGCAAACAACACGGCTTGAGTTCAACCCAATTGGCGACGGGTGATTCTGTTGTCCGTTGTAGTTGTTAATCTTGTGAATATTGCCGACGTTCCACGCGTGGTTGATCGGCAGCGTTAGCGTAGCAGTTCAAACTTGACTGCGATACAACGCGGGCAAGAATCCGCTGGCATTCCGGCGATGGAATGGAACGAAACCATGAATAACCCTGAGAATATCACACCAGACTGGCCCAGGTTACTGAACCTGCTTTCGGCCAACTGGGACACACAGAGGTGGCGAGATGTCGGGGTTGTGATTGGCTGCAGCGGCGGCGCAGATAGCGTGGCGCTGCTGCGTCTCATGGCAGAATTGCGAACACAGTCAGACAATCCTCCCCAAGGTTTTCTGGTTGCCGCACACTGCAATCATGGCCTGCGCGGAGAGGAATCTGATGAAGACCAGAAGTTTGTCGAGCAGTTGGCCAATCAACTTGGAATCAGATTCAAAACAGTCCGAGCGCAATCATCGGATAGCAGCGAAGCCGCCCTGCGTTCCATGCGAATGCGATTTCTGACAGACACCGCCAATGCAGCCGGCGCGCGTTATATCGCCGTGGCACACTCTGCTGAGGACAATGCTGAAACAGTACTCCACCATCTGTTTCGGGGCACCGGACCTGCTGGACTGGCTGGCATCAGCCGCGCTCGATCCATCGGCAGTGACCTTGTCCTCTTCCGACCGTTACTCAAAGCATCTCGCAGTGAAATCCGAAAGGCACTCAGCGATGTTGGCCAACCATGGCGGGAAGATTCCTCCAATCAGCAAACCCACTATCAACGCAATTGGATTCGCCACGAATTGCTGCCTATGATTCAACAGCGCTATCCGCATGCCATCGACGCGATCAACCGCGCTATTTCTGGACAACAGGAGTGGCGGAGCCTCGTGGACCAACTCGCTCAAACATGGATCGATAATCACCAAATCAAGACTCGAACCAGAGAAGCCACGCCAAACAGCATCTCGCTGAAACGTGATCATTCCACCGACCGTGTTATCGTGATTTCAGCCATGCAAAAATTGTGGACCGACATGGGTTGGGCACGGGGTGCAATGGCTCGAGACCACTGGTGCCGTCTGGCAAACACGATCCACTCTCAAATCCGGGAAAGATATTCACTCCCGGGCCCGGTGGATGTCGATGCCACCGAGGCAGTGATTGCCCTATTCTGCTTGAATTCCAGGCAGACCAATCCAATCGCCCCGGAGCCCCATTCAACGCAGAATCGCTGAACCCAGCCTGATCTGGAAGAAATCACTCAGGAAATCCGCTGTTTCGCATCAGCCAAAGCTCGACTCGGTTCAACTTTTGCTTGGGTAGCGATTCTGTGAAGAATGTGCCAAGTTGGCACAAAGTCGGGATAAACTGGATGGCCCAGACCTGAATCGAAATCACCCCCTTACTCAATCCGTAGTTTTACTCCGTGGCTGAAGACCTCTACCAAACTCTCGGCGTCGGTCGCGACGCATCCAAAGACGAGATCAAAAAAGCACATCGCAAGTTGGCTTTAAAGTTTCATCCGGACAAGAATCCCGATGACAAGGTTGCCAGCGAAAAGTTCAAACGTGCGCAGGAAGCGTATGACGTTTTGAGTGATGATGAAAAACGCGCCGCCTATGATCGTTACGGCGCCGATTTTGAAAAGATCCGCAGCAGTGGCTACCAACCCGGCACAGAAGGTTTTGATGGCCTCGATCTGGACCAGATTTTTGGAGGCGGGCGGGGAACCCGTGGCGGTGGTGGTGGTGGTGGTGGGCAAACGCAATTTGATGGGTTCTCAGATTTCTTTGAACAGATGATGGGTGGTGGCAGCGGGCGTGCAGCCGGCGGCCGTCAACGGCAGGCTCCGCCTCAGAAAGGCGGAAATGTCCGACATGAGCTTGAGATACCCCTGCAAACGGCCGTGCTGGGCGGCAAGACCGAGTTTTATCTGAATGATGAAAAAATCTCAGTCAATATTCCCGCCGGTGTCGAAACAAGCTCCAAAATCCGACTCCGAGAGCGGGGACAACCCTCCCCCAACGGCGGACCCAATGGTGACTTGATTCTCTTGATCAAAGTGTCAGATCATCCTTACTTTCGCCGCAATGGACGTAACCTTGAACTCAATCTGCCCATTAGCATCGGTGAGGCTGTGCTCGGTTCGAAAATTGACATCCCCACTCCCTCGGGCACTGTGGCCCTTACCATCCCTGCCCACAGCAGCAGTGGTCGCAGACTTCGACTCAAAGGCCAGGGTGTCAAGCAACGTGACGGATCTTCGGGAGACCTCTATGTCGTACTGCAAATCGAGGTACCCAAAGAAACAGACGAAGAGTCAAAGAAGCTGATTGAGCAATTCGAAACCCGGAACCCAGTCACGCTTCGCGGAGGCTTGCTCTTCTGACCGCCTTGGCAAATCCAGATATGGATCAACCCCCAATGATCTCCACCTACTGGCAATCTGACCGACTTTCAGTCTGA
>PKCN01000084.1 GCA_002862205.1 Planctomycetaceae bacterium | reverse complement strand
CACTGTGATTTCCATGCCACTGTGATTTCCATGCCACTGTGATTTCCAGCGTCGAGACGAGCATTCGGCTGACATCGGTCAATGGCCTGCTGCCAGATAATTCGAGAAGCAGCGTTTCGGACCGTTCGTGTCAGGGATCGACAAGGTTAAGTGTCGACAGACTGCCTTTACGGATTTACCCGGTATCACACTTGTGAGAGAAAGTAGTTCAACCGTGGGGCATTCTTGGGTGGCAGAAAGTGTTGCTGTACTTCAGGTTCGACTGGAAACCCGATTCAGCCAATATTCACAACTTGCTGCGAGTTTTCGTCAAGGGCTTCCATGGCAATCGGCAGGAACTCTGGGCTGTTGTCTAACAGTTGTTCCAGATGTTGTTTGGGGTCGTCGTGCCAGCGGGTGTAGCCTTTGGTGAAAAGTCCCACAAATTCGTAATCACAGGCTTTTAATGCTTTGATGAAACTCCGATCAAACGATGGCAAAATGTATTCAGGCACCTGATCGACTGTGGTTAGCGCATGCACACCGGCGAAGACCACATGTCGAGTGTCTTCTTCGATCATGCTGGCAGCCGCATCAATGGTCGAGCCATCAATGCGTTTGATTGTGGTCAGAGCGCACATTGCTTTGGCGCGTATTTCGTCATCACGGTGATCAACCAGATTTCGGATCTGACCCGCCAGTGAATCACTGATTTCATTGTCTTGGCTAGATGCCAACCGTTCTGTTGCGCTGATCGCATGAAGGGTGGTTGCTCTCTCTGCGGATTGAAGTTTTTCCATCAACGCCGATTGCTGGTCCTGCGTCAGTTCCTGGTCGGTCTTGATATGGCGGATCGCGATCACCTGCGTTGAGGCGGATGAATGTTGCATCAATTCCCACCATTGGTCATCGGGCGAGCTGAGTCGATGTTGAGCCTGTTGTGGGTTAAAGAAGGAATCGCCGGTTTTGAACAGGTATTTCAGTGAACGCTTCATGGGCCGCTTCACTTCTGAATTCAAGTCATTCATCCAATCAGGCGCGGCCTCATCACGGGACCAAGCTGCAAGGGCATTGGCGTATGCGAGCGATTGAACATTCAGAAACGGTGGTGGCGCCATGTGCCAGTGGGTCGAGTCCCAAAAACCAGAAACTTTTTTCACCAGCACAAGATTGCTTCGCAGGACACCAAGGCCGGTCCCCACGACTGCCAGTTCTACCAGTTCAGGGAAATGGGGTTGATTGAAGGTGCTCTGATAAAGCATGTCATTCACGACACCATGAATGAGCGTCGCTACAACCAGCTGAGGGTCTTCCTCCAGAGTCATTTCGAGGTTGATCACACGTTGTTTCGCATCGTAGTTGCCCGGCAGACCGCCGAGTTCGGCACAAGAGCCGCCGCCTCAGCCGCCGCCGCTGCTGCAATTGGCTGCTTGCTGTGGATCCAGTTGCACCCGAATCCCGTCAACATCATGCGAGAGGTGTTCGCCGAGGAAAGCGACGATCTGTTCGTTGTTCTGTTGTTCTGATTGAACCAGCCCAAGGAGTGTCTCACGGCTCAGCACAGGTAAACGAAAACGCTCAAAGCCAATGGTCTCGGCAAGTTGTTGCAGGTAAAACTCGATTCTCGATTTTTCACCAACGGTCACGTTTGGCTTGGCTGCGAAGAACATGATGGAATGCCTCCTGTCGTGTGACAAAAAAAGTAGCGGCTGTGTATGGATCCAAGGGTACAGAAATATCAGAAATGAAACAGCGCGAATTCTCAATCATGACATCGGGTGGTAATTGGGTAATTGATTGCGTTGTTGGTTGGGATCAAGACACCGTTTGGCAGGGTCCGGTGGTCTCAAGTTTTGGGGTTTCACGATGCTAGAGACAGGTCAGGTGAATTTCTGTGGGTTTCGGGCAGCCATGGATTCAAGGTTGGAAACGGCGTTATTTCTGCATCATCAGCGGTTGTAGATTGGTCTCGAAAAACGGGGTTTGTTCGATTTTTGAAAAAACCTGCGATTTATTTGAAGGATTCAGTCGTAGGGCGATCTAACTGACATGAACGCAATCGATGGGACATTTACCGATGCACTGGAGCACCATTGGAAAGCCATTTTCCATTTGGGCTTGAGAATGTCTGGTAATCCCACGGAAGCCGAGGAAGCTGCTCAGCAGACTTTTTTTCTGGCCTACCAACATTGGGGCCAGTTCGAGGGTCGCTCGGAGTTGCAAACCTGGTTGTTTCGCATCGCGATCAATGTTTGCCGGAAGCAGCTTCAGGAACGAAATCGATTTCAGGGTTATGAGCTTGATGCTGAGAGATTGGCGGAAAGCCGGGAGTTTGATAGCGGATCAGATGATCGTGAGGTCTGCGTGCGAGTGGCATTTGACAGCCTCGATGCAAAAGACCGTTTGATCTTGACGCTGTTCTGCATCGACCAACTGCGGCATGTCGAGATTGGCGAGATTTTGGGTGTACCTGAAGGAACGGTTTGGTCACGTCTTCATCACGCCAAGAAACGCTTGGGACGAAAAATCACACTTCTACAAAAAGGCGAATCGAAATGAATGAAGAATTTGCAAAGCAATTGTGCTTGAAGGTGATTTATGGAGGCGTTTTGTCTGCTGAAGAGAAACCTGTGTGGGATGCATTCATGGAAACCGAGGTGGGACAGCAGTATCTCAGCCAAGGTAGTGAGATGCGTTTGGCTCTCAGTGGAATTGCGAAAGTAGATTTGATCCCGGAAGCTCCTCAGGATCTGGCAGAGAGTTTTTTAAAGACCTACCGTGGTAAGATCGAAGCATCGCAATCGGCGGTCTATTTTTTAGGCATGTTGTCAGCTGCATTTCTGTTGCTTGGTATGACTGAGGGATGGCAGAAAGGATTTGTCAATCATGTCGCAATGCTATTGCTTGCCGCTGTATTCATCGCGGTCCCGACTTTGATTGTGCATGTTCATAATCGCCGTGTGCGAGAAGAAAATGACTTGATTGGTTTTCTAAAGGAGAGTCATGTCAAGGCAAAAAAAATCCCCAATCGAGTTGCGGGTATCGTGATGTTCTTGCTGCCTTCTCTGATCCTCGGTGCTTATTGGTTTTGGCGCGAAGGTTTTGACAGTGGGCTCAATAATTTAACTTGGTGCCTAGCCTTCAGCCTACTTGTAACTGGGATCAGTGTTGTCATCTCACGGCGCAATTTTCGCGAGAAGGATCCTGAAGCGTTTGATTGGTGGCAGGACGAACTTCAACGCATGGAAAATAAATAGGCAGCTGACATGTGCCGGTGTGAAGGCTTGATGACCCAAGTTCTTGATGAGGACTGATTTGTTTCCGATCTCAAGCTTCAGAGACCTTGCCAATCGTTAGCTTTGTGGTTGGTGGACTTGTTGGGGCCAGAAAGAAGATCACGTCTATTGTGGGGACCCGGCCGCGAGCAAGGTTCGTCTAGCCGAGATTCCGGTAATGCTGGCAAAAGAACGGTGTGGATCCGTTGCCTGCTGCCGGCTTTGGCTAGTCGCGTTCACTTGCCAGGTAAGCGGCCACTGCAACTCTCGTGGTTTCGAAATCTGGGCCATTCTCGGGAAATGCGGTCGATTTGTAGGGATGCGGCGTGCACTTAGGGTTGGCAATTTGCCAGCATATCGAACATACTTTCCCCTCTCCTAGGATTCCTCCCAAATAGAGTTGAAGATGAGTGATCAGAATCAAGACGGCGATGGTGTTCATCCTGAATCAAACCCGTTGCATCTTTCGGATGTTGAATTCGATCGCGAGCCTGGGGATGCTGTTCCTCCAGGTCAGTTGGAGACTAAGCAACCGGCAGGTTTGTGGGTCCTCTTCATTACTGAGATGTGGGAGCGATTCAGTTACTACGGTATGCGGGCCTTGCTGGTCCTTTATCTGGCATCAGCCATTTGGGAGGTAGATGCTGATGGAGAGAAGGTGCTTTCTGCGAACCCCGGATTTGGATGGGGTGAAGAAGATGCGTATGCACTTTACGGCCTTTACACGACCGCAGTTTATCTCACCCCAATCTTTGGGGGTTGGATCGCGGATAAGCTTTTAGGAACTCATCGTTCGATGCTGTTGGGCGGCTGGATCATTGCGGCTGGTCATATCACGCTGGCCTTCACAGAGTTCTTTGGTGTGTCGGCGACTGATGTTGTAAGTATGGAAAGTAGTCCTGGGGCCCTGATCACGTTTGTGACAGGCTTGGCGTTGATTGTGATTGGTACTGGTTTCTTTAAGCCGTGCGTGAGCGTCATGGTGGGGCAACTTTATGGCCCGGAGGATTCCCGTCGGGATTCGGGTTTCACGATTTTCTACATGGGTATCAATCTTGGGGCGTTCTTGTCGCCTCTGATTGCAGGAACCTTAGGGCAAAAGGTTGGTTGGCACTGGGGGTTCGGATCGGCTGCCGTTGGGATGATTCTCGGGTTGATCTGTTACCAATACCTGAGGCCAAAATATTTGGCGGGGGTTGGTCTTTCGCCGAAAGAAGTGAAAAAACAAAAGTCAATCTCAAAAGTTGATGAAGCGGAGCTAAAGCGACCTCTTAATAAAATTGATGTGCAGCGACTGGCTGTGATTCTAATTCTCGCGTGCATCGGAAACATTTTCTTCTGGGCAGTATTTGAGCAGGCTGGCAGTTCATTGAATGTTTTTGCTGAGCAGAATACGAATCGAGTCGTTGCCGGATACGAGTTTCCTTCAACTTGGTATCAATCGGTGAATGCATTAACGATTGTTTTGTGTGCCCCGTTCTTCTCAATGCTGTGGGTATGGCTTGAGCGAAAGAAAGCGAATCCTTCAACGCCCATGAAATTTGCACTGGGGCTTTGGTTACTCGGATTGGCATTCATCGCGATGGTGTTTGCCGCCATGGAGACGGAGGGTGGAAACCTTGCTGGGCCACAGTGGTTGTTGATTACCTACGTCATTTGCACTTGGGCAGAATTGTGTCTCTCGCCCGTCGGTTTGTCCGCGGTAACGAAACTTGCTCCTTTGAAACTGCAATCGCTGATGATGGGTGTTTGGTTTCTGTCATTTTCGCTGGCCAACGGTTTGGGGGCGGTAATGGCTGTCTTTTCAACACGGTTCAAACCCGGTGAGAATGGTGAGCCGCCAGAGTATTCATTCTTCATAGAAGGATTGCCTGGGTTCTATCTGATGCTTGTGGCGGTGACGATTGTTGCTGGGGTGGTGATTTTCGCGATCTCGCCATTCTTGAAACGAATGATGCATGGCGTTAAATAGAGGACGAACCTCATTGGCATGTTTTGAGCTGGGTGATTTCCAATTGCGAGCGTTGTTGTTGCAATCACGAATCAGTTGTGCTGCGATTGGCTTTCCAGGTTGTGAAAGTTGATGACGTTGGTTCGTTTTATGATGTTTGGTCCATGGGCTTTCAGCGCTGGGTTGCCAGCAATTCAGAATCGTTCTGTGAAGTATCTGCTGAGAGCATTGCGATCTTTGGTGGCAGAAGTCGGGTGAGTGCCAGATTGCTTCCAGTCGTTGGTCGCAGACGGATGAGTCTGCTGCCACTGATTCTTGTCCGTGTGAACCTGAAAGCTTCCCTGACAGCCGTTTGATGGTGGGGCGGTGAGGTGTCGGATGGAGCACGGAATTCCGACGTAGGGTTGCGTTCATTTGATGCACGCTCTGTGGCGTTTTGAACATCGTATTTGTTGTACTTGGATTCTTAATCAGAGAGCTTCTATGCGTATTCTTGTGGTGACGAGTCTTTGTTTATTCGGTGCGGTGACGTCCGCCGCTGAGAATTGGCCTAGATTCCTGGGACCTGAAGGTCGGGCGACAAGCCTCAAGTCCAAGGTGCCACTTCGGTGGAGTGAGTCAGAGAATCTGAAGTGGAAGGCAAAGATTAACGCTGGCTCCTCCAGTCCGATCGTGTGGGGTGACCGCGTGTTTGTCACGAGCTATTCAGGTTCAGGGCCGAATGTCTCAAGAACGCTGC
>PKCN01000344.1 GCA_002862205.1 Planctomycetaceae bacterium | reverse complement strand
GAGGCCGGGCTGGGGTTCCTCGAGGGGAGCCCCCGCTTTGGGGACGTCGAGCCAGGCTTCGTCCTTTGTTAGACGCGTCTCGATGTCGCGGATGCCTTGGAAATATTCGTCGAGCTTGTCGGTGTCATTTTTGGAGAGACCGCGTTTGATGTGTCTGCCCTGCGTAAGGACGGCGTCCAAAACGCTGCGGTTTGCGGCGATGGCGGCTTGGCGTTGTGCCAGTGGCATGTCATTGGGTGAGAAGAGCTTATGGAAAACCTGAACCGGATCGTCTTGGCCACCGACAGGTTTGCCACGTTGATCCCAACTCAGGGAAAGTCCGGGGCCGTGACCCTGTAGATCAGATCCGTTGAGCTGGATCGACGAAAAACGAGTGTCTCTGCCCAATTGCTGCGCGACGATCTGGTCGGCCGAGATACTGTTGGCCATGTTCTGACCAGGCACGGAATAACGATTTGCCCCGGTCAGCCAAAAGGTGCTGCCCCAGTGAGCTTCGTTGGTGAATTGATTTGAGCAGCCCTGCACCACGGTGATATCGGATTGGTGACGGGCGAGCGGAGCAAGGCCTTCGGAAAGCTTGTAGTCCGAACCCATCCGAGCCAGATCGGGAAACCAGGTTTCCTTGGTCACACCGAAGCCCATGCCCATGAAGACGCAGCGTTTGGATGGAATGCTGGGGGCCGCGGAGGCTGCCGAGGCAAAACGTCGAAAGTTCAACGATTCCAACGCTGGTAACGCGACCAACGCTCCCGTTCCCCGAAGAAAATGGCGGCGATTCGGTCGTGAATTCATGAATCTACTCACGTGATCATTCACTTGTGTTTGAAGGTTTCCGCTCTTGTACTTTCCAGATTGCGTCTTCGGCGATCGAGAAAGAACCCATGGTTTTTTCTTCCAAATGTACCAGCAGGCGATTCAGTTCCGACGTTTCACCGGCGGCGGGGGACTCGGTCAGAAACAGAGGCCACTTGGGTTGTCCCCAGAACGTTTCCTCATAGTTTTCACCTTCCTGTTCGATCAGCAGCAGGCCTGATGTTATCCTGCCTCCCACTTCTCCAAACAGGATGTCGAGTTGTAGCGGTTCGTCGGTGACCTCAATCCAGTCACTGCAGGCGAAACCTGCCGGCGCAATCAGACAAGGCAGTGCCGGGTTGTTGGTTCTGGAGATGCCCAATTCTTTGAATGAAGAATTTCGACGCGAGCCTTCGAACACGGGCTCGCCATTGATGGCCACCATCAAATGATTGTCGGCATAACCCCAAAACCGGTAGCGGCCGGAACGAGGCGGCACGACGTTGCCGTGGTACCAGGACAGCCAGCCCCCAGATTCTGTATAGGGCTCCAAGCCCGTTCGCTGGGGGAATTCATGATAGGCTCCCGCGATGCCCCGAAAACTGAGCGGTTCACTCTTCTGGAGCGGTTGTAAACAACCTGTATCCTGAAATCCCGACTGAATCAGTGGCAATAACTGGCTGCCAATCAAGTCTTCCCTGATGTGTTCTTTATTCAGTTCAGCGGATGGGCTGTAGCCCACAGCGAATCCAGTGAGTGACCTCGTGTTGACGTTCGTTGCAGCAGTCGACACCTCGGGTAGGGCAAGTGACAAACGCGAAGCTGTCCGCTTCTTGGTCCTTCCGTTCTGATCAAACTTCGCGAATTCACCTTCGTTCATCAAGGAAGCAGGTTCGTGATCGGTCGACTCGACGCTGATTATACCGTCGAGTACCAGTACCTCCGAACCGAGTGAGTTGGCTGTGACGACAAAACTGGTTCCCAAATCGATGAATCTACGCTTCTCAGTGTCAACGACAAATCCAATTCCTTGGGGTGGTACCACCAACTTGACTTGTCCGTTCGCCAGACTCATGCGTTTATCGCTGTCCAGCTTTACTTGCAGCGGGGCTGTGGCGATCACATGCACGCCGCTTTCGCGGAATGCCAGTTCGATCAGTCCATTTGACATGGAAAGTACTTCGCCAGAAAACAAGTCAGCGCCCTGTGAAAGTGGGCGACCCCCGTCGACGGTTGCTTGCCCTTCTACTCGTATCACTCTTGCAATGCCGGTTTCGATTTGGGCTGTCGAATCATTGCCCGGTAAAAACCAACCAAATGCGGCGATGGCCAGTGAGGCAGCGATGGCTATCAGACTTGCCCACAGTGGGATCGAACGTCTACGTTGGCGGGTGGTGGCAGATCGATCTTGAGTTCCAGAGCAAGCGTCACTGATATGTGTGCTACTCTCGTCCATCGCAAGTTGTTGCCACTTGGCGTCAATGGTTGCGAGGGAACGCAGTTGAGTTCGGGCGTCTGCGTTGCTTCGAAGTAATTGCTCCAGCGATTCAAGTTCTGAACGAGTAAGGACGCCGTCAAGGTATCGGTGCAGCAAGTCTTCGTCGTTCTCAGTCAGGTTGTTTGAGGTCATGCCGAGGCTCCGGGGATTTTGCGACTGACACAACGGTGTAATTCCGTGCGGATTCTCGCCAGCATTTGATATAGTGATCCTTCAGTCTTTTTCGTTCGTCTTGCCATCTCGCGTATGGTTGTCCCGGTAGAGTAGGCTGTGATCGCGAGTTCGCGTCGATCGGGAGTCAGCTTTTTGATGCACTGGTCCAACGCTTGCAATTGCTCCTTGCGCAGTTCCAGTTCGCACGCACCCTCATCGGCAAGCATTGCGATGATGTCCTCTGACAGGACGAGCCGATCACGAGCATGGCGTCGTCGGGCCGTCAGTAACTCGTAGCGGGCAATGAGGCACGCCCACGCTCCGAAGGCCGAGTGGTCATCCAACGTCGAGAATTTTCGCAAGGCTGCCACGCTGACTTCCTGCATAACGTCATCAACTTCCTGAGCTTTGGGGCAGCAGGATCGAACAAATGCTCGTAACTCCGGCTCATGCTGCATCCAAAGTCGCAGGAAAGTCTCGTGCTGATGGGTGGTGCTTGGGTCCATGTTCATGTTTTGTTCTCACCTATGGGTGAGCTTCCGCTGCTTCAACGATTTAACGCTATTTTACGCAAGAATTGAAAAATTCTGAAACGAGCGACGAAAATTGTTCTGGCGTTGCCATCAATCGGGGGATACCCCGTTTCTTCTTGCCACTAGCTCGTGTTAGAAGCCATGCTGAGTGGAGCATGAAAGAAACCTTTCCCGTTTTCGCCGGAAAAGCAACGAAAAAATGGTGATTTCAGAGGCTTATGCGGTTTTCTCCCACACTCGCATCATGACAGGGGTGGTGAATCCTGTGAGCATCCGGCACCACGAAAGCTTGGCTCCTGGGCCTACAAAGGGATCCGGGGCCTGGAAACGGATTGGTATGGCAGGCAATTGCAGTGTGACAGACGATGCCAAGTAGGACGCGATGTTTTCGACGCACCCGTTTTCGCCTTTGAGATCCCAACTTTCTCCATTGATCAAGTCAACCGTGATCGGGAAAAATCAGATAAGACACCGCCGCGCTGAGTGTTGTGATGCGTTGGGTGTTGTGATGCGTTGGGTGTTGTGATGCGTGGGCAGCATTTGCGTTCGGTCAGGTTGTTCTCTCCAAGTTGTTGCCCAAGTGCAAGCATGCTCTCTTTCGCAGGTCTCGATCTTCTACTTTCGTAAATCCTTCAACGCAGCGGTGAGGTCCCCAAAGCGAAAATTGAATCCCTCGTCGATCAAGCGTGCCGGCATGACGTAACGACCGTAGAGCACAAGTTCCGGATCAGTTCTGAGAAATAGGGGAGCTCCAATTCGAACCATCCACTCAAAAGCAGGCAAGCCCACGGGTACCCCCATGACGTGCCGGAGTGTCCGCATGAACTCGGCCTGTGACTTGGGTTGAGGAGATGACACAATGTACACTCCTGACATTGAATCCTCGTGAATTGCACGAGTGAATATCTGATTCAAATCGTCTTCGTGAATCCACGACATGCCCTGTTTGCCCTTTCCCACTTTGCCACCGAGTCCGAGTTTTGTGATCAGCTTGAGGGTAGCAAGAGCACCGCCGCCGCCGCCGCGATCACGTCCAATGACGAAACTGGTTCGCATGATGACACCACGTTGTTCGGGCAAGATGCTTTCTGCAAAGGCTGCTTCCCACTCTTTTGCCACTGTCGGTGCCAATCCATATCCGGTGGCTGCCCCCTCACTGCAAACGACAGTTGGAGGGTCACCGTAGATGTGTGCAGTACTCATCTGCACCCAGACCGGCGGTGGTGCATGTACTTCACGCATCGCTGCTCCCAGCACACGCGTGGATTCAATTCGCGACCGTATTATCTCGTCCTTATGGTCAGGCGTCTTGATGCAGTTGACGGTTCGACCCGCTAGATTCACGATCGCGTCACAGCCATCGATCGCGGTTGTCCAGTCACCTACGCTGCGACCATCCCAAGCGAAGTGTGTCCACGCTCCACTAGCCTTGGGAATGGTGCGGGAAATCAAACTCACATCCGCACCATTGTCGATGAAATGCTGTGCCATCGAAAGCCCAAGGAAACCGCTGCCACCAGCAATGGCGATTCGTTTTCCTTCAAAGTTTTTACCCATGGGACTCATCCTTCAAAGGTTTGAGTTTTTTTGCACCGATGACAGTCTTTTGTTCAGTGCTCCAAGGTGATCGGCCGCAAGCAGCAGACTCATCTAATCTGGAATATTGCCCGGTGGTGGCCGCTGATCCCCAGACCCTTTCTCAACCGCATTTTCTCATAGTACCAAAACTGTTGATGAGTGAGTGACTGAGCGATTTTGCTCGGGTGCTGGTATCCTGTTTTGTTGCCCTGTCGTATGCGGCATGGACCTGATTCGAATACAGAGAGGTTATCACACAGGAGTTGCCCCCCGTGGTACTTTCTCACGAGGCACGCGATACAATGCGATTTGAGTTTGAATTGGCTTGCCGCTGTTTACCAAAATCACGAAAAATTTTTGCAATGATCCATCGTTTTCCACCGATTGCCGTTTTGTTATCGCTTCTTTTTTCAGTCCCAATCTGGGGTCAGGAACCAAGCGAAAAGATAGTACTGCCTGTCCTTGAGTCCATTGACAATGCGATGCAACAGTTTGTTGATCAAGGCCAAGTCGCGGGTGCTGTGACACTCGTTGCGCACGGCGGCAAGGTGGTGCATTTGGGGACGGTGGGATTGGCAGACATTGAAGCCAATCAGCAGATGCAATCGTTCAAAATGTTTTCGATCGCTTCGATGACCAAGCCTGTCACCGCCACGGCGGTGATGATTTTACAGGACGAAGGCAAACTCAGTGTTGATGACAAGATCAGCAAATATCTTCCGGAATTCAAAAATGTGAAAATGAAAGATGGTAGCGCTCCTGAACGTGAGATCACGATTCGTGACGCCATCACGCATACCTCGGGGCTTGCTGGAAATCAGGTTTTTGATTCATCGCTGAAGGAATCAGTGGACCAGCTTGCCAAAAATCCACTACGGTTTCAGCCCGGAACACGGTGGCAATACAGCCCCGGGTTGAATGTGGCTGGACGCATTGTTGAGATCGTTGCGAAAAAACCATTCGAAGTGTTTGTTCAAGAGCGTATCTTTGCACCACTCAAAATGAACAATACGACTTTTTTTCCGACTGAGAAACAACAGGCCCGAATTGCCGGGCTGTATCGCCTGGATGATAAGAAGAAACTGGCTGAGGCTGATAACCGCATCGTCGATCCGACGAATGTAAAAGGACCGAATCCCTCAGGAGGACTCTTTTCGACAGCCCGCGATATGTATCGCTTTTATCAAATGATTTTGAGTGGTGGCCAGCTTCGTAAAGGTGACAGAATTGTTTCCGAGCAAGCTGTCAAGCAGATGACTTCACCACAGACTGGTGACTTGGTGACAGGTTTTACGCCCGGGAATTGCTGGGGATTAGGATGGTGCATTGTTCGGGAGCCTCAAGGGGTAACCGAAGCTCTTTCGTCCGGGACCTTTGGCCATGGTGGAGCGTTTGGTACTCAGGG
>PKCN01000293.1 GCA_002862205.1 Planctomycetaceae bacterium | reverse complement strand
AAAGAGGCCGGGACGGCAGCAAAGCAATGTTGGGCCGGCTTCGGCACAACATGCAGGGACGCATGCGGTGACTTCATAGCTACAGCAGGTGCAAGGGTCTTTGATGCACCAAGTAACGGCTACTGGGGGCGGGGGCTCGCAGCAAACTGGCTCGCAGCAATCTACGGGCGCACTGCACCGGCTCAGGAAACCGAAGCAACCTGCTTCTGCCGTTGTTGGGGCAGCGAACGAAAGCATGGCCACAGCCACGCATCCTGTGATCAATCCACGCAAAGTGTTCATCTGTCTCTCTCGTGTTGAAAGGTGGAAATCCATCAATTCACCCTATCTTTGCCAGTCACCGCAAGATGTGCAACCAGCAGAGTTGGTGCAAAGTGAGCATGCGTCGATTTGAACCCGTAAATCCCAATCAAACGGCCTGATCTAAACCATTTTGCGGCGGATCTTGCCCTGCGATTCGAGGGTTTTGGGCTAGAGGGAAGCTTCACCAATGCGCGTACCTTGTCCGAGCGCCATAATTAAACAGTGGAAACTGGAGTGATGGACCCCCTCGGAAGGGCTATTTGTTGTGCGGCGTAGAACAGCATCCAGCAGATCGAAAGCAGAGATCCCCACGAAGCAATGTAAAACTTGCGGCCGTCCCTTCAGTTGGCGACGGAAGTGGCAGAAATGCTGGAACGAGGTCAAGTACTGTTCGGAGCGGTGCAGGCGTCAAACCAACCAAGTTGCGAAGCCAAGTGATTAGTTCATGCTTGCGGGGACGCTAGGAACGCCGGTGTGGGGAGCATCTCAGGCCCTCAGCGGCCCGAAATGAAATGCCATTTGCACCGGCTCGTTCAATGGGGCCGAAGCCTTTGTGACGCAATCGCTGCAAGCAAGATGGGCTGTTTGAGTTGTGACTGATTGCTTCCGGCTTGGTATCGCCTTCTCTCTTTTTCTTCTGCTGTCCAACCAATTTGGATCGAGATTCATTCAAAATTCAAGTTCATTGAGATTCGATCTTTGGACGGCGATTTTCCCCGCAAATTATTTTTCCACCCTCCAGGTGTTGCGGGCTGGCAACCTTTTTTGGTGCCTGCCACTGCATTGTTCTGGCATCCTTGGAAACTTGTGCAAGGCGACGGGGTTAAAAACCAGCGGTGACGAGGCGACGAGTCGACTGGAAAACGATACTTTCCTATCTTCCCTCGTTTGCCGCGCTTGTGTGTTTTCGGGAAGCCGTACATGTCGGAAGCCGAAAAAAAAATAAATTGATTCGTAAAGACGGCATTGAACCAAGCGAATGCTATCACGCCGTCGATTCGTAACTGATAGGATCGTGGAGAGGAATTCGGTGTGATTGCTCGAACTGCGTTTGGCGGTGGCGACGCACCATTCTTTCAAGATGCACAACAAGGCTTGCTGTAATACCGGGCGGAGGATGCCGATAACCGCAGTCAGGAGAGACTGAAAGAGTTGATAATCTTTTCTGTTTTATGCGCACACTTTTGTAGATGCAACGTAAGAAACGTTGTGGAGGAGTGGGAGACGAGGGAATGAATAAGCCATCCCGTGAGGTGCACAAAATTAATATTGAAGGCGATCAATTTGTGGTTCATAGCCAGGAGGGCCAGCGTTTGTTTGCTGGCTCCTACCAAGAAGTTGAAGTCTGGCTTGATCATCGGGAAAACGTCGTGCAGCCGCGAGTGGCTGGCCGACGACGTGGGATGCTATTGCAGAGCATTCTCAAGGCAGTTCGGCGCGCCCCTTGAGGGCGAGCAGAATGATCGTATCGCTTGAACCCGGCTGTGGTCGAACTGTACCGCACGAGGGCACCGGCGCAGAATTTTGATATCTGGGATTCTAGTGGTCACATTCTGCAGATTCGAATTTTCTAAGCAGCTTGCCACTGCTGGATTGCTTCCACGGGTAACGTCAGCATCAGAGGATGTTCAGCATCAGCTTGTCGCGAATCCATAGCACACGGCTAACTTCCAACACATCAAATACCACCAAGCCCAATTTTCAATTGGTCTTTCGGACCAGCAGCACTCCGAGCAGGCATGCTACGTAGTTGCTCATGGAGTTCAGGATACTGTTACCGAAATAATCCGATGCGATGGTAGCTTGCCGGTATCGATTGATCATGAACGATGTGTTTTTCAGGATTTCCCAGCCCGCCTCGATAAGGCCCACAATCAGGGTGCAGGTTTGTGCTCAAAGCCAACGACTGCAACACACTTGCAGCATACTGCAACACACTTGCAGCATGAAGAACAAGCCGATGCCATGTTGGAAATGGGACAACGCGCAGGGTCGAGCAGATGCTGTGAATTATGCGAACTCCCGATGTCTCACGACCTTGGTGTCAAGTCTCCGACTTCACACCACCAAACTCTTTCCAACAGAGCAGGAATCACGCATGTGCCGATGGTGATTACGACCAGTAAGGATGCGACGTTTTGGTGGTCAATCGCTTTTGCATGGTGATGAAGTCCTTCTGAATGTGGCGAACCACCTTGCTCGATCAGTGTTGTCGGGCTTCACTTTTTGGCTTCGTGACTGTCAGGTATTACCGTGGATGACACAAGAGCGATGATGGTTTGGCCTTGGGTGGGGTTGAGTTGGTGTTCGACGGTATTGATTGCCAGTTTCTGAAACTCATCGATCACGCAAAGAAGATTCGCGCCGTTCTGGTAGTGTTCAATGAAGTCCTGGTAGGTGTAGTTTTCTGACAGGGTAGTGGTTTTGAAAGTTGCTCCGACCCCATGGAAATCGTCCATTTTCGAAAACGTCAGGCCAGGTTCGAAAAGTTCCCGTCCCATCAGATTGCGTGTCAGACCGCGTCGATTGTGTTGATTTTGTTTTCGGAATGTCAGTTGGTACAGATTGGCTCTCCCGAAAAGAGTCTGGCATTCTCTCACTGCCAGTGAGTTGACTTCATCGTTTTCCGTGAGTGCCATGAGTTTTCCGATGCCATTGAGATCAAGATCTTCTCTGACATGTTCATTGAGGATGTTGGCGCAGATGGCATTGAGTCCTGCGACTTTCGCTTTGGCAATCTTGTTGTAATTGGTATCAACCAGCAGGATGGGCAAGCCGAGTTTTTTGAATTCCTGGGCAAGATCCCTGGTCCACGCATCAGCTCCTGCGATCAGGATTCCATCGTTGCTCTGCTGTGACAGTCCCAGCATTTTGGCGAGGGGGGAAGCGGTGAAGCCATAAGTCGTGACTGTGCCAAAGATGACCAGAAATGTGACGGTGTCCAGATGATTAGCATCTTCAATCGCCAGGCTTGCAGGTAAAGACTCCATCTCGAGTGCGAACACGCTGCTGACTGCTGCGGCGACAATGCCTCGCGGCGCCATGCCTGCGATGAATGCTTTTTCACGCAAGTTCAGCGGGGTTCCGAGCAGCGACAAGTAAACCGAGGCGGGACGTACCAGCAGGATCAATACAGCCAGAAAGATAAGTCCCGGAATACCAAGGGCGAATACCTCGTCGATGTTGACCCGCGACCCGAGTACGATGAACAGGCAGCCAATCAACAGTGTCCGCAGATTTTCTTTGAATTCGATAATCGATTCCACATTCAGATTGCTGCTGTTGGAAAGCCATAAACCCAGTACCGTGACCGATATCAATCCGGATTCGCTGGCAATGTGATCGCTGATTGCAAAGAACAACAAGCCGATTGCAAGCGTGGCAATACCTTGAAGGTGATCCGGGATCAGGTAGTGTCGGAACGCGAATGCAAGTATCAAGCCGCCTGCTATGCCGAGCCCAGTGCCAACCAACGCGGTTTCCAATAACATCAGCGCAGCTGACCAAAGATTGGGCTCGTTGATGTGCATCATCAATTGGTCAAAAACAAGGACAGCCAGAACCGCACCAATGGGGTCAATCACGATACCCTCCCACTTCAGCGTGGTGGCGACCCGCTTGCTGGGACGCACCTGCCGAAGCAGAGGACCAATGACCGTGGGGCCGGTCACGACGAGAATTGCACCCAGTAATAAACTCAAACGCCAGCCAAAGTCGAGGAGGTAGTGTGCTGCAATTGTCACACCCGCGCACGAGATAATCGCTCCAATCGTGCACAGTCGAAAAGCCGCGTTTCCCGCTTCTCGCAATTCCTTGAGGTTCAGTGACAGGCCGCCCTCGAGCATGATGACCGCGACCGAAAGTGATACGAGCGGAAACAGCAGAATCGGACCGGCCTGTTCGTTTCCGTGGGTCAGGTTTTGTAAAAAAACATCAGGCTCGATGAAATGACCTAACGCCATGCCGAATAAAAGCAACAGCAAAATGCCGGGCAGTCGAGTTCGCCAAGCGATCCATTGGGCAGTGAGTCCGAGCGCCGGAATCATCGCAAGGTAGAGCAGGAATTCCATTTGGCAAACTCTGGTAATTGATTTGTATGGGGGAGCAAACGGAGATCCCCATCTGACTGGCGTTGGTGATGTTCGAGTCCGGATGCTTCGTGTTATTTCAGAGACTTACCAACAAATTTCCACGTGGCATCTCTCGCTCTTTCAAACTCTTCGTCCATCCAGTCGTGCACAAAGGCAAGGCGATCAGGCAAGATAAATGAAATGATGGAAGGTGCCGCTGAATGTTCACGCGAGTGAAACTTCTGCGATACGTCGAATCGTTCGAAAAGGCACCCAAATGAAATGAAACAAACCAGTGGCGAATTTGCCCTGCCTGATGAGCAAGGTGATTTCGGTGATTGGAGTCATGCTCAGGAAACTGTCAAGGAGGAACCATTGCGAACATGAATAGAATAGCGTCCAGAAAGATTCAAAGATTCAGCGCATCTGCAACTTCTCTGTACCATGGCTCAGGAAAAAGATTTGCGGGGCGGATCAGGATGGAATTTTTTCCCAACACTTGCGTGGTGGTGCACTTCTGCAGGTATCCCACGCGTTTGCCATGAATGCGTTGTCACGACTTCATGCACATTCTTCAGCCTGTTTTTCTTTTGGTGGTCGGAACCTGATTTTCATCCAGAGTGCTTCAGGAAAATCAGGCAATCAGAAAACGGTCGCAATTCAACTGTTCAGCGTTGGCAGAAGTGGGGTTCATCGAGAACTTCGAACTCATTGCGATCTACTTGCCAACGTGGACAGCAGTGATGACACGGCCCAGACCTGACACGCTTGCAAATTATCAGTGCCGGAGATCAGGAACAACTTGCATCAGACCAGGAATGACTTGCATCAGATGACGCCGAGAGTGGTCCTGCAGAGATGAGTGAGCACTTACCGGTCGAGTACGTCGCAATCAATGACTCCCAATGTCTTCATGTTTGCCGTGGCACTTACGCGATCCGTGGTGTGTTTTTATTTGTTGATTCTCTCGTCTCCACAATCTTCCACTCAGAAAAGAAAAGGTGAGTCACTGGCAAATCATTTTCAGATAAAGGGAACCACGTCAGTGATGCAAATGCTGATGGTTTCAAATGAAGCTCGCTGTTGGATGCAATCGTGCATTGGCCCATCGAGGTTCCCTGTGAAGCTGTCTGCAAAATAATCCCGACACGCCGAAGCGTGCTGTGTGCTGAATAGTGCTGTGTGCTGAATAGTGCTGTGTGCTGAATAGTGCTGTGTGCAATTGCCCCAACAACAGCATGTGAATCGAGCATCCATGCGATTTCTATCCAAAGTTTCACGGCAAAGCACTGACGCTTTGAGAGGAGGTCTCAGTTTGATTGGCAGGGCTACCAACAGTGAGGCGATCGGGAGGAATCGCTTCCGCCGGTGATTAACTTACAGCGCCATCGAGACGGGTGTGAAATTGATTTCCGCCTCTCCCGAAATGCTCTCGCTGCCCGCAGAGGTATTGAACCATGGATTGGGAGAGTGAGAGCCTCAGGAGAGGTGCAGTTTTGGGGAGGGTGGAGATCAGGAGGGTGGAGATCAGGAGGGTGGAGGTCAGGAGGGTGGAGGTCAGGAGGGTGGAGGTCAGGAGGGTGGAGGTCAGGAGGGTGGAGATCGGCAG
>PKCN01000134.1 GCA_002862205.1 Planctomycetaceae bacterium | reverse complement strand
TCAATCACCTGCAGTACATTGCCCCATTTTCCGTGACGTACCGTTTCGCCCTCCGCATCGATGATCTGCCATGAGCCATCTGCCAGAATTACATTTTCGCTGATGTAACGGGCACTGGCCACGATTGCATCAAGGCTTCCTGCATCGGCAGCTTCTTCATTAGCAAAGCGTTCCTTGAAAGAGGCAGCAATGGCGGCTCTGCCTTCCAGTGGCAACTGGTAGAGACTGATCACGCGGGCGCTGTTTTTGGTGAACTCTTCTGCCAATCCTGAAACGTTCCGGCTGTTGAAGTTTCGTAGAAAGCTTCGGACGCTTGCTTCGGCAAGAGATTTCGCATTCGTGGCCTTTGAAAGCCGCACCATGCGGTTGTCCAATTTGATCTCATCTCCCTCGGAAGGTTTGAGTGATCCCAATGTCGTCAGCTGCTTGCCATCAGCGCTGAATTTCCATGTCCCATTGCCTGTGAGCATGTTGCCGGTTGGGAAACTTGCAGTTGCCACTTTCCATTTCCATGTATTTTTCTTGTTGCGGGATTTGGAGATGAGCAGCTCCCAGTGGCCACCGTCGGCCGCGGTGTGGAAACTGCGGATTTCACCCGTTCCCCGGTGCACTGACACGAGACCATGGGTTCCGTCCGAACCAAATTCAACGTCCCATCGAAGCACAGTGCCAGCAGGATTCGGCGTGATCGTTGCATACGAGACTGCGAGTTCTCCTCGGGTTTGGCCATGCTCAGCATCGTCCAGAATGACCTCATTCTCAACTCTCCAGGATCCTTGCAGTAAACCCGATAGTTCCGCAAAGTCCTGATCCACTGAATTGTCTGTGTCGGCATTGGCAAGGCCCGCTGTACCGCAGAATAAAAGACAGACGATTCCGCAGAAGATCGCAGTTTGGGAGGGTCTCAGTGGGTCGAAGATTTTTTTCATTGCTGAAACATTCATGTTGCTCTCCAAGTGGCGTGGGTAATTGCATTCCTCCAAAGTCCAGATCGTGAGGAGGTTGCGCTTTCGGTTTAGTGCGTCCGGAATCTCTGGGTTGCCCAGTGAAAATCTGGTGAGGGAGATTTTTTTTCGGTAATAACTGCTGAGATTGCACAGCCTTTTTCGCAGTTTAGTGGTTTACCCTGCCACGCTCTGCAGACGCGATGCAGATCCTGAAGCAATGTGTCCTCGCCGGGGCTGGGAATTGGGCCTGTTTGTAAAAATTCTTCTCTGGATCACACATTTCCGCCGGTCAAGTCAGCCCCAGTCGACGCACTGATGTGCGGAGTGATCGTCAACTCTGGTTGTTTGTTTCGTGCTCTTGACCTGGCCAATATGCGATTTGGAAGAGAGCGAGGCTGCCAGACCTGTTGGATAAATAACTTCCCTAAGGCACTGCTGGTCCATCAGTCGCAGACGCGGTCATTTTTTGTTGTGTCATCTTTTACCCTCCAGTACGAGCGATTCATGTTTCAATTTTCTGTTGTATCACGCCCTCTGACATGCTTGTTCTTTTTAGCTACCGGTTTGGCAACGTTGAGTTCAGCGAGAGGGGAAACGGAGGAATTGACGCCGCAGGAGCACATGGAAAAGCTGATTGGGACCTGGGTGATTACTCGCGTGAATGTCGAGGGAGTGCCCATTACTCATACTTATCAAATCAAGCGGGGCGCCGAGGAGGGTGACTTCGAACATGTTTGGCGAGTGACCGGAGATGCGGAGGCCGGAGACTCGCTTTGGGAAGCCAGGTTCAAGGTCACTCCTGCCAGCAAAAAAACGCTGGCAGTTACGTATGTCGAGAATAAACGCATCCTGCCCGAGGATAATGCTCATGACTGGCAACCCTTTGGAATGTCCTATGTCGCGCAGGTGGTTGGAAACCAGCTTTATGCTCAGATGAGCTTGGATCGTGAACCTTGGATCTGGACACGTGAAAGCTCAGGGATGGATGTTCAGGATCCCACACGACTCGACGTTCTTGCACCATTGCTGGAAACCTATTCAGGCAAGTATGAGAACATGGGAAGCAAGGCCTATGGGGCAGCCAAATCAAGCCAGACGATTACCACGTCTGGACGAAAAACTGAAACAGGTACGGTGGTCATTCACGAGTGGACCAGTATTCCTGAGGGCGGATCCGCTGCAGAAGCTTTCGAGGCCCGCGGAATCTACAGTTTCAGTCCCAAGGAAAGAAAAATCGTCAAGCAGTATCAGACATCAACCGGGGTTCACATGACTGGGGTGCTCGTCGCTGCAGAGGGCAATAAATTGCTTTGGGAGAGAACTGGAAAAGGTCCGTCAGGAACGATCCGCGAATTCTGTCAATTTGATTTCTCGGAGCCTGGCGTATTTCGCCATCGGATCTTGAGCCGGACTCTCAATGGCGTACCGGTTAAAGAAGATGAACAGGATATTGTTCTGAAAAAATCCGAGTGATTGCCACGACTGGTCACAGATCGGTTTCTGGTGCTTTCATGAAATCAGGTCAAATGGGGACCCGGTTTGAACTCACAAGCAGCTTGCCGCTGCCTAAATCTCTGTCTTGGACCGTTCTATTCTCGCGTCGGCCAAAAAAACTGTAATGCTTCTGACGCAGGTTTTTTTGTCGGGTGGGGTGAACGCTCTACGTCTTGTCTGAAAGTGGTCAGCGTTGTGAATGCACAGAAGCCGTTTGACACTTTTGTGTCGTGTCGCTTTCACACAATTTCAGATTCAAGAAAATAAGGACAGAGAAAGATGAGAATCATCAAAACTGCACTGCTGGTAGCCGTGTTCGTGGGTGGGCTGCTTGCATGTTCAGATGGAACTGCTGCACCACCCAGTTCGGAGTCTGTTCCCAATTCACGAATTCTTGATGAGGTCAGGCAATTCCAAAAACATTACAAAACGTATTACGAAGTTCATGCGGCAATGCCGGTTTATGGCTGGCAAGTGGTTTGGTTGTATCGCGATGGAACGTCTATGGAGTCATACACCTTCAGCACTTTTGATGCTGCAAATAGGCATTTGTTGCGCATTTTCGTTGGCGGTTACGAGCGAGAGGGTGTTATTGACGGAGACATTCGCAAAGTCGAGTTGGAGCCGAGGTTCGAGTTTGTGGTTCGAGTGGAAAACTGCGCGGCAGCTGATCACGTGGTTAGGCTGTTGGAGCGTGCAGGTTATTACACCGATGTGCGGATCTTGTCGGAGTGGTTGGGAACATATCGCTAGTGATGTGTTTGCAGCATTTTTCCAAATACCACTGGACTCGGGGAATGGAATGATGTTCGGCACTGGAACGGTTTTTGAAAACTGGCACAGCTTTTGAAGACTGGCACGGTCTCTAAGACTGGCACGGTCTCTAAGACTGGCACGGTCTCTAAGACTGGCACGAGGGTGACGGGGGAAAATGTTGCAAGCTGGCAGGCGAGTTTGGTTGGAAGCTGGTTGGATCAGGCCAGGATCTCGGTCACCACCCGTGCCGGCTCAACACCCGTCAGTTTTTGGTCCAAGCCTTGGAATGGAAAATTCAGCTTTTCGTGATCGATTCCCAACTGGTGTAGCAGCGTGGCGTGCAAGTCCCTGACGGCAACAGGATTTTCAGCAACGTTGTAACTGAAGTCATCCGTTTCACCGTAAGTCATTCCACCTTTGACTCCTCCGCCGGCGAGCCAGCCGGAGAAGCATCGTGGATGGTGGTCGCGTCCATAATCATCTCTTGTAAGTTTTCCCTGACCGTAAACGGTGCGTCCGAATTCGCCTGCGAAAACAATCAGTGTGTCATCCAGCAGACCACGTTGTTCGAGGTCCGCGATGAGTGCAGAGCAGGCTTGGTCGACATCGTACGCCTGTCCTCGAAGTTGCTTGGGAAGGATTGAGTGATGGTCCCAGCCGCGATGGAACAGCTGGATGAACCGCACACCACGTTCTACCATTCTGCGCGCCTGAAGGCAGTTTCTGGCAAAGGATCCGTTCTTGTGCACCTCCGGTCCGTAGGCCTCCAATACTTCTTTGGATTCCTGGGACAAGTCCGTCAATTCAGGAACAGAAGACTGCATTCGGAATGCCATTTCCTGCTGCGAAATGGTTGTCTCGATTTCACTGTCACCAATCTCACTCAGGTGTTTGCGATTGAGTTCTCCGGCCGCATCCAGCATCCTGCGTCGCACTTGGGCATCGACGCCTTTTGGATTGGACAGAAACAGGACAGGATCGCCATTGGTTTGGAAAGCGACTCCCTGATGTTTTGATGGCAGAAAACCGCTCCCCCAAAGGCGGCTGTACAAACCTTGCACGTTCCGTGTTCCACCCGTCCAAAATGCGGACGTCAAAACAATGAAGTCTGGCAGATCCTTGTTGATCGCGCCCAAACCGTAGCTCAACCAGGCGCCCATGCTGGCTTTGCCAGGTAGTTCGGATCCTGTGCATACAAAGGTTTTGGCGGGGTCATGGTTGATCGCATTGGTGTTGAGTGACTTCAGAATACAGAGTCGATCAGCCTGCTTGGATAGATGTGGCAATAGCTCACTCATCCAGATCCCGCTTTTGCCCGCCTGATTGAATTTGAACATGGAGGGAACCACCAACTGTTCTTTGCCCCGCGTCATGGCGGTGACCCGTTGCCCCTGGCTCACGCTTTCAGGCAGTGGTTTCTTGAACTGTTTATCCAGATCAGGCTTGTAGTCAAACAAATCGACCTGACTGGGCGCTCCGGCCATGAATAGAAAAATGACATGCTTTGCCGGTGGAGCGACATTCGTCTGCGCGATGGAGTTCTGGGGCAGCAGTGACCCCAATGCTGTGACTCCGAGCCCCATACCTGAGTTTTTCAGGAACTGACGTCGGGCGTGTGAAAGGGGATTGCTTGGGGCCATGACGACTCTTCTCATCGGAAAATAAGATTGATTGGAACGGATCACGAACGGGTTTTCGTGATGTCCAGGTTGTAAATGGTGTTGACGATCATCGCCCATGCCGCCACTGCTTGAGGGGGATGGCTGTGATCACTTTGCTGGTCCAGAAATGCTTCTGTCAGTGCGGGGTGTTTCTGGTAAAAGACCTCAAAGTCTTTGAGAGCCTTCAGTAAAACCTCCTGCTCGCGTGCGTCGGGAAGTCTGCCGGTGATGGTCTCATAGACCGCAGAAAGGCGACCCTCCGCTTCGAGACTCAGTGCCTGGATCGCAAGACGCTGCGCAGCTTTCATGTACTGTTGTTCGTTCATCAGCAACAGCGCTTGTAGCGGTGTATTGGTGCGTTCGCGTCGTGCGGTACAGTCTTCTCGCGTGGGGGCATTGAGAATTGTCATTTGTGGGGGAGGCAAACCACGTTTCCAGAAGGTGTACACGCTTCTGCGAACAACCTGATCACCGGTGTCGGGTACATAGCGATTGGGATAGGAACTCGGAAGCGCAACGGATTTCCAGAGCCCCTCGGGTTGAGGTGGTTTGACACTCTTGCCACCCATTTTGGAGTTCAGGACACCACTGGTCGCAAGGATCTGGTCACGAATGACCTCTGCGTCCAATCGGTATCTGGATCCTCGGGCCAGCAACCGATTTTCCGGATCAGTCCTGTATTGATCAGGGGTCGCACGTGAACTCTGTTGGTAGGTTTTTGACATGACCATCTCCTTCATCAGAGCCTTCACGTTCCACCCTGTTGTCACAAACCGTGAAGCCAGATAGTTGAGCAGGTCGGGGTGACTCGGCCATTCGCCTTGGGCTCCCACGTCTTCGGAGGTTTTGACAATTCCAACACCAAACAACTGCTGCCAAAAACGGTTGACGGCAACGCGAGCAGTGAGGGGATGCTGCTTGGATACGAACCAATTCGCCAGATCCATCCGGTTTCGTGGGCGACCGACGACTTCAGGCATGGGAGGCAGAAAGGCAGGTGTCCCGCGTTGGACCTGCTCACCAAGATTGTCATAAGCGCCTCGGATCATGATGTGTGCAGGTCGAACGTCGGTCCGTTCCTTCATGACCATTGCCGCGGGGATCAACATTTCAAGTTTTCCCAATTCGCC
>PKCN01000322.1 GCA_002862205.1 Planctomycetaceae bacterium | reverse complement strand
CACCGTCTTTGGATTCACCGTCTTTGGATTCACCGTCTTTGGATTCACCGTCTTTGGATTCGCCGTCTTTGGATTCACCGTCTTTGGATTCACCGTCTTTGGATTCACCGTCTTTGGATTCACCGTCCTTGGGTTCACCGTCTTTGGGTTCACCGTCTTTGGATTCGCCGTCTTTGGATTCGCCGTCTTTGGATTCACCGTCTTTGGATTCACCGTCTTTGGATTCACCGTCTTTGGATTCACCGTCTTTGGATTCACCGTCTTTGGATTCGCCGTCTTTGGATTCGCCGTCTTTGGATTCGCCGTCTTTGGATTCGCCATCTTTGGATTCACCATCTTTGGATTCACCATCTTTGGATTCACCGGGGTTCTGGTCACCAGCCTCTGTTTCGTTTTCCTGTTCCAAGCGATCTTTGAGTGCTTCGCTGCGGTCTGTGACAGATTTTTGTTCGCTCTGCAAGTCTTCCAGATCAGCGCCATTTTCAGTGCGTGCCCTTGTGCTGCGTTGATTGTTCAGATTTCGTTTTAAGTCTTTGATAAGTTTTGTGTAGCGTTCTTTCTCGTCGCGAATTCGTTTCGATCGGTCTTCACTGAGCAGTAGTTTGAGGAGGTCGCCGAGTTCTTTGGTGGCTGATTCCTGGTTCTCCACTGCCTTCTGAAATTCTTGTGTTTTCAGCGATGAGGACGCGAGTTTGAGTTTCTCGAGGACAAACTTGTCACGTGATTGTTTCGCAGCACGGCGAAGCAGGGCGGATCGTTCAGGATTCTCGGTTGCTTCTACTTCTGCCAAACGCAGCAACAATTCTTCGAGACGTTGGTACCTTTGGGTAACGCTTTGCTGTTTTGCGGTCAGCAGTTCAATTTCATCGGCTACGGCATTCTGTGGTGGGAATGTGTTGCTCAAGTTGAATGTTGTTAGCGCAATTGCAATCAGGAAGAGTTTTGATGGCATGTTGGATCGAGCGTGGTAGCGTTGATGAATGGCGAATGCAGTGCTTGATGTTTCGTTTTTCATTGACTGTTCCTCGGTGTCTGTCTGCATTCCGAGACAGCGGCGTTGAGTTTGAGCTTTGATTGTGACGTGATGGCGGAGTTGGAGGCTGCAGGTGTTGAGGGATTCATCGATCAATTCGTGTCAGCGTGCTGGGGCGGTAGCTGTTATTTGAACAAATCGAGAACTTGTTTTTTGCGTTCCTCTTTGGTGGCATCTGTCAATTCCGTTTGGTCATCCATAAGTTGTCTGACAAGGTCAAGGACTTCGTTGTAGCTTTCCAGATCAAGCATTTTTTCCAGAATCGTATTCAGTTGGAGAATCACATCCTCAGCCGTGCTGACAGCTTCTGCAGTGCGGATGATGCCGGTTTTCGGATCAGCAACGGTTGCCTCAATGGCTTTGACTTGTGTGAGCAGGGTATTCAGTGAACCTTGCACGATAGCGTTGATCGGGTCACGTACGCCATTCGCGATTCGCTCGCTTCGGTCAACGCTATCTACCCGGTTGTTCAGCATCTCTAGAAGGATGTCATCGAGAGAGTTTGCGATTCCCGTGAGTTCTTGCGAGGTTTTCATCGCTTGCAGGCCACTTTGCTGCACTCGAAGTCGGCGAACTTGTTCGGCTCGGGTGAGTTCGATTTCGGTCGCATTTGGAGCGTTTTCAAAGCCGGTTCTTCGAAGCAAGTCAAGAGTTTGGCGTAGGGAAGTCATCTCTTCGATTGTCTGTTCCAAACGCGAACGCAAACCCAGTTCTCGGCGTTCTAGCAGACCGAGTAACTGTTCGGTCGTGACCACTTCGAGACGAAAGACTTCACTGCGCGTGATGTGCTGTTCTCCAAGGTCATATCCATCGGTGGCTTCACCGATGAGGTTGATGGCATTGCCGGGTACGAGCACAGGTAGGGTGCCATCGTTGCTAAGGTTTTTGAGGTCGAGTTCGGCGGTCGCTTGTCCATCCCGGTCAAGGTCCGGCGAGGTGGAAGCAGACTTGATCGCTTGAGGCTCCTGCTGTTCTCCGTTTGGCGAGGCAGTATCGGTAGGTGTCACGGAGAAGGTAAGGTCGGTAACGCCATAATCATCCACTGCGGTAGCGGAGATGGGCAATTTTGCTTGAGGCGTGATGGAGCTGCCGATGCCTTTGAGTTTGACATTCAATTCGGGCATTTCGTCGAGCACGACACCGAGAAAGTAACGGTAGGGTGCTTGGGCTGAGATTCCATCAGCGTCTTTGGGAAGCATGCTGATGGTCGTTGCTGTGTTGAAGTTAGGCAGCGTGAACTGAACTTGACGCCGATCATCTGAGTATTTGAGGTCAACCTCGGAGGCATCGTCTGCGTCGGTTTTCAAGATGACATCGGTGTCGCCCAAAGGAACACTGCTGCTGGCAATCAGAGTGACGTCACTTCCTTCACGTAGACGCAGACCAGACTGATAATCTGTGCTCATGTCTGTCTGCACGCTGGCGGAAGTACGCAAGTAGTCGGGGTAGCGGATTTGGAGTGAGACACCTGTCAAGGCAGGAGGTTCAACGGCTTCGATTCGATAGTCATCCAAGCGGTCATCAAGACCGCGAATGTCGAGCGTGACAGATTCACTCAACGCAGTCAGTGGAGCGCCATCGAGAATAAAAGATTGGTATCCGTCGAGGATGCGACCCACACGCCGCATGTTGGATTGTCCACGTGTGCCTGAGTCAGTCTGGTAGTACACCGTACAGACCACAGGGACCTCTGCGTCCTCAGCGCGGGCGCGAATCCTCAGGGTGCCGTTGCTGCCTCGGGGCAAGCGGATTGTCTTTCCGGTGAACTCCAGTAATTCCGGGGCCAGAATCATCTGGTCAGACGCCGTCACGATGGGAAGCTCGATTCCCACCATTCGAAGATCTGCCCGCCGCGGCCAGGGGTCATCGCTCAGTAGCGTCAGCCGCGATGCCGCCAATGCGAAGGCTTGGGGGCTGAGAATCAGAAAAGCCAGCGCGGCAAGCCCCAACGGGCCTGCAATCGCAAACTTGTGCAACAGCGGTTGGAAGCGGAAGACACGATTCGGATCAACCTTGTCGATTTCGGCCGCCGCCTCGGCGTGTACCTGGTCCAGCAGTTTGAGGGAGTGTGAGTCACCGGTGCGACCAAGCTCATTCAACTGAACCGCTGTTACCAAACGTCCACCCAGACTGGGATGGTGACGCTCCACCAGAAGCGCCAGGCTGTCATCGGGCAGCGGGCGGTGTAAGCGGCCCGCGAGCATTTTGAACAGCACCGCGATTAGACCAATCGCGACAACGCCGAGGAGAAGTGTACGTGCCAACCGGGGCATTTCGGTGCCACCCAGTTGGACAGGGACGTAATCCAAGGCCAAACCAATCCAAAATGCCGATAAGACCAACGCAAACACTGCCAGAAGGGAATCGCATACGATGTAACGACGAATCCGGCTTCGAAGCGTTTGGAGCAACGAGTTCAGGCCGGGATCAAGATGGGGTTGGGAAGACATGCAGGGAAAGGTCGAATTACAGTTGGTGGCGAGTTGGGGCGGGCTAGGCCTCCAGACAGTTTCTTTTTATACCAGAGATACGAGTTGTGTAGCGTTCTGGCTACCCCCGGAAACGCCTGCCAATGCTGGCCAATGTCCTCGAGGTTCAATCATTTCTACCCCTATTCTCATTCATTCAGCGTGTTTACGGAATGACAAAATTCAGACCTTGTATTGATCTTCATGGTGGCCAGGTCAAACAAATTGTCGGAGGCACGTTGCGGGATGACGCTTTGCCGGTTGAGAACCATGTGTCGACCCGACCGCCGTCCTGGTTTGCTAACCTTTATGCCCGAGATGGCTTGACCGGGGGGCACGTCATCAAATTGGGCCCCGGGAATGAGGATGCCGCCTTGCAAGCCTTGCAGGCATTCCCCGGAGGATTACAGCTTGGCGGTGGGATTACCGCAGAAAATGCGGGATTTTGGATCGATGCGGGTGCCAGTCACGTGATCGTGACGTCATCCTTGTTTGGTCCCGATGGCTGCTTGATCCAAGAGCGGCTGAACTCGATTTGTGATGCGATCGGTCGGGAGCGACTGGTAATTGATTTGAGTTGCAGACGCACTTCGCAACCCAACGAAAAACCCACCTGGCATGTGGCCATGAACCGTTGGCAGAAAATCACAAGCTTAGAGGTAGGTGAACATACGTTACGACATTTGGCGGGATTCGCGGCGGAATTTCTCGTTCACGCTGCCGATGTTGAGGGGCTCTGCGGTGGGATTGACGAGGAATTGGTCGCGATGTTGTCACGCTGGGGTGGTTTGCCTATCACCTATGCAGGTGGGGCCGCGTCTCTTCGGGATGTCGACTTGGTCCAACAAGTCAGTGGCGGACATGTCGATGTGACTGTCGGAAGTGCGCTGGATATCTTCGGTGGCAACGGCATGCGTTATAAGGAATTGGTGGAATGGAACGAAGCAAATTAAGCCTCCGCTCGTCCTGTGGCCAGTCCCTGAACGAAGGGGTAGCAGCGAACCGCCAGCCGATGCTTTTTCGCTGAGGGACCGCATGGCCTACCGATACACTGCTGCCTCACGTGCACGATATCGGGCAGCTCCGTGATTCTTTTTCGCATCCAAACGATCATTCCACCCCTCGCCACTCCTCGAGATCGCTTGTCTCACTTTGCAGCCTTGCCAATGAAAAATGCGGTGGGCGATCTCAGCAGTAGCATCAGGTTTTGGCTACGCTCTCAAAATCGCTTGCATCCAAGGCGGTGTCGTCATCACTCGCCGTCATGACCCGTATCGCATCGCAAAACATATTGCATCGAGTTCTTGCTGCAGTCTTCACAAATTGCAGCCAGGACAGAGGGTAGCGAGCGTGGTCGCTCGACATGACTTTCCAATTCACGGTCCGGTGACAGCCAGTCTGGTGACAGCCAGTCTGGGGTCAATGGATGACTGATGGACTCGTCGTTGCTATCCGTGACGGTTGGTTTGGCAGTAATCGCGTTCATCGGATGATCTCGTGCCTCGCATGTGGCTTGCGCGTTGTCTGGTACGCCAGCGGGTGCACGACTTCTTGCCGCATACTGCCAGATGCCGGGTACTGCCCAGCAGTCATTCAGGTGATTTCAACCCTGTCCCTGAGCCCTCAGGAAACGTGTAGGGAATTCAGCACCATTCTTGATTCTTTGCTACTCACTTTTCGTTCGTTGAATTCTGTTCAACGATCGGCTTCCATTTAAGACAGGCGTGCTGGCCACGGCAAGCAACGCATGGCGGCCAAGCTCAGCCAACCAGTCTGTAAATTCTGCAGCGATAGCCTAACCTCCCCGGTCACTCATGGCGAGTATCCAGCAACAGAACTTTCGGCGGTTCATGAAATTCGCGTGGACACTCGCAATCCAATACTTCGCGGTCGGGGTTTGTGTCCCCTCAAAATAAGGGGTGGTGTGCATGCGGCGGTGGCGTCTGCCATCCGGCCCAACCTCCCTTATCCGTCGTGTGTGCTCGTGATTCAGTTTCAAGCCCCGCGTACTGAGGTTCGTTTCAGCACCACTGCCGCAGATGGCTCACGGCTTGCCCGCGGATCGAGCCTGATTTCACGACTGCTCGCTTGCCGTTCAGGACGAACCTGATTCGTTACCCGATCTTACTCACTCTGCTTCCTGCAAGCAGCCGTGGTTTGATCTGCCTTGGCGAGGAATAACGCTTAGATGCAAGCATTCAGACCGAGCGTCCGGGTGGCAAGACATGATTCCAAATCGAACAAGCTTGGTAAGATAGGCAAAGTTTGAAGGTTTTTGTTCAAGTTGCCGATCAAAACAGAATCGGCACGATGTGTGTTCGCGTCGTAAGTTTGGACTTCAAGGGGCTGCCGTCTCTGTTCAATGCTGTGTTGCTGAAGGCATAAGAGGGCAAACCATGTGGTGGACAACAGATCGTCGTGAGCAGCGTCACCCGGTTCGGTTTGAAGATGCGTCTCTCGCTCCGAACATGGCTCACCGAAAGTCATTCAAACCCCCGTCCGTACAGGCACA
>PKCN01000208.1 GCA_002862205.1 Planctomycetaceae bacterium | reverse complement strand
GCTGTCGGTTCAAGGTTCATGTGAGGCCTGCCCGCTCCAGCAAATGTACTTGTTTCGGTCCACGGCGTTGTTTGAGGTCAAGAGCTTGATTGCAGACAGGCCGCTGGGACAGCGTGCTGGGGTGTGCGAGCAGGTGTTTGGATTTTTGGCTTGGTTTGAAATGAGTGAACAGGAGAGGGCTGGCTTGCGTAGTGCCCACTCGCGTCGTGCCCCGGCGTGTAGGTGCAGGTATGAGTCAGCGGGCTCTTGTTGTCTTCTGAGGCGATGAAGCTGGCATGGCTTGCGGTGCCTCGTTTTTCTTTTGCGTTTTTTGCACCCATCGCCGCAGTCCCGACGGAAAGTAAGATTTCGAAGAAATGCAATCTCCAGTACCATGGCCCTCAGTCGGATGCGCATCGCGGAGGCCAAGGTGTTTAGAATCTGAAATCGCGAAGTGGGTCGTTGGTGACACCAAGCCGGCTTGTTCATCAAGTTTTCGTAATCGTTCCTAATTTCAGGGTGCCGTTCTTTTGGACAATGTTTCGCAATGGTTGGTTTGGCTTCTGGTGGTGACCATTCTGCCGTCCATGTTGTGTAGCATGTTGATGCTGTATCCAATTCGCCGTTACGCGCACCGTCTGGGCCTGCTTGATCGGCCGGGTGGCCACAGTACTCACACGGAAGTCACCCCATTGGGTGGCGGTATCGGGATTTGGCTGGGAATCATGCTGACGTTCCTGCTGGGCACGATTGCAGTGTTGGTGGCGCGTGATTCAGTTTGGTGTCAACAGTATCTGCCCGGGTCCGTTGTGCCTTATCTGGATGGTGTTTGGTCACGTGTCACGCAAATCTGGTACCTGCTCGGTGCGGGAACGATCTTGTTTGCTCTGGGTTTAGCGGATGACCGTTATGGTGTGAACGAGTGGATTCGTCTGGCAGTCGAATTCGCGATCGCGGCATTCGTGGTTTATGGTTTGGGGTTTGGGTTGACCGCCCACATCGGCATTTCATGGTTGACAGATGTACTGTCCATGATTTGGATTGTTGGCGTGATCAATTCGTTCAACATGTTGGATAACATGGACGGCTTGAGTGGTGGCGTTGCGGCGATCATTGCTGCGGCGATGGCTCTGGTCATGTTGTCGACCCGCGATCCAGGAACGGCGCGGCCGCAGTTGCTGGTGGCTGCGTTGCTGCTGGTTGTGTTGGGGGCCCTGTTGGGATTTCTCTGGCACAATCGACCGCCAGCACGGATCTTCATGGGCGACGGTGGCAGTTATCTGGTTGGCTTCCTGATCGCAGTGTCGATGTTGATGGCAACGTTTGCCGGAAGCGGAGAACGCCCGCATGCGGTGTTGGCACCGTTGTGTGTGATGGCAGTTCCCCTGTATGACATGACCACCGTCCTCTGGATTCGTATTCGTGAAGGACGTAGCCCTTTTGTTGGTGACCGCAGCCATTTTTCGCATCGGCTGGTTGATTTGGGTTTGGGGAGAACTCAGGCCGTGTTGACGATTTATTTGGTCACAGCCACCTGTGGTCTGGCTGCCGTCTTGTTGACTCAGGTGTCTCTGCTGCAAGCTGTGATGGTGCTGGGCATCGTCCTGTGCATGCTGTTTTTGATTGTCATTTTGGAATCTACCGGATGGCGAAAAAAAGACGACTGAATAAACGTTCGGATCAGGCCAGTGCATCGGCGGGCAGGAAACGCCAGCAGGAGAGGGGGCCCGGTTTGTCCAATGACAAGGCTTTGTCCAATGACAAGGCTTTGTCCAATGACAAGGCTTTGTCCAATGACAAGGCTCTGGCCCGTGACAAGGCTCTGGCCCGTGGCAAGGCTCTGGCCAGTGACAAGAAACGCAGCACCGTGGCCAACCAGCAGACTGCTCGGGCGACCGACCGAGTTGGGTTGAAGCGATGGATTGATTCGAAGCATGGCGGAGTTGCACTGCTGGCAGGGGCCGTTGTCTATCTGGCTTACTATCCCAGTGACAGTGTGGCCGTCGAGCAGGGTGATGCACTCTGGTTTACACTTCTTGCGATTTTCATTGCCACGGTGGCTTGGGCTGGTTGGTTTTGGAAACGCGGTGGCCAGTCAGGTCCGGGCAAGGCAGGAGCTGATGAAATTCAGCATCCCAGTGACTCTGATACTAGTGACTCTGATACTAGTGACTCTGATACTGCTGGGTCATTGGACGGATCCAAACCTTTGCCGGAGCGGTTGTCGGTCAAGGTGTTGGAGTGGGGGCCATGGCTGTTAGCGGGATGGATGATGTGTGCGGCTTTTGCAACCTGTCCGCCTGGTAATTTGCGGATGGCGACCAATGAAGCATGGTTGTGGCTGTCTGCGGCTGCGATCTTCTCTGCGTCGCGATTGTTGACGACCAGTTTGGGAACAAGGCGTTCGTTGCTGGCGTTGGTAGCGGTTTGTGCGGTCGGTCTGTCAGTTCATGGTTTGCATCAATACTTTGTCACGTTGCCGGCCAATCGATTGCTGTATCAGCAGGACCCTGATGCGGTTGTTGCGCTTGCCGGGATCAATGCACCACCCGGCTCTTCTGAGCGGATGGTATTTGCGAATCGCTTGATGGATGGCGGTCCAACTGCGAGTTTCGCGTTGGCCAATTCTCTGGCTGCTGTCTTGTTGTTCGGGGTGGTACTGTCAGTTGGGGTGCTGCGGTATCAGTTTCGTGGGTTGGGCCGATCTGGGATCGTGGTGTGGAGTCTGGTCGCTTTGTTATGTGCGACTTGCCTTCTGGCGGCACGCAGTCGCTCGGCGACCTTGGCGATGGTAATGGCCGTTGGTTTGCTGTGGCTCTCGTCAGGTCATTTGTCGCGTTTTCGGTCCCGCACCGTGATGGCTGGTTTCGGCGTGCTGCTCACTGTGGCTGCTGGTGGCACGCTGTTTCTGGGATTCTTCGGAAATCGCGAGTGGTTTGAGCAGGCACCTGCTTCGCTGGCCTTTCGCTTTCAGTATTGGCGTGCAAGTTGGCAAATGGCATTGGAATATCCCCTGTTTGGTGTTGGCCCGGGGAATTTTCAATCACTGTACGAGCGATACCGCGAACTGAGTACAACCGAGCAGATCGCTGAGCCACACAACCTGTTCGTCGAAACCCTTGCGAGTGGTGGCTTCATTGCGTTGGGGCTGCTGATCAGCATGATCATCGCCGGAGGGGTTATCTGCCTGCGACAAACGCGTGGTGCTGAGCGGATGGAAGTCAAAATGAAAGGCACCGTTCCGCTCGAGTCAGGCGGCGATAAGTGGGTGGTGTTGGGGGGCACGCTCGCGTTCATTCTGGTCTGGTTGGTCGGAATTGCATCGCTACGTCTGCCAGACATGGAAGCAAGTTTATGGGTGGTGCCAGCGGTGTTGGTGACGGCTGTGGTGACCTGGCCCTTCATGTGTCGTCTCGAAAGCAGGGAGATCGACTCAATCATCTTGAGTGGTTGTGTTGGCGTTGGAATCCATTTGATGGTTGCTGGTGGATGGACGGTGCCAGGTGTCGCAGTGCTGTTGTGGATCGGAGGTGGTGCATTGACGAGGGGGACCGAAGCCTGGAGTCAGTTACAGACCAGTGAAAACAGCCAGAGTGGTTTTGGGTGGCGGGATGGAAAGACGCGCGCTGTCATGATTGTGTTGCTCGGCTTGTTGGTTAGTCTGGGGCTGACCCGCTATTCCCTGGAGCCCGTGGAAACGCGAAAAGGACTGATTGCCAATGCGACACGGTTGATGCAGCAAGGGCGGATGCAGCAGGCGCGAAGTGAATTGTCGGCCGCAGCCGACGCCGATCCGTGGTCACCGCAGGCAATGTTATGGTTGGCCAACCTTGATCAATTGGAATTGGCCGCTCGTGGTGATTCAGCCGACGTCCGTCAATCCTGGAACGCCGCCCTGGTCGAAGCTCTGAAGCGTGCCGGTGAAGACCCTGCCGCCTATCGTTTGGTTGCGGGACAGAGGATTCATCTTTATCAACTTTATGGACAGACCGCCGATTTGGAGGCAGCCACTGATATTTTTGAGCAGGTTGCTGCATGGAGTCCTGCCGACGAGTGGGTCATGGCACAAATGAGTGTTCTGGAGGCGGCTCGGGGGCGAAGTGCCAAAGCCAAGCAGTATGCAGACAAAGCACGAGAATTGTCGGTTTTGGGTGGGAACATTGAGCGGGCACTGTCTCGGCAATTGATTTTTTTGCCCGTGGCAGTGGGTCCAGCTGCCCAATCAGAACCCATTCGTAGACCCGCAGACCAGCTGTTGGGTCAAGCCAAGCCGGCTGCTGAAGCAAGGTAAGCCGGCTGCTGAAGCAAGGTAAGCCGGCTGCTGAAGCAATGTAAGCCGGCTGTTGGGGAAAGGCAGTCTAGCTGTTGGATGGATGCGTGAATGACCCCAGACCGTGTCGACGAGTCGTGATCGAGGCGAGTGTGATTTCATTTACGAGCCACATATTCTTGCCGAACCGACCACGGACCAGTAGCGTATGACGGAAGTGATTTCAGCTCGAAACCGTCTTTTTGCCTGATTCTTGTTCCATGACTAAATTTCTCTTGAGCCTCGTTGTGGCAGCTGTTCTTGGAACCGCTGCAGGTTGGACGATCAATTACGTCAATTACGGGCGGATTGGTGGCTATTTTGGACCTTTCACGACGGGCAACGATTTTCAGGCGGCGGACCTCAAGTCGAGCATCCCTACGGATAAAGCGGATTCAGGTGCCAAGGTCAGCCTGCTTACCCCGCCAGTTTACGACTTTGGCATGATGAAACCCGGAGATGAGGGTGAGCACGTCTTCCAAATTGAGAATGCCGGAACTGAGAATCTTCTGTTGCGACTGGGTGCCACCACTTGCAAATGCACGCTCGGGGATCTCGAACGCGAATCGCTGGGTCCCGGCGAAAGTACCGAAGTCACGCTCAGTTGGACCGTTAAAGAAAGCGGAGAGCCGGTGTTCACTCAGTCCGCTCAGATCCTTACCAATGATCCAGCGAAGGTTGCGATTTCTTTGGAGATCACGGGGCGGGTTGTCAGCGATGTGGATATGGTTCCGGCAACCTGGTCGTTTGGGGAGGTCGGCACCGGAGAGCCTCTCGAAATAACCGGCAAAATCTACAACTTCATGGACGAGAAAATTGCCCCCGGTGATCCCTCGTTCAGTAGTGATGAGCTAACAAAGCTTTCGAACATCAAGGTCGAAGAATTTACACCCACCCAAGACGCTGACGGCATCCGGGGAACGGCGATTCAAGGCTTCAAGGTGACCGTGCAAGTCGAACCAGGGATGCGGCAGGGGGCGGTGTCACAAAATTTTCAGCTCCCATTCAAGCGGCTTGATGGTGACGGAAATCTCATCCCACTCACTGAGGAAGCTACCGCCATGGGGGGCGAAGTGATCTTGGTGAGGACGGAGGGAAAGATTGTCGGTTTGCTGGGCATGATTGGTTCCCCCTCGCGTCTTTCTGGTGCTGAGGGCGGTGGATATCTGTACAAGTTCGGGAGACTGGGGGAAGACGATAGTTTGAAGGGCAAGGCCTTCGTTGTGCTTCGTGGTGACCAAAGAGCAGACACCAAACTGAGGGTAGCGGACCGAGTTGTTCCTGAAGGCGTCATCAAAGCGACCCTCGGAGAGCCAAACGATCGGGGCACGATGACGCTCTATCCGATCGAGATTGAACTGATTCGCGGAAAAGATCCGGTCGAACGTCTTGGTACGACCAAGGATGACTACGGTTCGATCTGGATTGAGTCCGATAACCTGAAGATAACGCCAATGCGTATCGCGATAAAATTCGCGGTTGACGCTGAATAAGCACCCAAAAACAAGCGTTCCAAGGATTGGTACTTAGCCATGAAGCTCGCATCCCTTTCTTCGTGTAGCCGAAATCTGCAGCTGACGGAGTCGCTGAATCTCGCTCAGCGGAGCGTGCTGCTGGCAATCGCTTTGCTAGCTATCGGGTTCCAGGGCTGTTCGAACGACGATCGCTTTTCGGAGATATCGTCGGAACTTGAGGGCGACGGTGATTTGAGTAATCCGCCTCTCACGCCTCCTTACCTGACTGATTTGAAGGAAGGGGAGGCCGAGGGGGTGGCGATGCGGTT
>PKCN01000320.1 GCA_002862205.1 Planctomycetaceae bacterium | reverse complement strand
ATCAGGCACTTTCGGCTTTGTTGGATGATCTGCAGTCCACCGGTGAACTCGATGAAACCCTGATTGTGATGGCGAGTGAGTTTGGTCGAACACCACAAATCAGTTTGTTGGAAAAACATTACGAGTTGCCGGGACGTGATCACTGGGGAGCTGTTCAGTCGGTCTGGTTTGCAGGTGGTGGTGTGCGTGGGGGAAATGTGATCGGCGCGTCGGACGACCACGGTGCATACCCGCGTGAACAACCGGTGACACCAGAAAACTTTGCGGCCACGATCTATCGTGCCTTGGGGATTCCAGCCACTGCGGTCTGGCATGACGCTGCGGATCGACCCCATCAAATTTACCATGGTCAGCCAATTCCTGGCCTGACTTGATCGGTTCGGTCTTCCCCACCCGTACCTCATTCTCCTGATGCTTCAACGTGAGTCGTTTGCAACGATGGACATGACACCCATGCAATCCAGAACATCCAACGCCTGCCGCCATGCGATTTTTTCTCCTGTGGTTGGCATGTTACTGCTATGCCTTCTCTCTCGCCCGGTAGCGGCGCAGTCAATCGCTTCCATCACGCCGAATTCAGTCAAGCCGGGAGTTGCTAACGAATTGACCGTGGTCGGCAAGGGGCTCGATTCAACCCTGAGGTTTCTTACTCGCGGCAAGTCGCAGATTACCATCGACTCTGTCGAGCCCGAGAAAGCAATCATTCAATTCATGGTTCCAGCAGAGACTCCGCTGGGACCCATTGGTCTTTGGGCAGCAACCAGTGCGGGACCTGTTGCGCCCACAATCCTTCTGATCGATGACTTGAGTGCTGTTCCAGATAATGGAAATAATCATTCGTTTGAAACGGCCCAGGCAATTCCGGACTCTATCGCCATTGATGGCAAGAGTGATGGTGCGTCGCTTGACTACTACCGGATTCATGTTGAAGCAAATCAGTGGGTGACGGTTGAAGCACTGACGCAGTGCATTGGTTCGGCAATGGATCCAGCGATTCGATTACTGAATCAAGACGGAATGCCACTGCTGGTCGCCGACGATGATGGTGTTGGCTCAGAGTGCCGCTTTCGTCACCAATTCAAATCTGCAGGTGACCATGTCATCGAAATCAAAGACAGTGGATATGCCTCAGGAGGAAAGTACCACTTACGGATCGGAGACTTTCCGTTGGTCAGGCATTGTTTTCCTCTGGCAGTTCAGCGTGGCAAGGCGTCCACTGTCGGGGTCGAAACGTTTGGGAGTCCCAGGACGATACTGACTGAAATCACAGCACCCTCTGAAATCACAGCACCCTCTGAAATCACAGCACCCTCTGAAATCACAGCACCCTCTGAAATCGTTTTGCGGGAGTTGGTTTTGAATGGTGGGAAAAACCTTGCCTTTCGTTTCAATGATGGCCAGACAGCAGCCTGGCAGTGGCTTCATGTCAGCGCGGCAGCACAGCATGTCGAAGGTGATACCACCAGTCCATTGACATATCCTGTCGGGATCAGTGGAAGATTGGGGGCAGCAGGGGAACAGGATGAGTACACAATTTTGGGGGTCAAAGATCAAACCGTCCGATTTCGTTCCAGAACGCGAAGTCTTGGTTCGACCGCTTTATTGAAAATGCAATTATTGAATGCGCAGGATCAAGTGGTTGCCGAGTCTAAAGTCACGGATGCGGACGAGTGGAGTTTTGACTACAAGTTTCCTGCTGATGGTTCGTTTCGCCTGCACGCTTCAGATCTTTTGGGGCGTGGCGGTGACGGCTTTGGCTATTTGGTGGAAGTGATGCCATCAGGAAGTGTTGAGTTGTCACTGAAAGCGGACGCGAAGGCCAAGGAAGAATTTGTGATTGAGCTGAAGCATGGTGCCTGTGTGTTGGAATTGCAGGTTGCACGCTTTGGTTATGACGGTGAAGTCGAGCTTTCCTTTGCGCGGCCCATTCAGGGATTGAGGATTTTGAATCCACGTGTGCCAGCCAAAGCAAAGGCTGCAAAAATCTATTTGCTGGCAGACGAGACATGGAAAGCTGACAGTGCTTCGCTGGTTCAGATAAGCGGGAAAGTGCCAGGCAAGGTTCCGATGGACGTTTTAGTCAACAGTCTGGCATTGCATCGCATCAAACACCCTCACGTTCCCTTTCCGGATGGTTGGCGTGATGGCACAGTGTTGCTCAGTGGCACGAATGCAGGTGATGCGTATTATTCGCTCGAACCCGAGCGTGCGTTGCAATTGGCCCGGCAGCAAAACAGCCATCTGGCAACCCTGTTGTTGAAACGAGGGAATGACAAGTTCAAGTCGGGGATTGCCCTGTTGGTGGATGAATCGACACGTCAGTGGAATGTCGTTAGCAAGGCTGACAAAGACAAGTACACACTGACACTCAATCGACGTGATCCCAAGGTCGAACCTCAGTCGGTCTCGATGCTTGCCTATTCGGATTTCAATGGCCGGGGTCGGATGACAGAAATTGAGCTGCCCGTTCAATGGATTGATCCTGTGAAACTGAGTGTTTCTGCCGATCAACCATTGATTGCCGGGAAAACGCAGCCTGTCGTTCTGCAGGTGGATCGACAGGGAAGCGATCGTCAGGCGGTCGAAGTCTCCTTCGCATCGCTGCCGGCGGGATGGACTGTCGAAAAACCAGTCACTGTGCCAGCGGATCAAAATGAAGCGGTGTTTCATTTGACGTTGCCACCAGACAATTCAGATTCCAAGGGTGCGATTCGCGTTGAGGTTGTCAGTCAATACCAGGGGCAGCCGCTGAAGTTTGGTCAGGCTTTGTCGCCATTGCCAATCGCAACCATGCCCGAAAGTATTCAGGTTTATCCGATTGAGGTTGATCTGGTTGGCGAGGCATCCAAACGGCAGTTGATTGTGACAGGGCGTGATGCCCAGCAGACCCCGCAGGACTGGAGTCGTGATGCCGTGTTCAGCGTTCTTGATGAGACGGTTGCTGAAGTTCGGGATGGAGTTGTCCATGCCAAGGCAGATGGCATAACCGAACTGCTTGTTCAGGTGGGTATGCAGCAGGTCAAGGTTCCACTTCGAGTGTCAGCGGCCGGCACGCATCGTCATGTCTCGTTTGAATCCGGGGTTCTTGTCGCACTTTCAAAACAGGGGTGTAATTCCGGAGCTTGTCACGGTTCGCCCAGTGGGAAAGGAATGTTCCGTTTGTCGCTAAGAGGATTTGATCAGAAACTTGACCTGCTGACGTTGATTCGTGAAGACTTTGGCCGGCGTGTCAATCGAATGGAACCCGAGAAAAGTCTGCTGTTGCAGAAACCACTCATGAAAGTCAGCCACGGTGGAGGAAAGCAACTTCGACGGGACGATCCCGCCTACCATCTTCTGCGGGAATGGATTGCCGAGGGAGCTCGTGCTGACTCGCCAGAGGCCGCACGTTGTGTTCGGTTGGAAGTGTATCCGGCGGAAAAAAGAATCATGGCTCTTGAACACGGAAAGCAGCAACTTTCTGTTCTCGCTCATTTCTCTGATGGTTCCTCAAGGGACGTGACCGATCTGGTGGTTTATGAGAGTTCGGATCAGACCATTGCAGCAGTTGACAAGTCTGGTTGGGTCGAGGCTGGATCGCAGGGAGAGGCGGTAATTCTTGTCCGGTTTCTGGAACACATTGAGTCTGTTCCCTTCATGTTTGTGCAACGCAAGCCGGGTTTCCAGTGGGCCTCGTCACCCGCAGCGAATTACATCGATGAGCTGGTCAACGCAAAGCTCAGACAGATTCAATACCTGCCATCTGAAATGTGCAGTGATTCGGAGTTTCTTCGCCGGGTCTACCTCGATGTGATCGGGATCCTTCCTTCGGTTGCCGAGAGCAAGGCGTTTCTTGAGGATGCTTCTGACGACAAACGTGCTGCCTTGGTTGATCGATTGCTGGAGCGCGAAGAGTATGCAAAATTCTGGGCGCTCAAGTGGGGTGATCTGCTGAAAATGACCAGCCAGTTGGTTGGCAAGGAGGGTGTCTACAAGTATCACCGCTGGGTGGAAGAAGCGTTTCGGAATAACATGCCCTATGACGAGTTTGCCAAGGCATTACTCTCAGCAGATGGCAGTACGCTGTCAAATCCGCCAGCAAATTTTTACCGTACTGCAACGAGTATGAATGATTGTGTGGAAACGGTTTCGCAAGTCTTTCTGGGGGCCCGATTGCAATGTGCCAAATGTCATAACCATCCTTTTGAACGCTGGACTCAGGACAATTACTACGGTTTGGGAGCGTTTTTTCAAAGGGTGCAGAGACGTAATACACAACGACCAGGTGAAATGTTTATCTGGTCGGCTGCTGCGGGGGAAGTCACGCAACCTCGTACGGGGCAGCAGATGAAACCCTGGTTGCCGGTTGCTGGTACGGTCGAGTCCGTGACCCAAGGCGATCGTCGCGGCACGTTTGTGGATTGGCTTGTGAATGTTGAGAACCCGTACTTTGCCAGAATTGAGGCGAACCGAATCTGGAGTGAGTGTTTCTCGCGTGGGATCGTCGAACCCATTGACGATTTCCGTGACTCCAATCCACCCTCCAATCAGCCGCTGCTGGATGCCTTGGCAAGTGACTTTGCGGAGCATGGTTTCGATCGAAAACATCTGCTGCGGACCATTCTGAACAGCCGCACGTACCAAGCCAGTTATCAGGCCAACGATTCTAATCGCGAAGATCAAATCTATTTCTCCCATCAGTTGCCCCGTCTGATGAGCGCTGAACAGTTGCTCGATGCCATCAACCATGCCACAGGACTGCAGGAAAAATTTGCCAATCTGCCTTTGGGAACAAAGGCGACCCATCTGCCAGCGCCTGATCTCGTGAAGATCGATTTTCTGAAGGTGTTCGGTCAGCCGGAACGCAGTACGGTGTGCGCTTGTGAACGCACTAGTGATTCCAATTTGGGAATGGCGATTGAACTGTTCAATGGACCAACAATCCACAAGAAGTTGCAGCAGGACACCAATCGCTTCCGTGTTGCGTTGAAGCAGGATAAACCACTGACCGAAATTCTTGATCAACTGTATCTTGCAGCAGTATGTCGGCTGCCTACCGAATTTGAACGCAAGGCTGCTATCGAACATTGTGGTAAACGTGAAACGCCTGCTGATGGACTGGCAGATGTTTGTTGGGCGCTTTTGAACACCGATGAATTCATTTTTCAACATTGATGAAAGTGGTGATCATGGGGCTGATTCTTTGATCGCCCCTGCGTCAGGATTGCATTTCAGATTTTTCTCGCACCACTGATTCCCATTTGCGAACCCCGTCATGAAACAAAATCGCCAAATTCGCAAGCAGAAACGACTGATCCCAGTAGCGACGGTGTGCTTTGCATTGCTGGGACTGGGTTTGGGCACGGTTCGCGGGCAGGATAGTAGTGTCAGTTTCAAACGTGACGTTGCACCCATCTTTCTTGAAAATTGTGTTGCGTGTCACGATGCCAGAAAAGCAGAAGGTGGATACCGGATTGATACGTTTGCTGAATTGTCCAAGCCAGGTGACAGTGGTGTGCTGCCGCTGACGGTCAGCAAAGATGAAAATGCGGAATTGTTGCGGCGACTGACCACCAACGATCAGTTTGAACGGATGCCAGCTGAATCGGAAGCATTGAATGCTGATCAAATCAAAGTGGTCGCAGCTTGGATTGAGCAGGGAGCCAAGTTTGATGGGGATGATCCAGGCAAGAGACTGCCATTTGTGATCCCACCACGTGAATATCCTCCCGCTCCTGCCAGCTATCCATCACCCATGCAAGTGACGGCTGTGGCGTTTTCTACGGAACGTGATCTGATTTTCAGTGGTGGCTATCACGAGATACTCGTTTGGGATACGGAGGGGAATCTGCAAACTCGGATTGGGAATGTTGGACAGCAGACGTTTGCCATCGCTTTTCCACCCGTTGCACCCAATGACGAGTCCACAACGCAGCGATCCGTGAACAATCAGGCTGACCCAGATCAGGCTGACCCAGATCAGGCTGACCCAGATCAAGCTGACTCTGATCAGGCCAACCCAGATCAAGCAGACTCTGATCAGGCCAATGCTCCCAAGACACCAGGCACGGTTGTCCGCCGACAGTTGGTCGTTGCCAGTGGTCGTCCCGGGTTTGGTGGAGATGTGCGTTTAATCGATTTGACTAGCCATCAAGTCAC
>PKCN01000140.1 GCA_002862205.1 Planctomycetaceae bacterium | reverse complement strand
ACGACGCCGATGCTAGCTACGACGCCGATGCTAGCTACTGCGCCGATGCTAGCTATTGGCGTCACTACTGCCCAACTGGGCTAGTACCTGCAAAACGCCATTGAGATGTGCCAAGCGAGGGCCAAAACGATCCACAAACTCATTGAGCATGTATTCACCTTCGACCAGATGCTCTTCGCTATCGGAAATCTCTTCGGTCAGCGTATCGAGAAACTGGGTCTGAACTCTGCTCAGCGTCTCGGCAGCCTGTCGACAGGATCGTGCCAGTTCAGGATTTGCATTTTTCCATTGCTGCAATTCACTTGCCCGTTGCTTGTTGGCAGCAACCTGCTGGTGCACCAATTCTTCCAAAAGCCGATTTTGTTGCTTTTGACCGGCGACCAATTCGGTCAACAGGTCCAATGCGGTGTGATTTTCATCTCCTTGCTGCCCCTTCGCGGCCTCTGCCTCAGCATCGGCTGAAACATCGATTCGGAACATGGGGGAGATCGGTTCGTGCTCGTATGACATAAGAGAACTTCCTGCTGCAATGAATGAATCTCAATCGGATAATCAGCAAAGTATAACCAAGGAATTTTTTGATTGTCGCCGAAACACAAAACCGGTTTGAAATTTTGTTTATCGATTAAAAAAACTTTGAGATAATCGCTATTTTCACACTTGCTTTCCGCGACCGGACAATTCGCGTTTCAACCGCTAAAGTCCGAATATCTTACGCGCCGAAACTGTCCGTATGGTGGCGGCGAAACAAACGACCTCTCTGTTTCCCGTGTTTCACAGTCTTGCATGGCCCATCACCTCCACCAACGTGGAACAGCAGGTGCGGTGTCAGAACCAGGTGTGAAACCGGTTGTCCGCAGTTGCGGTTGACCGAACCCCTACTCACCCCAATCATAAAAACGCGGATGTCCGAAACGGAATTACCAACGATTGCCTACTACACCGTTCTGGAAGATGAGCGAACAGGCTGGACCGGTGGATTGCTACTGCTCAACGGTGGGGGTAGACCACTGGAATTTCAGTGCACCTTACCAGTACGCCCAACCAGAGCTCATGAGATTCTCTTTGGCCTCACCCTTCGTGACCATCTGATTGGCGAAGTGATTGGACCACTTCTGGTCCGCAAGTGTCGAACGCCCATTGCCCTGTTGTGCTGCGACCAACCTGAATCACTGCAACTCGAGTCCAGAACCAGATGCCCCGTAGCGCTTGTCGAAGAAGCAGCGCTTTCCGAAGAGGGTCCCATCGATGACGAATCGTTGCTGGGTTCGACTCGAGTTGAGTTGGCAGGATCAACCCTTCGAGTTCCAGTTGAGCAGGCCGAACGAGTGCAGGAATTAGTAGCGGGATTGATCGATTTGCCCGACGCAACCGAGCCATTTGACCGGATTCGCGAAGCAATCAAGGAAGCACAGTCGCAGATTGCACGAGCTCAATCATCGCGGCTCCCGCCTTCAGCAGCTGCCTGAAACTCAACAAGCCCTCAAATTGAGAACCCTCGCCGCAGCGAGCTTCAATAAACCATTCGCAAGGGGATACCCGCGACGACATGTGGAAACGACACTCAGCATCCGAATTACGCGCCGAAATCGATGAGACCAGTAGCTGGTCCACCGAGACTCTCATGCCTGCTGGTGTTCAACCGCTGCCAATCAAGCCGATTCAGCCCAAGTCACTGCCTCTCAGGGTTTCCAAGCTTACCGCCAAGGCGACTGGTTTCCTGTTTCCCGAGGCCAACCAGTGGACGCCACCGGTAACTCCATCGCAAAAAGCGAGCCGTAAAAAACGCAAACGCTACGCCAGTCTGCAGAGACATCGCATCAAGCCACCCAATGAAGTGGTCAAACTGCAGGACCGACTTTACTACTTGCTTCAGCCGCCACTGGATTCGCTTGTTGGCAGCGGGCAATTGAACTTTCCGTTCGACCCATTTCCCTACCAGCTCGATGGAATCGCCTTCCTGTTTCCACGCTATGCCGCGATCCTGGCTGACGAAATGGGACTTGGAAAAACAATGCAGGCGATCAGCACCATTCGCCTTCTGCTTTGCAGTGGTGAAATGCGCAGTGTGTTGTTGGTGTGCCCCAAACCTCTGGTAACGAACTGGCTACGCGAATTTCAGGTTTGGGCACCCGAGATACCGGTCACCGCGATTGGCGGCAACGCGACCAAACGGGAATTTCAATGGCGTTCACCCGAAGTGCCTGTCAAAGTTGCCAATTACGAATTGTTGATGCGTGACAAAGAAACGGTGCTCGACAGTGGGCTGCATTTTGATCTGGTGGCCCTCGATGAAGCACAACGCATCAAAAATCGCAACAGTACAACCAGTGAGATTGTTCGCGCCATTCCACGCACACGATCCTGGGCGTTGACCGGAACCCCCGTCGAAAACTCACCCGATGATCTCGTGGGTATCTTTGACTACCTGTCGCCCGGATATCTGAAAGTCGGGATGCCAATGAACCAAATGGCAAAAGCATCCAAGGACTACATCCTCAGACGTACCAAAGCGATGGTGATGGATGACATGCCACCCAAACTTTACAGGGACGCAGAACTCGATCTGACTTCGGAACAATGGGCTACCTATGAGTCGGCCGAGTCGGAAGGAGTCATCCAGCTCGAAGAATTGGAGCAGGAACTTACGATTCAGCACGTCTTTGAACTGGTGCTGCGTCTGAAACAAATCTGCAACTTTGATCCCGTTACTGGCAGTAGCAGCAAACTGGAACGCCTTGTCGCGGACATGGAGGAAGTGGCTGCCAGCGGAAAGAAAGCGATCGTTTTCAGCCAATGGGTCAACAGCATTGACAAGATGAAGCCAGCCTTGGAAAGGTTTGGGCCGCTTGAATACCATGGTCGGATCCCCCACAAGAAACGCGATGGTGTCATCGATCAATTCAAACATGACCCCGACTGCAGCGTGATCTTGATGAGCTATGGTGCTGGCAGCGTCGGGCTGAACCTGCAATTCTGCGAATATGTCTTTCTGTTCGATCGCTGGTGGAATCCCGCCGTTGAAGATCAGGCCATCAATCGTGCCCACCGGATTGGAGTCAAGGGAGCAGTCACCGTCACCCGCATGCTGGCGATGAATACAATTGAACAGCGAATTGCTTCCGTCCTGGACGAAAAGCGTGAGATGTTTGACATGCTTTTTTCAGAAACAAATCCCAAGGCGAAACCGCTCAAGGGTGGCGGCCTGACCCGAGATGAGATCTTTGGCCTGTTCGACCTACGCGCGCCAGGTGGTAAAAAGGTTGCCTGAGTCTTGTCAGGAGACTCAGGCAAGCAGCCTGCAGCACGATCGGCCTGCAGACGCTAAACCTGTCTTTCACACTGTTTACTCCAGTCATTGGCCGGATAGTCCTACGGCTTTGCTGGCGTCTCAGCTTTCGGTGATGGCGGCACAATGACATAAGCCTTGTCATCGATCACGACAAGCAGCTTTGTCGACTCTGCCAAAAACGCTTTGGAGCGTTCGCCGAGTTTTTCGATCAGGTCAAAATATGCATCACTGAACTGCTCAACTTCTTTAGCCTTGGCAATTTGCTCAGCGGTTGCTTGCGAATCGACATAGCGATCACCTTTCAAGAAGAATGTTCTTCCGCCAATCTGCCTGACACTCTGGCGAGCCTTGCCAGCTTGCTGGGGGGCCTTATCAGCTTGTTTGGGGGCCCCGGGCGGCGGCGGGATGACATTCAATTGCTGCCCGAGTCCCGAGGAAGCCCCTTTGCCGCCTGCTGGCATGCCTTGGTTCAGTTGCCCCCCTAACGAATCAGCAAGGTCTCCCGCCCGTCCGGCTGACTTCAATTGCGATTTAAAACTTCTCTGGCGGAACGCACTTTCACCGGCTTCTTCAGCCAACGCTTTCAAGTTCCCTTGGGCCAGACGTCGTCCCCGCGACATGTCATTGATGTCGGTCTGTTCTTCGGCAAGGTAGGCGGTGTAAGGCGTCAGAATTCCATGCTTCTTTGACAGGTTGATCAGCTCATCAACCAACTCCTTATTTTCCCCGTACAAGTCGATGTCATCGATGATCTGGCCGATTCGTCGAGTGGCCCACAAGCGTTCAACAAATGCATTCCGACCGCTGCCCGTCTTGTCTGCGAACTCACCCGTGAACTCATACACCTGCTTCGAACCCATGAAATTTCCCGTCAGCTTGATTTTCAGCTCACCTGGTTTGCGGTATCTGCCCACGATGACCAACTGATCGCCGGAAAACAGGTCATACATGTCGGACGGGTAAAGCTGCTTTGTGCGTCCCTCTTTTCCATCGACAAGCAATTCCAACTTCGCATCTGTCAGCGCGGGAGCTCCAATCCGGTCGTACAATTGACTGACCACACGATCCAAGGGTTCGCCGGGACGGACATACATCGTTTGACCGAGACAAACACTGGCCAACTTGTCCAGCAAACGACTATTCACATCATGCCCCACCCCCAGGCTGAACAGACGAGTCTGCGGATTGAGTCGGCGTTTAACATTATCAGCGATCTTCATCCCATTTTTTTCACCCACTGTGGGTTGACCGTCTGTCATGAAAACGACATACGCTGGCCCATCTGCCTCGGAGGAAAAATCAAGTGCTTTGGCAAGCGCACCATCGATATTGGTACTTCCACCTGCAAGCATGGAATCGATGTAATCCGAGGCATCATTGCGGGTTTCCTTATCACCACTGGTCAACTCGCTACGAAACGTCTCGACCCGACTGTCGTAGTTGATCAAGGTGAATCGATCACGAGAACGCATTTTATCGACGACATAGGCAGCTGCTCGCCGGGCTTGATCAATTTTTTCACCTCTCATGCTCCCGCTCTTGTCGAGCACCAGGATGACATTTTTTCCAGTTTTCTTTTTCTCTTTTCCAACCTCTGGAAACTGCGGCTGAATCAACAACATGAAGTAGCCATCTTTTTCAGTATCAGGACGGTGCGAGACAACTGACATCTGCACGGCTTCATCACCTGTATCCCACAACACACGGAAATCGCGTCGAGGAACGGTCGCCTTTGCCTTGTATTCAAAACGGGCAACTTTCTCTCCATCACGCTCGATTTCCAGATCATGCGAAGGACTGTAAACATTCCCCAAGCGGGTCTCGGAACGAATCCGGCCGCGAATGTTGATTTCGCCAATCGGACTGGAAGTGAATTTGGTGGGCGAGAGTGGAAGCAACCAATCAGTCAACGCCCCCTGTCGTTTGCAGACCTGTGTGTAACGAAGCGACACAGTGCGAACGGCTCCAGCGGGGACCGGGAACACCTGAGTCTGAAACATGCCCGTTCCAATCCACTGCACCAGCGCAGGATCCTGATTGCGACGCACATAGGACTGATAGATTTCACGAGCTTGATCAGCCTCCAGCAACCTGCCCTCCAACTCCTGACCATCGACCATGAAAGTCATTTGGTCGATCGCGCCGTCGTATGGCAGCGGGAAGACAAACTTCACCTGCAATGTACGGCTGCTACGATTGCGAAACGTCTGTGCAACTTGCACTTCAGCAACCTGATTTCGAATGGAGGCATCCACTTCAAGCTTCGCGATGTCATACAAAAACCCGGGTTGCCCAGGACGAATGGGAGGCATCACGCGAGGCAAAGGATGGCGAAAATCATGCTCCGACGATATCAACAACCCTTGGCCAAGCGAGGTGGAAACGAGCCCCACCCAAACCATGCCAATCAGCAATGCCAGTCTGCTAAATGGTAAATACATCTCAACGCCTCAATGCAGTTAAAAGGAAGCTGCTGTTCACCCTAGATCGCTGTGAATACATTCACTTTGACTTTAATTGTTGTCGCCCAGTCCATCTGGTGGTTGTGGCTGCATTACTATTTTCAAAATTGTTACTCGCAGACCACCAAAACCAACCGAGCGAACAGGAACAAGACAGTTAATCACGGTCCTTGTCCTGGCCCGAAAGCCAATCAGAATGATCTACCGCGCGAATATCCCATCGGGGAATTCCTCAATGCCGCTCCCAAAGGCAACCCTTGCCAGAATTACTGAATGTAACGTTCTGACGACAGCCGCGCGTTCTTGTTAGGTCCAATTCCCAGTAAATTCCGCGATACCCCGCTTTCCGACCCGACCACGCAAAACAAACAGTCAGAACCACGCAAAA
>PKCN01000125.1 GCA_002862205.1 Planctomycetaceae bacterium | reverse complement strand
CTGCCGCCTGCAGCGCTGGAACTGACAGACCACAGTGTGCCGCCCAGTCATGCCTGGTTTGTTCAGAAGAAGCAATGGAAACCAGCAGTTCAAGCTTATCTCGCATCGGTCAGTTTCACCGACGCGCAAGTGGGAAGATTATTGGATGCTTTGGATCAGAGTCCGCATGCGGATAATACGGTTGTGGTGCTGTTTTCTGACCATGGATTTCATCTGGGGGAGAAACAACGTTGGGCGAAACAGTCATTGTGGGAGCGTTCCACTCGTGTGCCGCTGATCATTTCGGTCCCCCATGGTTTACAGGGAAAGGTTTGCAAACGGCCTGTCGAGTTGCTCAGCATCTATCCCACGTTGCTGAAAATTTGTGGCTTACCAACTCGTGATGATCTTGATGGAGTGAGCCTGGAACCCCTACTGAAAGATCCAGATGCGGATTGGTTGCATGTGGCCATGACCACGTATCAGAGGAAAAATCACGCTGTTCGCAGTCAGCACTATCGTTACATACGCTATGCCGATGGTTCCGAGGAATTTTATGACCATCGAGTCGATCCCCACGAATGGAATAATTTGGCTGGTCAAGCGGCAATGACGCCACTGATAAGGCAACACGCCGGATGGTTGCCGCGCCACAATATCACCGAAGCTCGCGTGAATGTGATCAAAACAGCGCCGCCAAAGAACACAGCGGCGCCAAAAGGGTCGACGCCGCCTGATGCGTCTGGTCGGAGGTCGCCACCGGCCTCAGGCAGGCAATCTGGCAATGGGGACCAGGTTCCCAGCAGCAAGTAAAACGCTTCGGTATTTGCTTTGCCATCGCGTGATCAGGCTGGGATAAGATCCATCCGCTGCATGAACTGGACTGTGTCAGGGTGAGCTCTGTAATGCAGGTTCTTCTGACGCGTCGTTGATACCGTCACCGTTTTTGTCGGTGATTCCAGAGTGCGGGTGTTCGCTGACCGCTTGCCATGCGATCTTGCGGAAAATTTTGTCCAAGCTGGCACTTGGAAAACTGGTGTTGCCACCAAATGGAATGTTGTCTTCGATGAGTTCAGGCGACTTTCCGTAAAGCGTGGCGTAAAACACATAGCCCTCCAGACGCTCGAATCCTGGCCCAAGGTGCCCCAGTTGATCCCTCCAGAGTGAACGTTCTTTTCTGCCAATCATTCGGTGTAGACCCTCGATCCCCGGTAATTCACCGCGAAGGAAGTGCTTCGCTGCCAAAACCATGGAATCGGATGTTGGCAGGATGAAGACTTTGCCCGGGTATGCCTTGCGGAGCGGTTCAATGACCTGCGCGTGCAACACCCGTCTTTCCTCGGCCAACTGATCTAGAACCTCATCCGTGAAGAAGTCTTCCGATTCGGGTTTCTCTTTGATTTGCGATAGCTGTGGCCAAGCGTCGGAAAGATAGAATTTCATTTCGGGATTGTACTTCAGGCAGAAGTCAATCCAGCAAGAATAGTATTTGGGCTGGTCCTGAAAGTAGGGGCCGAACATCATCGCTTCCCATTCTGCATTCGCGATGGAGGAGAGTAATTTCGGATACGGTTTTCCTTTGAATTGAAAAATTCCGTTCTCCTGCTCCCACTTGTAGCGTGCACTGCCGGTCATGCCTCCACCGACGTGGGTGTAAAGCGGTTGGTCCATCCCGGCCCCTTGTGCAATCAGTGGCATGGTTTTGTAACCAGGCACCATGAAGCTGTGGCCAACACCAACCACTCTCAATGCACCATCGTTTGGTTTGGGGTAGGAAACCACGGCAGGCCCTCTTCCGGACCCCACTTTCTCATAGGTCTCCTTGATTTTACTGGCAGACATGTAGCAAACGGCTTCCTCGGGAAATCGTTCCAGATCCCAGCCAGCGTCAACGTTGAAGGTCGTTGGAACTCCACGTCCCTGATTTCTTCCAGCAGCACGGTTTCCAGCGGCACCGGGCGCAGCGCCCATTTTGTTGCGATACGCAATCGCCTCCTGCCATGTGAGCTTTCCGTCCTTGTTTGTGTCAGCTGCCGGGAATTGTTTCAGCAGTTGCTGCAGTTGTTTTGCACCTCTGTTGTTCTGAGCCTCAGCAGAAGAACCGAATGAAATACCGGTGACGATTAATAAGATGATGAACAATCGGGAGTACATTTGAATTTATCCTTGCTGATGTGTTCCGGTGGTAGCGAGCCAGTCGTGGCTGAATCTTTACTTACCGCTTGTGTTTTTTCCACTGTCCAGAAAGCGGAGAAGGTCCTGTTCGCTGATTTCATGGGTAGCACCATGGCCCGCGCCCACGACTTTGTAGTGAACCACATCGCCTCCAAGATAGCTGAAAACTTCCATCTGTCCTTCGGTCCTGCTGGGGGTCGTAAGTTTTTTTCCTGAGTAACCCATCTGCTTTGCCCACACGTAGGTGGATTCTTCTGCCGCCAGAAATCCCAGTTTGCCATCTTTGGCCGGAATGTGTCTTGAAATGCCGCCATCGTAGGGAACCAACGCATCATCCGTTCCTGAAATATTCATCAAGCGTTTGCCCGTCATTGGGTTTGCCGACTCGCGATAATCATTATCAGCTCCCTTGGATTTGAACTGTTTTGCATCGTATTGCCAGACATTCAAAGGGCTGACTCCGCTGATGTAGTTGCGGATATTGGGCAGTCGGCTTTCAATCAGCAGTTGATTCACCAGCGCGGCACCATTGGATGCTCCCATGATACTGAAGTTGTCGTTTTGGACGTTGTCATAGGAAGCGAGCTTCCGAACAATCGATTCGATAAAGGCTGTGTCATCTGCCTTTGAGCGTTCGGAGACAATGTTCCAGCTTTCGCGGTATCCTTGTGCAAATACCATCACATACTTCGCCGCCATCTCTGTGCGGTTCCGCAGCAGGATTCGCATGACCTCTTTTGCGTTTCCACCATTGCCGTGCAGAAAGATGAACACGGGAAACTTTTGGCCTGCTTTCCCCTCGGGGACATTCACAAAATAGGGCCGCGGGTAATCCGTTTCCTGAGACCACGATTGTCGGATGAAATATTGCCCTGATTCAAGCGTCCCCGGTTGCCCCGCAATCGTGCTGGGTTCCGTGGTGTCAACCGATTCATCTTCTGAAGTACCTGTGCCATGCTTTCTCATTTCGGCAGCTGGGCGGAGTGTTCGGGGAGGTGGCTGATTTTCCATTTCGTCCAGAATGTCGCGGATCTCATCCGTCAGCTCGTCGGTTTCTTCTTCCTGGTTTTCCTGTACCGCCTCAACGAAGCGAAAGGCAAGCTCGGTCAATTCACTTTCAAAGTCGATTCGTTCCTGAAGTTCGTCGACCGCCTGCTCCAATTGTTCGTGACGATCTTCGGTAGTACCGGAGGGGTTGCCAAGTTCTGAATGAAGTTGACGCATTTTCTGGAGGTTACCGATGGTGATCGTCAGGTATCGGGATGACTTGGTGGTCGTTTCAGTTTTCGGTAAGCCGCCCAGACGCTCCTTTAATTCCAAGACCTCCGCGATGCGGTCGGCGAGTTCGGTCTCGATCTCCATCACCTCCCGCAGTCGATCGATTTTTCGCTCCAGAGATTCAATCTGCGGATCCAGCTTGCGGGAATCCTCTTCGCTATTTGCGGATTCCTGACGCGTTATGATTCGATCCAGTTGCTGTTGGACTTCGGAGATCTGATCCAAACTCTCAAGTCGCCGTTTGAGATGGTCGACATGCTGGTTGAGCATTTTCAGTTCGCGGCGCAGTTCGGCCTGTTCATCATGAATATCTCGCAGTTCTGCGCTGGTGGGCTGTTCAGTTTCCTCGCGAGAATCCGGGCGTGTTGATCCGGACTGGGCAATGAGTAATGGACTTGTCGTCAGTCCAACCAGAATAGCGATGCTGTAAAAAAAGAGATTGCGAATGCATGAACGCATTATTGTTGGTTCCTTCTCGTCCGACCATCAAATCGGATGGAGTGACTTTGTGATTGAAAGAATTCAGTTTCGGACTGAGACGCGTTTGTTGCGACTTGCCATCACTGGTTTACTTTTGTTTGTGAAAATAGCCAAGTCATGAAATCAGCCTCTTTGTCGCATCGCTCGCTGCTGGATTGGGTGGTCCCATTGGCTGCCCCCGGAATCATCTTGTCAGAAACAGCATGGTTGTCCCCCGCCCATGTTGTCAGCTTCATCACGCCGCCAAGTTCTTTTACTTCCTTGAATACTTTCAGGTCTTTCTCAATGGGGCAAGTTCCATCCTTGTCACCGTGGAAGGCCCAGATTGGAATGTCCTTGATTTTGCCCGCATCAATGAAGTCTTGCGTTCTGCGCAGACCACTGCCAGCCGAGGGCGCTGCCGCTGCAAAGTAGTTGGGGGCCAATTGAATGAAAATGTAAGTACCGTGTCCACCCATGGAATGCCCCATGATGTAAATGCGATCCATATCGACCGATGGTAACGTTGTTACATAGGATTTGATTTTTTCCAAATCATTGCTGCTCCATAGCCCCTTCGCTTGAGGAGCCACCACATAACAGGGAAAATCATTTCTCCGCTTTGGCTCGGCTAACTGTTTGTTCCAGTCTTTGAGTTGCTTGCTGTTGTCGCTTCCCCTGCCGCCGGCTCCATGCAGTGACAGGATCAGCGGATATTTTTTTCCTGTTTCAGTTTGTATCGGTGCCATGACCCGGAAAGGCATCCCCTCAAATTCCAGCGGTTTGTATTCTTTTTGCCACGTCCCTCGTTGAGCGGGCCGCTGATTTGGCCGCTGATTTGGCCGTTGGGCGAGTCCTGTCGTGCCGATCACGCAGATCGCCATACAGAGCGACCATTTCAAGCATCTGACGAATTGCATTTTTTTCCTTAACGATTTGAAACGGGGGAGAACGCCGCGTTCTACCGCGATCTGAATTGACCGAACCGGAGTCCATCACACAGGGGGCACACTTGACGCACGTTAGTTGCGAGAACCCCATTGTGACACCAAGGTTTCGCAGCATTTCCATCTCCCTTGCCGAGGAAACCATCGCCTGGGGAAGTTTACCTGCCGTTCCCCGATTAGTCTGTTGGCATTCCTGCAGGCATGATCCTGGCAGCAGGAACATGATGCGGATTCTTTGTGCATTTGGCAAGTTGGCAGCGGGCTGCTCAAATTGAGTTCAATGTGATGCTGTTTGTACTGTGCCGACGGTGACTGGCTGTCCGGTATCAGCACTGCGCACGGCTGCAAAGCAGAGTTCAAGACTATGCAGATTGTTCGCCGCACTGTGATTGGGTTCACGGTTCTGCTCGATCGCACAAAGCAATTCACCCATCGCACCATCAAAGCCTGAATCAAACCAGCAGCCTTGCAGCGGAACGGTGCATTGTCCTGGTTTCAGAAACACCTGCATTTCTGGTTGGTCGTTGAGTCCGGGGCCGCGCGAACGCAGTGTGCCTTGGGTTCCCACCACCGTCGTGACATCTTCTTCGCCCAATTGTGTATGACCGTGAAAAGACATGCGAATCAGGGCTTGTGGGTAGCGGATGATTACTGAGGCGATCGCGGGTGGTTGGAAAATTTGTTGATCAAAGCGTTTGACCTCGGCGAATACCGATTCGGCTCGTTGACCACCCATCAGACAATTGGTGATGTCAAACCAGTGCACTCCAAAGTCAAACAGGATCAGGTGATGAATGTTTTCAAAGGCTGGTGTTCCGGCAATCCACGTTTGATCCCATTGCAGTGAAAAATCAATCGAAGTGATATCGCCTATCAGCCCCACAGCGATTGCATTTCGGAGATAACTGAAATGGGGAGCCCAACGACCATTCTGATTGACTGCCAAGTGAACGTTGTGCTGTTTGGCAAGTTCGACGAGTTGCCGACCATCGGCTAGATCAAGGACGAATGGTTTTTGGCTGAGGACATGTTTTCCAGCGGTGATGGCGTCCCGCAGTATCGGAAGCCGATCTGTGGGGTGCGGCGTTGCATCGATCACCGTGATGTCCTCACGCTCGATTACTTTCCGGTAGTCGTCGTAGACATCCGCCTCGGGGAAAAATTCATCCCGTCGCTTTTCAGCATCCGCCTTGGAACGACTGGCGATTGCCCGTACCGGAAATCCACAGCGATGGTAGCTTCGTAAGTGAAACTCACTGATGCCTCCTGCGCCAATCAGACCGATCCCATGTTCTTTCGATTCTGGTTGTGGAGGTTGGTAGGGGACATC
>PKCN01000105.1 GCA_002862205.1 Planctomycetaceae bacterium | reverse complement strand
GCAACCAGCGGCGTGACGATCATCACCAACAGCATCAACCGCCAGCAGATGAACATTGCACCACCCAGACAAACCATCATTTTGAGTGGCTCACGAACCATACGCCCCAACAGAACAGCAACACCTGCCGACACGTGGGACACGTCATTGGTCAATCGCGAAGTCAATTCGGCTGATCCGTTTTCACCAAATGAATCGAGATCCAACGCAAGTGATTTGCGAAAGAAAGTCGACCGCAAATCAAATGCGGTCCGCTCCGCCACGTATTGCACCAACAACAGATTCAACATCAGCGCCAGTAGCTTGAGAGCGGTTCCGCCAACCAGCATGGCGACGATCAACAATAGTGTTGCGTAAGCTCCCTCGGGTGCGTAAGCATCAACCCAAGGCCTGACTTTGGCATACCACCGGCTCGATTCGCTGACAATTTTCCGACGCGATTCCAAAGTCTGCAGTTCAACGGCCAATGCCGTTTTCTGTTCACCACTGGCGACCGCCGCAGCCTGCGTAACCTCTCGCATCTCTTTGTCGAGTTCAACCAATTCGAGCCGCGATGCCTCGACCCGCGATTCAAAATAACTCGGTAGACTGTCACCTTTGAAAACGACTTCTACGAGTGGATAAAGCGTTCCAATATTCGCACCCCACAGAAGTGCAATGAGAAAGGAAGTGATCAGAATGCCAACGAGGGCGATCCGCCGGCGTGCGGCAATCTTGAGAACGCGACCAAAAGTTTTCATTGTCAGTTCGTCATCCTTGACGAGTCATCTTGGTTGGCTGCAAAGCATCCTATGCAGCTGCCGGGAAACCGCTCCGGCGACCCTGCTGGGTGAGCGAAGTTTAACGTACTGGGCAACGACGAACCAGCCGAATTTGAGCCTGACTGCATCCGCTTGAGCATCTCGAAGCACAACACCCGATCGCCTCGATGTGGTGGCATGGAGATGCAAGAAAAATCATTACCTCTCTCGATTTAGCCAATAATCCGGCCAAATGATCCTACCGGACTCATGCCGGGGCCATTTCCAATCCGGCCAAACAGGGCCCTCTCTTTGCACATCCTCGTAAATTGCTTGCATTTCTTTTTTGAGCCGTTTCAAGACCTTGGGCTGCTTCCCACTGACATCCATTGACTCCTGAATATCGACTCCCAAGTCGTACAATTCAAAGTCCTTTAATTCAGCTTTCTTGATCCCCTGCATCTCCAACTGCGTCAGGTCAGCACCTGTTGTTGGTCCGGGCTGCGTGAGCGAGGCTAATAGTTTCCACTTGCCATCGCGAACGGCCACTTTAGCTTTCCCTTTGGCGCGATTGAATTGCCAGTAAAGCGGCTTGGCTCTTTCGAGTGGTTTGCCCTTGAACAGCGGCACGAAACTGGTGCCATCCAATTCACGCTCGGGGGGCAGCATTGCTCTGCCAAGTTGGCAAAGCGTGGGCAAAAAATCGAGACCGCTAATCGGCACATCAGTTTCAGTGCCTGGGTTGATTTCCCCGGGCCACCGAATGATTCCCGGCACGCGGATTCCCCCTTCATAGACGGTTCCTTTCTTGTCGCGAAGCGGCCCCGCAGACCCATGTGGATGGATAGGCGTGATGGCCGGGCCATTGTCACTGGTGAAAATCACAACGGTGTCTTCATTCAACCCTAGCTGCTTGACCGCATCGAGCAGTCGCCCGAACCCTGCGTCCAACTGAGACACATTGCCATGGTGTGCAGAAAAAGCTGGATCCTCATGTGGATACAGTTTCCGATATTTTTCCGCTGACGCAATCGGCTCATGCGGTTCGTGGAAGCAGGCAAATAGAAAAAACGGTTTTTTCGGATCACGCTCATTGCGAAGCCAGTGAACTGCTTCTTTGGCGACAAGCTCAGCCGAGTAACCGGTCAATCGTCCCAACTCTCTACCATTGCGAACAAAGTTTTCCGGATTTCGGTGATTGGGCAAAGCGTTATTCTGCGTCGCAAACCAATGATCAAACCCATGGTCATTGGGTTGCGGCTGACCTGGCAAATTGAATTTCCCATTCAAATGCCACTTTCCTACCTGACAGGTTTGGTACCCTGCATGACGAAGCAGCGTTGCCAGCGTCACCTCACTTTGTTTGACATGCATGGGTGAAAACATGGGAATCCAATTATAGATTCCCATCCGAAACGGTGTCCTCCCTGTCATCAGACCAGCACGTGAGGGCGAGCAATTGGGATGCGCGGCATAACAACTTGTTAACCTCAGTCCCTCCGCAGCGAACTGGTCAATTCGAGGGGACAGGATCGAGTCATTGCCATAACAGCCAAGATCACCGAACCCGAGATCGTCTGCAAGCACAACGATCAGATTTGGACGATCCGCAAATGCGGCGGTGAAATGAATTAAAATCACAAGCGGAACAGCAAAAAGTCGCATCGTACTCATTCCTTGATCGTGAAGTTGGAAACGGCACAAGGTAACCCAACACCTACGGAACGCCACACGCTGACACACAGTTTCTCAATCAGCTCGACGTTCGACCGCGCCAGGCAACTTGTCGTCCCGACAAATGATTGAGCAACGCAACCCACTGCAATGCAACAAACAACAATGTTGCTGGGGCATGGCAAATCACCCCAAGCCACGACTGACGCAGGCGGATGGCGGCAAGTATGCGAGGAACATGCCCCACAATCACTGCTGTCGCAGCAACAGCCGCAGCAACCAGATTTCCCTGCACCACGCACAACACCAGCAGAATCACGGGCAGCACAGATCCACCAAGCAACAGAATGGTGAAGGGAAAAATCAACTTGATATCTGCCAACCCTTCCGTCGCATTTTTCAGCACCCCACGCACCACCTCGCTTGCAGAGTGATACATACGGCAGTCTGCCAATTCGCAGCCATCATAAACATCGCTCATCAGGCCAGCGGCACGATATGCGCGGGGAAGTTTGACACCATCGTGTCTCGATCCGCGAATCGCGGCATGCGTCCCGGCTGTTTGGTACGCCTGCTGCTCCGTCATGAACAGTTGCCCGCAACCCGCGGCCAAAGCCGGACTGGAATCGTTGCGCATCCGTTCCAGTGGGCAAAATCCAAGCAGCACAAAGTGCATCAAGGGGATGATCCACTTTTCGAGAATGGTGCCGGTCTCCTGATGAGGAAACACACTTAACAAGCCAACACCGGTCGCCGCATAACAGTCGGCTAATCGCTGCAACGCATCAGACTTCAAACGTACATCTGCATCAATAAAAACGAGCAACGGATAATCTGCAGCTTCGGCCAGCTGTTTGCAACCAAACTGTTTGCCATTCCATCCCTCAGGCAACTCTTCACCAGACAGGTAGCGAACACGTGAATCCGTCTCGGCGATCTGTTTCACAATCTGAGCAGTCCCGTCGGTGGAATGATCATCCAGCACGAGAACTTCCAAACTTATCCCCTGATTTTGCAACGCAGCATTGACGCTTGCCGCGATCCCATCCTGCTCATCCCTCGCAGGTATCAACACCGAAACCCCACGCTGATGTGAGTCGTGAGCTGTTGTTCCATCATGGTCACTGACTTCATGGTCACTGACTTCATGGTCCTGATTTCGTGTTTGAATTGGAAACAGGAAAGCAGATATATTTTTCGCGAACATGATTGCGGGTAGGCATGCAATCAGCAATGACCCAATCGCCAAACCGAGCATCATTCGAACTGGTCTCCGTGTTTATTTCGAAACTTGGTTCGTGAGAATACCGAGCGGACGCGTCGAAACGTATCGTAAAACATTCCAGCGCCCGCTTTGCCCGTCAGCAAGTCATCGAATGGATCAGAACTGCGTCCGATGGCAAGCTTCGCCAACTGATCCTGGGTGTCCCTCAGTTCCGCGGACAATTTTTCCTGCCACTCCGCTTTCGAAACAGTTCCCAGATCCGAGATTTTCGCTGGTTCGCCGAACATGGCGAGGCAGACAGGTAACCGCTCTTCCCAAAACGGGTATTCCAACGCCAGAGGCACGACGTAGCCCCGCTTCATTTTTGTGCAGATGTGGGCCAGCCCTGGCATCAATTCGGCATCATGATCTCGAGCGTCGGCAAAACGGCCCTCAGGCGTAATCCAGATTGCAGCCTGCCCTTTTTCAAGGATTGCCGTGGTCTGTTTCAAGAACGCAGTCGCTCCACTGGTTGTGTTCGTCCGTACGCCATAGAACCCAAGCTTTCCGAACACGGAATACTGCTCCAACGCTTCGGCATCAATCGGGGCGTAAAATTGACGAGTTGGAAACAGGCTGCGATTCAGAAAGTGAGCGATCAACGGGTCCCACCAGGCAGGATGATTTCCATAGAGGATCAGTGGCTCGTCGCAGGCAAAGTCGAGCATTTTGCGGCATTCAGTCTCCACCGCAACCGCGTGGAAGTGCCGCTTGAGAAACGGTCGCAAAAAGCGGTGGAATCCGTTCTGAAACCACGCTGGAACCGCAGGGACCAGTACTTCAGACATGTCGTATGAAGGGAACTCCGAATATGAACAATACTGACAGCATGCCGCCGGCCTCCATTCTCTTCACTGAGAAACGCAGGTTCTTTGAGGCCTAGTGTCGCTGCTCCATCGCCTGCCTACAACAGGCCATCGGATTTCAGCATATCCAACATTTTCTGCACGACGTCTGGGTGGGCATCGGCGATGTCACTTTTCTCGCCAATATCCACACTCAAATCATAGAGGCGCCAATCATCGACCTTTTTAACAGCAGAACCCTGCGTTGGGGTCTTTGCAGCAGAACCACGTTTTTTGGGGGCTCGGTAGTTCACCAACTTCCACTTTCCCATTCGCACTCCCACCGACGTCGCCCCCTCCTGGCTCGCCCAATACAGATACGGATGTTTGCTTTGACTGGCGTCTGCACCCTGCAAGGTGGGTAGGTACGAGATCCCGTCACATCCTCGTTCCTGATCAATTCCAATCGAGGCCGGTGCTGGCAGTTGTGCAATCTCACACGCCGTTGGCATGAAATCCCAAAAGGCAGATGGATGGTCAGCCACAGTGCCAGCCTTCACTTTTCCCGGCCAACGCACAAGCAGTGGCACACGAATCCCCCCGTCATGCATTGATCGTTTGTAACCCGTCAGCGGACCGTTGGAGTCAAAAAACTCGTGCAGGTGCCCGCCCTCCTGGTGAGGTCCGTTGTCCGAGGTGAAGAACACAACGGTGTTATCATCAAGATCAAGCTCTTTTAGCAGTGCAAAGATTCTTCCCACGTCACCATCCATGCGACTAACCATCGCAGCAAATCCCTTCTCGGGCGCCGGCCAGTCCCGCTTGGCGTATTGCCCGTAATCCGGCACCTCCATTCCATCCCCGTGAACCCGCCCGGCCTCATTATTCGCATGCGGAATCGTCCAATGGACATGCAACAGAAACGGCTTCTCCCGATTTTCACGGATGAATCCCAAGGCGGCTTCAGTCATTCTGTCATGTGAATAGGTCGTCTTGACGGATGCCACACGTCCGCGCCCATTTGGAAAGTCGCCAATTACATTCCCCGGCAACTTCACCTGGGTTCGATTCTCCCACAGAAACGGTGGATAGAAATTGTGTGCGTTGCTCTGATTCAAATATCCAAACCAGTAGTCGAATCCGTTGTTGTTGGGATGACCAGCATTATTGATTTCGCTGGGATCGTTCACATTGCCCAGCGCCCACTTTCCAACACCACCGGTAGCGTATCCCGCCTGTTTCAGTCGTTGAGCCACCGTGCGTTCCATGCCCGACAATGATCGTGGGCGATTTCCCGTCAATCCGGTGTGTCCAACATGTTGACCTGTCCAAAGTACCAACCGGGAGGGGCGACAAACCGTGTGTCCCGAATAGTGATCTGTGAAACGCATTCCCTCCGCAGCCATTTTGTCCAAATTCGGTGTCTTCACGACCTGCTGTCCATAACAGCCCAAATCACCGTACCCGAGGTCATCCGTCATGATGTAGATGATATTGGGAGAACGTTTTCCATCGGCAGCATCACTACTGGTCACGACTCCAAAAATCAGCAGCAACGTAAACAGAGAACGATACCCCTTGTTGCGTTGTAACCAGACTCGCCTCACATCACGTTGAGGTGCGTGATTGAAATTCATCGCGTACTCGATTTCCTTGAATGGTCCTGAACACAACTGGGCTTGATATCTTCGGCCAGAATACGGCTCATGATACTCGATTTTGGCCATTACGGGCGATGCGATGTGGGCAGCAAAACATCCGGCAACGTCAATCGACA
>PKCN01000363.1 GCA_002862205.1 Planctomycetaceae bacterium | reverse complement strand
TTTCCAGAGTCATGAGAAGAGTCCTCTGGCTTGCGACATGCCGATAACATGTCCACTGCCGGCAAGAGCGGTTCCCCGCTGTGAACTCACATTGAACCCGCTGTGAACTCACTGTGCTTTTCCAATGCGTTTCTCTAGTGAACTTCTTTGAGAGTTCGGCCCTCGGATTGCACCAAAGCCTGAAACTGCTCAAACGCTGTCTTATCGTCCATTCGTTTGAGATTCTCGGCCATGATGACATTGTCGGCGGTACGCAGGAAACGATCAAACTTGACTTTTCGCTTCTGTTCACTGAGGGTAGATTTAGCCTCCACCTTCAGTTCCCGGTAGCGTTCATACTTGGGGTGTTCTTCAATCGCAGCGACCAGTTCATGGCTTCGATTCGTGATCAATTCAATGGCAAGCGGATTGAGTACATTTGCCAAGGCAGGCCAACGTCGTTTCAGATCCGAAGCAATCTCTCGCCCCACTTCCCGACTTTTGTCCTGACCGCGAGACGCTGGCTGACGGTTGCGTCCCGACCCGCGACGCGTCTGGGTTGCTTTCCACGCATCAACGATACGATTGTCTCCCGACAATTCCAGTTGTTCGGACAACCCCTCTAAAATTGCTTTCTGCGAAGCAGTCGCCAGCTCCAGAATCTGTGGGTAGGCGACATCGTTGGCTAGCAAGCCATCATCCCCGTCACTGAACTTGCTTTTGACTGCCAAGAATTCACCCGACGTCTTGATGGGCAGGTCGATTGTATCAGCGGTCAAGATGACATAGGCGTGAGCCTCATCGAACGACACAACGCCATTACCATCATAGTCCGCGATCGAGATCACCTTTCCACTTCGGTCACGTCCCCCAATCGCTGCCCAGAAAAAAGAACTGTATTCCACGTAGCTGGCTTCATCGATTTCGGGCGTACAGCCTGCAGCTGGACGATCGTGCACCGTGGCAAAAAAACCGATCCGCCGTTGCTTGGCCAGACCCCGATCAGGATCGCCACCATCGAACATGAAGCGGGCAAAACCACCGGCGTGACACTGGACCATGACAGTGACCACTTCCACACCATCTGGCAACTGATCCAGCATTTTGACCAATTCGGTCATTTTGATTGACTTGTTATTCCACATCGCGATGGTGGTATCGTGTTCGTTACGACGATTGCCGCTGCGGTTTCCGTGAGCCGTGACATAAATCAGCAGCCGATCCCCTCTTTTGAGATTTTTCCCTTTTGTCTTGAACCAATCGCGGATATTGCCCGGACTTGTCTGGCCTTGGACTTCTGGAACCTGGTGGTTGCGATAGGTGAGCCCAAGATTTTCTTCAGACCCAAAAAACTCGGCCATCAAGCGATTCGCCTTGGGCACCGAAGCCCGATCCATCACTTGCAAATCCGCGCCCTTGGCATCTCCATCAGCAAAATAGATATCGTGCTGCAACTGCCCCATCCCCTGTTCTTCCAACAATCGCTGATAGAACAAGACATTCCGCTCCAATGAGGCCTGATTGCCTGACGGCGAATAACCGCCGCCGATAGTCAACAGATGATCTTCACCCCAGACCTGAACAGCAATCAACGAGCATGCGATGGCAATGGCAAGAGAGGATCGGAAGAGATGATTCGGTCGCATGAAAATACTCTGATCAGTCGGGACAAGGCTTGCTTCGAACAACACCACATTCAGGATTGAACCACAGAACCATTCAAAAAGACCACAAATAGTCTGGAATTCACGAAAAAGCAAGTTGCTTTCCCACTTCTCATCCGTTCGCCAGCGACGCAAAAGCGGCGATCACGCCGACATTCAGGTGAGTCGAATTCATGCGTCAAACAACAAATTATTTGAATTTTCTTGTGGAATGATGAGGGGCCGATTCTTCGATATTCGGAGTGAGTCAACCGACTCCGTTCCAACGACTACCCCGTACTGGAAAGTCCCGATCAAAGCACTTGTCTCGCTTGCCGCTACCGCACCGCTGTCTGATGCTACGTCACAAGCAAATGCTACCTTGTCAGTGGTCACAAACGTTACGTCCATCCGAGATGCAGATGCCCCTCAAAAACCTGTCTGGACAATTCGTGAAGCTGGTGTCACATCCGATTGGGGGAGTTGGCAAGAATCTGCATATCGCCTGCTGCTCAACGTCGGATTCAGCAAGGAGAAAGCGGTCGTGTTGCTCTTTCTCGACAGCGCGATTGATGTCGAAGACCCTACCGTGAAGCAGGCTCGAGTCGAATCCATCGACTTTGAATACAATTTTGAATGGGCCATCAATGTCGATTCGGAATTGATATCACCCACCATCTTGCCTGACATTCAATCGAGCCACGCTTGTTCCGACTGCAAGGTTGACTGGTGGGTTGGCATGAAAGAGTTTGCAGGGTGAGCGAAGTGTCACACGAGACAACAAACGCTGCGTGTTTGGCACCAGAAAAAACCAAAGCAGTGATGCCTGCTGGTCTGCATAGCAACCTCGCAATCTGCGACGTTCCGTCGCGAATGAGCCAACATCACTCGTGCAGTTACAGTCCCCGGTTAAAAAACAGAGTTCATAGGCCTTGAACATGTCACTCTGGCATCTCGACTGTGGTAACGGGAGCCGAATGAATGAAAGCGACTTGGTTGCCGACAAAAAGCACTCAAGCTCGAATTACAACCGCTGTAAAGCACAGGAAATCGATCATTCCTGCTTTTCAGCCGCTGTCATATCTTCTTCACTGTCGCGGATTTCTGATCACACAATCTCTGCCAAGCTTCATCGGACCTGAACTAAGATCTCATAGTGCAGAGATCTCATAGTGCAGAGATCTCATAGTGCAGAGATCTCATAGTGCGGCACACTTGCCATCAGTCGCCTCGCTCGGAAGGATTGGCAATGGATCTTCGGGTGACAACTGAAACACGCCAGTTATCAACACGAGTCGACTATTTTGAGGCAGCTTGGGATGATGCTGGCTAAACACCGTAGATACCTGAACTGACTACATGGTGTCACACTGCGGCGATAAATAGACTGGGATGTTAAAGTGCTCAATCGAGACAACTCGAGCTCCCTCATTTGTCAGCACGAATTCTTGCCCAAACGGGATAACAATGCAGTTTTTTCTGAAAATTGGTCAGCGAACGATGGGTCCCTTCAGCCCTGAGCAGATCCTTCAATTTTCCAAAGACAAAAAAGTTTCTCCCACCACGCCGATTGCGACCAGCGCTGACGGGCCCTTCGAGCCTATGGCAAAGGTGTGGGATAGCCTCCATTCCAAGAATCAAACTACACGTGACCCTACACCGCCAAAACCATCGTCCATCCCACCATTACCCGGCTCGCCCAGAATCGAACCCGAGAGCTTCGCTGCCGTCCCGCAACCTGCGCCGCTCACTCCTGTTGCACCAGAGATAGTCCAGCCGCATTTAACGCAATCTCCAACTTTCCAGTCCCGACACACGGCTAACAACCAAAAGCAAACAGCGATTTTGATTGCTGTTGGATGTGTTGTCTCTCTTCTGTTTGTTGTGGTTTGCTTCATCGGCATCCGGCTTCTGAACCAAACCGCCCCCGAGTCAAAACAGGCAAGTCAACCGGAACGGCCAAGTCAACCGGACTTGGGAAGTCAACCGGAACGGCCAAGCCAAACAGACCAAGATGACGCTCCGTTGGACAGCACCGACGCTGAAGTTCAGTTAGCACTAGGACTGATGCATGCGAGAGGTGATGGAGTCCCCCAGAACTACGCAAAAGCCTTGAAGTGTTTTGAGGCCGCTGCTGAACAGGAATTGGCAGCTGCTCAGTTGAATCTGGGGGTCATGTATTCCAGTGGACATGGAGTGATCAAGGATAAAACCAAAGCATTGAAGTGGTATCAACTGGCCGCTGACCAGGGAAATGCAGATGCCCAGGTCAACGTTGGATTCTTGTATTACTCCGGTGATGGGATACCCGAGGACACCGAAAAAGCGATCCCCTGGTTCCGAAAAGCTGCGGAGCAGCAGAACCCTGTCGCTCAGTTCTTTCTTGGCTTGTGTTACGACAATGGCTACGGAGTAACCAGTAATAAAATTGAAGCCGCCAACTGGTACCGTTTGGCTGGCGAACAAGGACATCAAGAAGCTCAAATCAACTTGGGATTGATGTATGACCTTGGTGACGGTATTCCAGAAAACAGTGCCGAGGCAGTCAAATGGTACCGGCAGGCGGCGGAGCAACAAAATGCCACGGCCCAGTACTTTCTTGGTTTGAGCTATGACGAAGGCAACGGTGTGACCGAGGATAATGTTGAAGCGGTCAGGTGGTTCCGTCTGGCCGCCGAGCAAGACCACGTGAGTTCACAGGTCAACTTGGGGCTAATGTATGAGCTCGGCGAAGGTGTCGTCGAAGACAATACCGAGGCAGTCAAATGGTATCGGCGGGCTGCGGATCAGCAAGATGCTGATGCCCAGTACTATCTTGGTGTCTGCTATAACCTCGGCAACGGCATCGCCAAGGACAAGTTTGAAGCGGTCAAATGGCTAGAAGCCTCGGTCGAGAACGATCCTGGCCTGCAAAATTCAGCGTGGGTTCTGCTGGGAGAAATCAAGGCGGAACTTGGAGATGCGTCACTCTCAAAAGCGATTGATTCCTATGACGAGGGTCAACGGTGTCACGATCGTGGAGATTACGAAGAGGCCATCGAAGCGTACGAAGACGCAATCGCAGCCGATCCCCAGTTTCCATGGGGCTACAACAATCACGCGTACTTGTTGGTCTCATGCCCGGACCCAAAGTTCCACGATCACGTAAGAGCGTTGGAGTTTGCTAAAATAGCAGCCGAAATCACGAAGAATCGAAACTGGCGAATACTCGACACTCTGGCAGCTGCCCATGCCAGCGCGGGTGATTTTGACAGAGCGACTGAAGTTGCCTTGACAGTCCTCACGATGGCTCCAAGATCGTCACAGGAACAGTGCCTGTTTTACGTGAAGCGATATCAAGCACGTCTACGTTGGGCTCCCTATCAACCGTCCGTTGCAAATTGATTTTTGACAACCCACTGGCCTGCCGGTTGCGAAACCAAAGCAAAGAATAACCCGGGTCATGTTGAAAATCGTGGCAAGGACGAGGGTCGCGATGCCCTCAACCAAATCCTGGTTGCCGTGACCCTTGGGCTTCAGAACGCGCGGGCGAGAAAAATGTGCCACCGAGCGGGCTGGTTGAATCGCTCTTTGGAATCACTCTTTTGAATCGCTGCCAAACTGCGATTCCTGAGACTGACTTGAACTGAGACTGACTTGAACTGAGACTGACTTGAACTGAGACTGACTTGAACTGAGACTGACTTGAACTGAGACTGACTTGAACCAACCCGCCGTATCGGTGCAATCCGATACCAAGCGGGTGTAGTAAATAAGTAGGGCTGGCAGGACTTGAACCCGCGACCTAGGGATTATGAGTCCCCAGCTCTAACCAACTGAGCTACAGCCCCGAGGTGCGTAATTTACGGTGTTTTCACTTTGTGAGCGAGATGGTGAAGTCACAAAAAGCCGTTACGGGGATAGATAGGGGATATTTCTGCATCCATGCATCCGATGAATACATTCAAAATCCTCCAACACGAGCCCATGCAGGATTTCCCGAAGCCATCACTTCGTCACATGATTAAGCGGTAAGCTGCCCCAACTTGTCAAGTGCCTCACGTTCTATCGATGGAACAGACTACCCGTAAGTTTCGAGAGTCAGCTTCACATCCTTGTGCCGCATGATGCTTTGAATCGTTTTCGCATGAACGCCCGACAAGGCCAACCACGCCCCTCAGGTGTGGTGGAATGAACCAATACTCAGATACACGCTTATGAAGGAATGGGTTGGGTAATTGGTTCTGGTTCGATGTGCCGATTCGACGTAAGGAGTGCAGCGACTGGAGTTGAAGCGGCTCACCGCGAGGCGAAAGCGGCGGGGGTAAGGCCACCAAGCGAACCGTGAGGCCGGCGGTGGTTGTAGGTCTGCCTCCAGTGCTCAATGACGACACGTGCTTCCTGCACCGTCGCAAACTCTTCACAGCTCAGGCACTCATCGCGGAAGCGGCTGTTGAAACTCTCAACAAAGCCGTTCTGCCAAGGACTGCCAGGTTCGATGTAGAACGTGCCCACATCGATCGACTCCAAGACGTTACGGACACGCCGCGAGATAAACTCTGGTCCATTGTCGCTACGAATGAACTTGGAACGCCGCGGATCGCAAATAGGTCTATCAGAACTTCGACGAGATTATCGCCTATAAATTTGCGACCAACCTCCAGAGCGAGGCACTCACGTGTGAATTCATCGATTACAACAAGCATCTTCAGGGAAC
>PKCN01000323.1 GCA_002862205.1 Planctomycetaceae bacterium | reverse complement strand
TGACTCTTGGTTACCTGACTCTTGGTTACCTGACTCTTGGTTACCTGACTCTTGGTTACCTGACTCTTGGTTACCTGACTCTTGGTTACCGGAGTTTTGGTTACCGGAGTTTTGGTTACCGGAGTTTTGGTTACCGGAGTTTTGGTTACCGGAGTTTTGGTTACCGGAGTTTTGGTTGCCTGATTCTTGGTTACCTGATTCTTGATTACCTGAGTTCTGGTCACCTGAGTTTTGGTTATTGTCCTGCTGTTGCTTGTTTTTTTCTTCTAGATAGTCCCGTATTCGTTCGAATGCTTCCCCATCATGTTCCGGACTCTGCTTGTTCTGTTGTTCATTGCCACCATTCTGGCTAGACGCAGACTGGTCACCTGCCTGTTGATCGGTGGATTCGCCTGATTGGTTACCTTGCTTTGTGTTTTGTTCACCCTGAGGATTTCCGCTGTTTTGACTTTGGCTTCCTTCACTTGAATCCGATCCATTCGCGGCGTTTTGGGAGTTCTCGGGTTGCTCAACCTGATTTTCCGACTGACTACCTCGGTTGGGATTGTCGTTCCCGGAATTTTCGTCGCCCGTACTTTCATTTCCACTCATGTCGGAGTTATCACTCCCTGTCGACGTTTCACTATCTCCTTTTTCTCCTTCCTTATCTCCGGATTGCTGTCCGCTTCCACTCTGATCACCTTGTTGATCGGATGCCTGCTCTCCTTTCGAGTTACCTCCTTCGGACGTTGAATCGCCGCCCTGCTGATTGCCGCTTTGGGAATCCGTGCCTCCGGAGCCTCCTGAGCCACCACCACTTTGCTGTTGATCGCCTTGGTTCTCGCTTGATCCTTCGTTACTTTTTTGATCGGAGTCCTGATGGTCACTCGCGGGTCGTTCATCAGGTTCAGAGAGGCCGCCAGCATTTGGATCGTCTGGTTTGGGGAGTGTTGATGCGGCAGTGATTTTGATTTCGATTGGATCACTGTGGCTGACGTTGGGTTCCAACTTGACCGTTTCGTTACTTTCGCGGTTGTCAGTTGCTCTTGCCGTGATCTGAACCTTGGATCCGATTGGCAGATCATGTTCGGCAGGCCGAAAGCGATACTCGGAGACCTGATTTCCTTTTTCCCCAGCGGGGTTATTCCAAAGTACAGGCTCCGCGATCAGATCGCCGCCTGATCGTATTTCCAAATGCACATCCTTGAGTCCAAAATCTGGATCCGAGGCATGCACTTCGATGACTTGCTGCGCATCAACGGGCACGTCTTTTGGAGACTGGGATGGCATTGTGATCGAGACTTCCGGTGGCAAATCGGAGATGACACGAATCGGATAGATGATGGGCTCAGAATTTTCCTGTCCCGCTGAATCTTGCACGGAAATGCGATAACTGTCTTGTTCAACGGCTGCGGATCGTCCGGCTGCTGTGCGCAGAGTAAAGTCGAAGCTGAGGGTTGTTCCATCCTCGCTGATTACCAGTCCTTTGGTGCCGGCAGTTGCCTGTATTCGATCACCGCGAACTCGTGGATTGAATTCTATTTTTGCTTCGGCTACTGCCCGGTTTGTGGTTGCCAAGATTCGTACTTGCGTTCCTGCGAGTCCGGTGATACTTCCGCTGCTGCTGGTGTGCGGGGCTTCGCCGGTGTACTTCGGTGGCTGATACTGGATCGATCCAATCGCGACCACTGGCAAATCCTGTACTCGCAAATGAAAAGGTCCTTCCGTCGCGTCACCCGCGGTGATGGTGTACGGTACGACACCACTTGCTGAGTGTGGCAGGGCCAGGTTGGCACGGAAGCGATTCGAGTCGGGATCGTGGGCAAGTTCCAATGTTTCGCGACCCGATGGTAAATCCCATAGGCATATGACCGACTCCTCAGTTCTGAGTTGCCTGACTGTCGCCGAAATTTCGACTTCGCGACCTGCAACTGCTTCAATATCACCGGGTCGAATATCCGTGATTGTCACACGGCGGGCAGGTGCAATTGCCGCCATTGGAGCGGCAAGTCTTTGAACCGACTGCCATGCATTCTTTTGCGAGGTGACGGAGTATCCAAGCAGGATTGCGAATGCTGCGGAAGTGGCGATCCACCAACGAAAGTTTCCAACCGCTTCTTCGGGAATCTCATCGAAGTGCTTCAGTCGTCCGGCGGTGATCGAACCCATCGATCGTACCACACGGTCTTGCAAGTCATTTTTCCGATTGTTCTGTCGCAGCGTGACATAACTGGTCAAAGAATGGCGCAGTTCAGGAAGGTTTTTTTCGAGTGCCCGTGCGGCATATTCAGGACACACTGTGCTGCCGAAAAGTGGAACCACGCGGCTTTTGACATACCAAATTGCCGAACCAACCAAGGCAAGGAAGACGACGCAACGCACTGGAACATTGGGTGAGTAGATCCATTGGTCGAACACAAGCCACACGAACAGGGCGAGGATTGACGTGATCGTGAGTTTCAGGCTTGCACGTATCAACTCCGCCCACCAAAGGGATCGACGAGCGTCTTCGATGCGTTCATTGATCAGCTGATCGGCACCATGGGGTGCAGGTGCAGTTTTAGCACCAGAGTCTGATGAGGACGGTGCCGGCGGTGGAGGGGCAAGTGTGGCCATGGCTGACTGCCAGAGAAACGAAGGGAACCTGAACTTCCTATTATAGGCTCAGTCGAACTGACACCTTTTCACTCTTGCCTTTATTCCTGAAACAAACTCGGTTTGCACCGTTGTCTGAGTCCAAGGGCAATTTATGCGGCGTTGTCGAGCGGGGGAATTGAAAGGATTCACAATTATGATTCCACTGGTTAATGTGGCCTAAATGACCTTTGGATGTTCATTTTGTCCGTGATTACCGGTGACAGTGTGGTGATTGGCCCCACAGTGGGTTACCAGCCGTGATACACTCCCAGTAACTTCAACCTTATCCTCGCAATCGATATTATCCATGAGATATGCATTCCGCTTGGCCGAACTGCTCGGGCACACCCCTGATCGCCGGAAACGTCCGGGCACGATTAAATCGATCGTCGAACACACTGGTTTGGATCGCCATCAGGTCGCTTCGCTGCTCAAAAATGAAGCCAAATATATCCCGCTGGATGCTTTGTCACGTATCTGTGACTATTTGATCGATCACGGGTATGCCAACGCGGATCAGTTGCCAGGAGCGTTGTTTGCAGTCAACGCTGAGAACTTTTGGGAGTTGTTGGCTCGCCGGGGTGAAATAGAAATCGTACTCGGAGTTCGTGAAAATCCGGCAACCCAGTCTCCGGATAGCGCGACTGTGGTTGCCAGTGATGCAGTCCTGTTCGGTGAACTGCTGAACGGTGTTTCAACTTTGGGTGGAGCGGCAAAGCATCAGGGTTCATCCGATGATGATGATGGGAAAAAATTGGTGGTTCCGATGCCAGACCGGATTCAACAATCGCTGGTTTGGAGTCCCGGTGAAGTTTCTCTGGAGGATGCCCGCGGCAGAGCAACTGAAGTTTTCGATGGCTTTGTCGATGCGCAGGGTGATCGTGGAATGGTGTGCATTGGAAGTGTCAAGAGTAATCCGGTGGTCGAACTTCTGTTCGCTGATGCATTCGGCTGCACTCCGTTTGTGACGGAGGATGATGTGGATGATGTATCAGCACGGTCATGTCCGTTCTTTTTGCGGTACCGGGATAGTGATCCACAGCCAGGCGGTGCTTCTGCCGGGTTGCGACTCAGTAAGAATGAAGATGCTCCCGATCCTGGGTTCTATTACGAGAACGATGACGGGACATGGTCCTACGCTGGTGGCGAAAATAAAGATACAGCTCTCGTTTTCTATCTCTTTCGTGAAGCGCTGGGCCGATTGGATATGGTGCTCAGTGGATTTTCCGGTCGGGCAACCCGACTGTTGGCAAAGACGTTGGCGATTCGTGGAGAAGAATTCTGGCCACCGGTTTACGAAGAGGGTGGCGTGCAGATTGGTGCCTATCTGGTTCAGTACGACAATACGGATACGAAGCCAAGCCGAGATGACCTGTTGTTCAATCCTGGAGGAGCAGCAGAGATCATGCCGTTATCACGCGAGGCAATCGCGAAACGGATCGCGCGGCGTTAAAGAAATGCTTCGTGGTGGATGGCCATTCGACAAGCGAGCGTCAATTTTTATTGACGTTTGGGTTCTGGTTGGCTGCCGGGTAGCGACCAGCGTTCGTCAAAGAATCCTTGTGCGATCACTTTGCCCGCAAAAATTCCGTCGTCTTGTGAATCGATACCAAGGATGGCCCAGTCTGGCAGCATGGGGATCTGGCGGGAATTGCTGACATTCGAGAATTCCCGGTAAGTCATACCGCTGTTCACGACAACGTAGCGTTCCGGGTTGCGTGGGTTGGGAAAGCAGAACGCCGGGATGCACTTATCAGATTCAAATTCCTGGGTGCCTACCGCGAGACTCTCTTTGGTCCAGCGAATGGGTAAGCGGTCAGCAACGCTTCGCAGATACTGGTTGCTGTGGAAATCGCCAAAACATATCAAGTGGTTGTTCTTGATTTGTTCTTCGGTGAGTTGCGTATCAAGGATGACATTGACGTTTCCCCGCATCAAGCGACTCCAGCGTTCTTTGGCGTATTCGAATTCATCTTGGATCCAGCGTTGTGTTGTTCCATGCCGGGCTGGACGACTGGGAGCAACAAAGAGGAATTTTCCACAGAAAGCATCGTCAATCGGTCCCTGGAGGCCCGGGCGTTTTCTCAGTTCGGAGTCGATTTTTTCGACGACCTTCCAAGTGTCTCCCTTTGAAAATTCGCATTGCACTCCAGGTGCCTCACTCCAATCATCCAAGTGAAAGACTTGCCCGTCGATCTGGGCTTTAACCGTTTCGTCTGTTTGGGGCCACGCCGATGCTCGGAAATCCACTTCGAATCGGGTGATGCCGCTGGTTTTGATGACCAAGGAGCCGTCTTCTTGAATTTGTCCCTGAATCCGACTCTTCCTCCAGTGTGATTCCAATCCGCTGATTGTAAGCCAGTCGATTTTGTTATAACGCAACGTATAGGTTGTGAAGTCAATTTTAGTTTTTGGTAACTCGCTGGGATGCTTTGCCCAGTCGGCCAATGTTGCTTCGATGACCGTTGATGACCTGTCATCGATTCTGTGCCCCATATTCTTGCCGATGATATAGGGGATTTTGATTCCCAATGAGTTGGTTTTAGCAATCACCCGGTCCGCCGCCTGTTTCTGTTTATCCTTTTCACCGCTGTAAGGAATCGTACGTGTGTTGACGAGGTTGTTCACCCACGGCAGCACGTCGTACCAATTCATTAGTTGCTGACGTACTGCATTGATGGGGTAGGGTGTCTGTTCAGCCCAACCCTGGTACACAATGGTGTCCACGAATCCTGCTCCTGGATTTGCCGCGTACCAGCGGCCCGGGTTGTGGACTGCAAAATGCCAGCAGCCTGCCCCGCCCATTGAGAATCCACGAATCGAGACGCGCTGCTGGTCGATCGCCGCAATTGTTCCGAGATGAGCCAGTGCTTCATAAACATCGGTTTCTCCGGCAAATTTGAAGGCGTTGCAGTGTCTTCCAAAAGGATGCAAGACGATTGTGTTTTGGGGTGTGTAGCGACCAGGCCTCGTCATGCGTTCATGAAGAAACGGGATTTCGGTTTTGGTATCGCCACGACCATGTAACCAGATATCAGTGCGGTGGGGAATGTTTGTCCCTGCATAGCCAACGGGTATGACCAATCCATAAGGCTGGATCGAGTTGTCAATGTTCGATCGAAAGCCACCAACCAGCAATTGGGTTTTATCCAGATTGTCTTTCGAGAAACCCAGGAGTTTCAGTTGGCGATCTCCTTGCTGCACTGCTTTCAATCGCCTTTCGCTCTCATCCAGAAGTTTGCCCGCGATTTCTGTTTCCGATTCACGATAGAACAGATTTTGAGTCAGCGCGAGACGCACGGCACGAATCAGTACTTCGACATCGGGCAGCCAGTCCTGTGTATCCTGACTTGTCTTGGCAACAACGTTGACCCTGCCCTGGATATCCGAAACTCGACGCTCCAATCCCGCACGCACGGTTGTGTCAATGCTTTTACCTTCTGGAGGAAGACGCTTGAAGTCTTGTGCGAGTGTCATCGGGCCAAGAAGCACGAGTAGGCAAAAGAACAACAGCTTGGATGACCTTGTCACTTTTTAAATTCCAGTATGGAGTTCCAAGATGAGGGCAAAAAAGTCTGTCCATGACTGACGTCAATCGGCATGCCTGGATCGCCGCTCTCGCATAAGACATCGTATCCATTGCAACAACGTTTCAAAATGACCTGTGCTGCTTGTGGGTCGAATCGTCTTGCTGACAGGGAGTATTCCGAAAACAGGTGTCAGGTTGCGGTAGGCATGTTGTCCGCAGTTGACCGCGCGGCGATTTGCAGACCGGATTTATGTTTGCAGAGCAAG
>PKCN01000273.1 GCA_002862205.1 Planctomycetaceae bacterium | reverse complement strand
AGTGAAGCAGCATCTGGATTCAGCCGGAATTTCGATACCGTTTCCGCAAATGGATGTTCATTTCAATCAGGTTGATTCGGGAGAGTCGCCACGGCGTCGCCCGCGTGTGCGGCCCGTTCGGCGAGAAAATGATGATGCTTTTGCTGGTACGACTGTTTCTGGGCGCCATTAGTTGATGCGGTCCACGCAGTTAACGAGGTTGCTTTAAACTCGTCAAAAATCTGTTTCCATCGTCAACTTCGGACCTGTCTTGGTTATCATAGCCCGCTCACAGGGTGTGATTACGTCTTGCTTCTGCAAAGTGCATCTGCAGAACGGACATTGAACTTGCAGAAGAGACATGGACGGCAGGGGGGGACACGTTGCAATGTGGCACACGAGTCGTGGAGATCGAACATTACAAGGTGATGAAGCAACGTTAGTGCGGGAAGCCATTGATACCATGGTGGATGTGCTCTCTTTGCATGTCGACGATGAGCCTGCGGGAGGCGTTATTTGCGAATCAGGGATCTCGCTCTTCGATCAACTCACTCCTTCGCAGCGGATTGCATTATTGCATGACGTGGCAACACACCTGCTCACCGACAGGGGTGACGCACCGCGGCTTTCGGCTCCGCTTGAGGCGACTATCGCTGCAATCTTTATGGATGTACGTGATCATGTTGCGATCGAGGTTGGTTTTCCACAACCAACGGAACATGCCAGATGGGTCGAACGTCCTGGTTGGCGCCATCTTGTCGCATCCGCGTTTCATTCGGTGGCGATATCGGAGGGGGACTTTGAGTACCTGCAGGAATTGCCGCTGGAAGCTTCTGGAGACATGCAACAGTGGGAACGGGTGATCGACTACTTGGCTGACGCTGTTCTCTGGGATCGCGACTTTGAATTTTCCGGGACCTTCCTCGATATGGACCCGGAAATTTCACAGGAACGCAGACAGATGCTCGGAATTGATGAAGACTACTTCACGCAGATTGCACCTGATCCACGCCCTGCTGAAATTCCTGAATTAGTGTCAGCGACGCGTAGAATCGTACGTCAAAAGCCAAGGTAGATGACGCGTCGAACACACACGCAGGTCATGCCAGGAACGGTTTGCTGGTGGTTTGTGCCGCAATAATTCATCTTGCTTTTATTTTGCTTTGATAGGCAAACTGCCACTATCTGAAGGACATTTTCCTTCTACCGATCGAGTACGTCTCAGCCGCAGGGAAGCAGTAGCCATCGATCATGTTTTTGCAAAACTCACTGCTGTCGATCCTACAAAGCCTGCATTGTGGCAGCACGCATCACTATTTTGCGTTAGATGCCCTGCCGCTTGTCCAGACCTCCGCGGGGAAGCGACTGGTGAGGGTATTGCTGCGGCATCACAAACGTTATCTGATTGGTGCCACGGATCCTGACACACGTTTTCGTGACTTCCAGAATCACGTGATCCATGTCCGGGACGGTTATTGGGGTGGTGCACCGCGAATGGCGCACAAGTGGTACGACAGGCTGCAGCGTTATTTGAGGACCAATCGTTTTTCGGATGCTGCTCATGCTGCTGGCGTTCTAAGCCACTATTTCACTGACCCCTTGCAGCCCTTGCATACCGAGCATTCGGACCTCGAAAAAGTTCTTCACCGACCGATTGAACAGAGCATTTATCGGGCGTACTCTCAGATCCACAAAATCTGGCGTGAAAGTGAGATGGAAGTGGTTTTCCAGCTGTCCAATCAAGTCAGTTGGTTGGGGGAATCGATGTTGCATGGATCGCGATTTGCGAATCGAAAATGCAGCATGTTATTGGACCAGTACGACCTCATGAGTGCTGTGGAGAACCCGCCAGCGGGCTTGAGTTTGCAGGCAAAAAATTCACTGGCTGAATTATTCGGTTTGGCAATCACCGGTTGGGCTCGGGTTTTAGAAAGGGCAGCTGATGAGGCGGAGCATGACCGGGGCAAGAAGATTCCAGTTCAGTTGATTGCACCTGCCGTGCTCACGGCAACGGTTCGCGGCCCTGTCGGCTTGGTGCAACGACAGTGGGCTGATCGTCGAGAACAAAGAGAGATCGTCTCGATGATCGAAGAGTATGCACATGACGGCAAGTTGGTTCATCAGATTCCTGATGAGGTCGATATTGTGCACCGAGTTGCTGGTATCTATCAATCTGAAAAGCAATGGCAGCCGCCGACTTCTCACGCAGAGACCAAGGTTACAGTGAAGCGGACGCGTGGCAGGCAACAAGTTGCTGGAGAAGCGGTTGGTGAGGGTGCGGACTCCCCGGAATCCGTGCAACCGCTCTGTGCGACAGATTCAGTTTCCGCTGCTGCTTTCCTCGGTTCCCGCGTTGCATCCCGCTTGGTCGAAATTGGCATCGACAGCGTCGCTGATCTACTTCATTGCCCGCCCGTGGATCTCGCGGAGAGAATGCAGTTGGAACATGTGACAGTTCAGGTCATCACGCAGTTGCGAGGTCAGGCTTCTTTGATGGTGAACGTGAAAGGTTTGGGGGACCAGGCTGCCAAGTTGCTGGTAGCTGCTGGGTATACCACTGCTGAGTCCATTTCATTGGCTCCGCGAGCATCTTTGTATCGTGAAATCAAAGAAGTCGCTGGTAAATGGGGCAGTAAGTGTCCTCAACACTCCGAAATCAATTCTTGGATCGCTCTGGCATCAGCCCACACTGACTTCTTTCAACGCAGATCTGCCTGATTTTTCGGATGGAGATTCGGGTCTGGAAAGAATGCAGGAACCCTGCCACTGGCTGGTGGGATCGTCTCTTTCTGGATGCCGGTAACAGTAAAAATTAAATCCGACTGGTGCGTGATTGAGCACCTGCGTGTTATCCTCTCGTTTTTAGAACCTTGTGGCTTTTGGGAATACCAATGCGAGCCTTTGAAGCAATCCAGCAATTCTTTGACGTTGCCGCTGAGCACCTTGAAATCGACGAACGACTGCGTGAAGCACTGTTGATGCCGCACCGCGAGGTTCAGGTTCAGGTGACGATTGAACGCGATGACGGGCAATTGGCCAATTACGTGGGATTCCGCGTTCAGCACGATAATTACCGTGGTCCAATGAAAGGTGGTTTGCGATATCACCCCGAGGTTGATCTGGATGAGGTGCGAGCACTTGCCAGTTTGATGACCTGGAAAACGGCTGTTGTCAATCTTCCCTATGGTGGAGCCAAAGGTGGTATAGGCGTTGACCCTTCACAACTTAGCCAACGTGAAGTGGAACGGTTGACGCGTGCTTTCGTGGACCAAATCCACGATATTGTTGGCCCTGATACGGATATACCGGCGCCGGACATGGGGACCGATCATCGAGTGATGGCCTGGTTCCGTAATCAGTGGGAAAAATATCACGGCTTCAACCCATCGGTGATTACAGGAAAACCAGTGGAGGAGTATGGAGCCAAAGGTCGTGAGGAAGCGACCGGGCGTGGAGTCGGTTCCCTGACATTCAAGTTGTCAAAGCGGCTGGGTTTTGAACCAACCAACACCCGAATAGCCATTCAGGGTTTTGGCAACGTTGGTACTCACGCGGCCAAGTACCTTTATGAATCAGAGTTTCCTATCGTTGCCGTCAGTGATATCACCGGGACTTATTATCACCCGGATGGACTGGATATCGCTGCGATTCTGCATCACAAGATTGAACACCCCACCGGGTTGCTGGAGGGGTACACCGAATGTGAGCACTTGCCGATTGATGCCTTGTTGTACTTGGACGATGTAGAGGTGCTCATCCCGGCCGCGTTGGGAGGCGTGATCACCGCTGAGAATGTGGAGCAAATCAAGGCGCGGGTAATTATCGAGGCCGCCAATGGCCCGGTCTATCCCGCTGCGGATAAAATTCTCGCGGAACGAGGTGTCACCGTGTTGCCTGATATCCTTGCCAATGCGGGTGGTGTGACGGTGAGTTATTTTGAATGGGTCCAGAATCGCCAGCATTATCGCTGGACGCTCGACCGGGTGCGTCAGGAATTGGATCACACCATGACGCAGGCTTTCGAAGATGTTTGGCAAATGTCGCAGCAGGCAAATGTCTCGTTGCGAACGGCGGCGTACATCATTGGCATCAATCGGGTACGTCGTGCAGCTGAACTTGCGGGTTTTGCAACCTAGAGGATATTTAGCTCATGCCTAGTTTGACAACGGAGAATTACGTCAAAGCCATTTACCAATTAGGCGGCCACATCCCGAATGAGGTGGTGGCAACCGGGGCTGTCGCCCAGCAATTGGCGGTGTCTCCCGGTAGCGTGACTGCCATGCTGAAAACACTTCGCGATGCGGAGTTGGTTGAATATGCTCCCTACGAAGGTGTTCGTTTGACATCGAGTGGCAAAAAACTTGCGCTCCGGGTGCTCCGAAGACATCGTTTGATTGAACTTTTTCTGGCCCATACGCTCGAGTTGTCGTGGGATGAGGTGCACGAGGAGGCAGAGCATATGGAGCATGCGGTGAGCGACCGTCTGGTTGACCGAATTGACGATTACCTGGGCCATCCGCAGACTGATCCGCATGGTGATCCCATCCCAAAAAGTGACGGGACCGTTGAAGCAGCGTCCGGTAAAGCTTTGACTGAATGGCCCGTTGGCAATTCATTTCGGCTTGTGCGGGTTCTCGAGCAGTCGAGCGAATTTCTGCGTTTTTTAACCGACTCGGGTTTGAATCTTTCTGCTGTTGGTCAGGTGGTTGAACATGCACCTTTTGCAGCAACAACCACCGTCAAAGTCGAGGGTCGTACGACTGTCTTGAGCGAACAGGTCGCGGAAAAGTTAATCGTGATCACACCCTAAAACGCCACCGTGAATCACTCAGGATTCGTGGGGCCTGTTTCTGGTTCAGTGTCAGCCGAATCTGTTGCTTCTTTTTCTGCTGTTTTTGTCTCGACGAGGCAATGAAATCCAACACATGGTTCTTCTTCGATTCGTTCTTGTTGAGCTGAGTTGAGAATCTCTTGCACCTGCTGCATCCGTTGGGCGTTGAGTGCAGCAGAGATGACACGCTGTTTTCCGTCGGGTCCGATTGCCAGAGTGGTAATCACTGCAACAGTGTCTGCATGTTGCAGTGCTCGAATGATGTGTTCACCGACCTGCTCTTCAGCGTTTTTTATCGTTGTGATGAATTGCGTGAGTTGTGTCTGATCAGCTTGGTCCGCGGGTTGGACTCGGCCGACGGAGTTTGCATCACTGTTTGCCGCGTCACTGTTTGCCGCGTCACTGTTTGCTGCGTCGGTGGTCGGGTCTGGCTCACCTTCTGGTGGAATGGAATCAGATTGAGTCATGAACTGAGGCTTTGATTCGGGGCTTGGATTCGGGGCAAGGTTACTCAGATTGTAAAGCAAACATGAGCAGGAGAACAAAACAGGCAGATCATTGTGATTGGTTTTGTGATTCTTGAGAATCAATCTGGAGAGTTTTTTTGAGTGACGATGAATTCATCCACCGCATCAACGCTTGGGTGGTTGTTGGAGCACTTGTTGGTAAAGTTTTTTGTAGTCGGCGACTTCGCTTTCCTGTGAATATTCTTGAACGGCAACTTCTCTGGCTTTTTGTCCAAGTCCTGCTGCTTCATCACGATGATCAGCCATGTATTTGAGTTGATTCCCCATCGCGAGCGAATCGCCCGCTGGAGCAATCCAGCCTGTCACGCCTGGTCGAACCATGTCGGGCACCCCACCAGCATCGAAACCAACCACGGGGATGCCGGTCGCGAGTGCCTCAAGGCATGTGAATGGAAGGTTGTCCTCAAGGGATGGCATGACAAAAACATCACAAGCGGAATGAATGAGAACCATTTGCTGAACATCGCGGATGAATCCCATCATCGGCAACTCAGGGAGTGCATGCTCGACTTTCGCTACACCACCTCCACCAAACATCAATCCCAAGGTGTTCGGCAAATCTGCAATTACCTCAAGTGATTTTAAAAGGGGTGCCAAACCTTTTCGTCGATTCCGAATGTCAGCAGCACCAAAGAAGAATACGAAAGCATCTTTATCAATCCCCAGTTGTTCACGGGCCTCTTGTTTGTTGACAGGTTTGAACACATCCATCGAAAGCCCGTGCGGAATATGATGGAAAGCTTGGGCCTGCCCGAAGATGGGACTTTTCTTACTCTGTTCCGTCATCCAATGGCTGACCGTGACGACATGAAGGTTCATGTCACGCAAGGCTTGCATCTTGGTAGAGAAAGCATGTCTGCTGATGGCGTCAGGCCCGCGATTTGGTAGCTGCGGGCAATTTCCGCAGTGTTGGATGAATTGCTCACATCCTTCGGTGAAATGACAACCACCGGTGAAAGGGTACATGTCATGAAGCGTCCAGATGACCGGCTGGTGCTTCGGCAGTGATTGGAAAAAGCTGGTGTAGTCGATGAACTTGGCGACCCAATGCAGGTGGATGATATCGTTGGGCTGAGGCTCAACATTGGCTGGCGGCCAAGGTGTATGAGGGGCT
>PKCN01000196.1 GCA_002862205.1 Planctomycetaceae bacterium | reverse complement strand
GGGTCTGGTGCTGAAAATCCGCTTCACCTGAAAGTCGATTCAAGCGGAAAGTTCTCTCGCAAATCAGACAGTTTCTACATTGATGAGTTAGAGATGCAAGGTGATTTGCTCAAGTTGAGCGTTCCTATGGCGTCTGCTGCGAAACCCATCGCTTTGATCTTTGGACTGACAATGTGCTTAGTCAGGGCCAACCACCGGTGGTCAAGTTATTCATCGGCCACGATAGCTACGGCGACCCCTGTGAAGCAGAGATTCAGCGGCATCTCTGGGTTGATTTGTTGCCCATCAAAACCGCCTTTTTGAAGGCACACCCGGGCCGTGACAGTGGCCTTGTCTCCATCGACTTGGAAAACAGAGAGGTAAGTATTCAATACACATTTGGACCCTGAACCGTGGTGCCGAAAAAATCTTGCATTTGCTGGACAGGTGCCACGAGGCGTGAATGTTTAGCATTGTGCCCATGCTGCATTCTGGTCCTGCTCAATTATTGAGGAACAGATCGCTCTGCACAATTTTGTGGACCATGTCTCTCAGATGAGCGTCCTGTCCACCGAGTGCTTCGACGATCTGGTCCACTTGGCCGCGGTCGACGGTTTCGAGTTGTCGCCCAATGGAGTAAGTCAACATTTTCGACACTAGGCATTGAACAATTTGCACCCGTCGCCGCTTCAACATCTGTTTGAATTCGACAATGTCTGCAATCGGCTCTCCGTTTGACAATGTGGTGGAGGTGTCGATGGGGACTCGCGACCGTTTGTAGTTGTCTCGCCAGCGTCCGACGACATCGAAGTTTTCAAACGCGAAGCCCATCGGATCGATTTTTGCATGGCAACTGTTACACGCTTCGTGCTTTCGGTGAAGTTCAAGCTGTTCCCGAATTGTTGTTGCGTCGCGGGTGTCGGTCGGCAATGGTTCAACGTCGGGTGGGGGTGGGTTGGGCGGAGTGCCTAACACATTTTCCAGCAGCCACGACCCACGAACCACAGGTGAGGTATCGACCCCATTGGCTGTGGCGGTCATCACGCCGGGCAGCGTGAAAATTCCACCGCGTCTTGGATCATTCAAAACAACCTTGCGTAGTTGGTCTCCTCGTACGCCCTCCTGTTTATAGATCCATTTTGCGAGCGTACTGTTCATGTAGGTGTAGTCAGAGTCGATGAACTGTTCAATGCTTCCGTTGGATGCAAGGAGTTCCTCGAAAAAAGTGGTGACCTGCTTCATCAGCATCGGCTCCACTTTCAGGTTTTTATAGAATTGGTAATCGCCGCCCGAGGGTGGCATCTTTCCTAGTTCGTCAAGACGTAGCCAAGTTGAAGTGAAGTGGTGTGTAAAGGCAGCGGCCTTGTGATCTCGCAGCATGCGTTCCACCTGCCGTTTCAGTTCTGCAGGTGAATTCAGTTTGTCAGCGGCGGCCAGTTCAAATAGTTCTTGATCGGGCATTGATGACCACAGAAAATAACTCAGCCGGGTTGCAAGTTGGTAGTCATTGAGTCGGCCGGGTGTTTCTTTTAAATACAGAAATTGCGGCGAGCAGAGAATCGCGGCGTAACCATCCTGCATGGCCTTGATCAAACCTGGTACGCTGTCTTCACTCCTGATCGTTTGTTTGGCGTGCAGACTTTCGGTTGATAATGACTGGTGCCCGAACCCCGGGCCGCTCCACCCCGCGCGGAAACTATTGGGTTGCCCATAGGCAAGGTACTCGACCCGTATCCGATGTTGGCCTGCTTCTAGGTTCACGGTCTGTTTGCGATGTGCGGCGCCGTGTAGACCATCGTGTTCAAGAATGGTCTTACCATCAATGATGATCCGGGCTCCATCATCGGACGCCATCTCGAATAGACACTTGCCCTCGGTTTTCGTGGTCAATTTTCCCGTGAAAACAATCGCATAATAATCTTTTCGTTTGGCCGTGGTGATGTCGATCAATCCCCGCTTGAGTTTGCCAACACCCGCCGGCGTGAGTTTTTCGAAATCAGGCAGCTTGCTCCACTTGCCCTCGTGGACTTGATATTCAAGGTTTTCGATGCCACTCTGCATTTGGACGATGGCATCGGTGTTTTGGCGGAGCACCAGCTGCACATAGGGTTCAACTTCATCTGGCGTCACAGGGCGTCGAAAAGCTCGGCCGGCGAATTCAGTCAACAATTGACGGATCTCATCTTCATTTCCTGAACCGGTTCCATAAAGTGTGCGGTGACTTTGTGGTGGCCACATTTTGATGACCGGGGTCAACGTGAGGCGATGAATCCGCATGTGGGGGCCGCGATAGCCGCCTTGGAACAGAACCCGAGTCATTTCCATCGGCCATTGGTCATGCCCTGCTTTGTCTGTCTTTTTGTCGGGCCGCGCGCGATAGCTGTTCGGGAAATAGGTTTCGACGATTTTTTCCGATCGGAAATTTCTGTCGTGCTGTCCATTTTCCCAGCCGATCCAGGGAATCCATCCTTGATCCATCCACGTTGTGGTGGAGAAGGTGTGGCGTTTGCCATCGGCAGGGATGGTCCACAGTGTGAGCGGGGTTGATGTCGGACCCTCGATGCCACGATTACCAGTGTCTGCAATGTTCAGGCACAGTTGAAAAGGTGATTTTGCATCGAGCGGGAACATCTCTTGCCATGGATGGACCGGGTGGTGTGCGGAAACCTCAACCGTGATCCTGTATTCCGCTGGGAATCCAACGCCTTGCCGCAGGTCTGATGGCGCGAGGCGACCATAGCGTTCGTAACCTTGTGCAATCATGTCAAAATCGGGGTTTAATTCCCGCGAAACGGTTTCGATCAGGTGTTCGCCATTTCGTCTGCCTTTGACAAGATGTCCCGCAAATTCGATTGGTGTCGTATCCGGCCGCGATTCCAGATGGGTTGCCTGCGTGAGCGTTTCCTCTGTGGCTTGGAGAGTGAGTTTCAAAAGGAAGTCGGACATGACCAGTCGATCACCCAGATTGAAGAAGCCGTCTTCTTCTTCATCCTCTGGAAAAAAACGAAGAGGATCGGTGCCCGTTCGTTCCACGCTCCCGTTACCATTGTTGTCCGTCAGCTTTGAGCCGGGGGAACCGGGGCGATAGTCTGCTCCCTGCAGGTGTAAAAGATCACGAAAAGTGTTTCTCAATTCGTGTCGGTTCAGACGCCGAAGAACCGTATGACCGCCACTGCTTTGAGCGGTTTCGTATGCCTTTGCCAACGCGGACGTAAGAATCGCGATGGTTTCCTTCGCTTCAAGTTGCCTGGGCTGTGGTTCTTCTGCCGGAGGCATTTCCCCGAGGTTCAGCTGATCCAGAACATTCTGCCAGATCTCAAGAGTCGTCAATCTGCTGAGGTTGATGTCTAGATTATCAAGCCTGATGTCACCCTCAGGATCATTTTCACCATGGCATGAATAGCAATGTTGTTTCAGAAACGGTTTGATCCTGGTGAGTGCGGGATCTGCCAATGCTGATCGGGGGGAAAGCAGGCACGCAAACAATACCGTCGCTGATATGAACATCAGCAGCCTGCCGGTTTTGTGACCAGCTAGTTGTCGTTGTTGAGTGGCAAGGCGTTTAATGAACAGCATGGATGTGGTTCAGGACAACAGGGCGTTTTTGGCGGGGTGGCGAGTCGTGATTCCGATGCTAGTGCCGACAGAAATGAGTGATCGCGTTGATGGCTGATTACGTTGTTAGTTCGAAGCAGACGCGAGACCACGAAGACTACCGTTGCTGGAGCCAAATTGATCAATCTCAAGCCCGCTGTTTTGAAGGATGGACAGCAGTAAGTTGGCTGCAGGAACACGTGCATGGTCCGCATCCGGATAGACCTTATGCTCTCCATGTTGGAACCCACCACCTGCAAGAACCAGCGGAAGGTTGGTGGTAGAGTGCGTTCCTGATGCCATGCCACACCCAAACAGAATTGCCGTGTGATCAAGGAGAGTACCTCCATTGATCAAGTCCTCTTGTGCTTTCAACAGTTCCATCAGGTAGGACATCATTGCAATTTGAAATCCTTCAATCTTCTTCAACGCCGCAACAGGTTCGTCGCGCTCTCCATGATGCGAGAAGCCGTGATAGCCGCCACTGAGACCAAAGTCTCCATTGATAAAACCACTTGTCATCGTGACGGCTCTTGTTGAGTCCGTTTGCAATGCCAGTGCAATGATCTCAATCATGGCTTTGAGTTGTTCCTCTGTCCCATTTCCGGGATTGGGTTCCTTGACATCGGTTTTGGGTTTGGGACGCTCGAGCCATGGTTCCTGTTGAGTGATCTTTTGCTCCAGTGTGCGAACTGATTCAAAGTACTCCGAGAGTTTTCTGCGATCATTTTTGCTGACTTTGTCATTCATTGATTTTGCTTGATCTCTGACCACATCAAGGATGCTTGAATGACGTTCGAACTGTTTCTTTTGAGCTGTTCTTGCCGCTGCCGAATCCTCGTAAAACATTTTGCGATAGGCCGCACGCAGATCAATGGATGGAACTTGCACACCTGTTCTGGTGAAACTCAGTAAATTGCGCTCCCTGCATCCCAGTGTCAGCGAGGGGAATCGGGTCGCAGCGCCGTGATGCTCGGCCAGTTTTTGGTCCAAGCTGATGTTGCCTTCGGCATAATTGTGCGCAAGGATTGGACGGACACCACTCAGTAGCACGGGAACTCCCTGATGCCCGCCAGTGAATCCATGATCTAAATTCGAGAATACGGTGACGTCATTGCGATGTTTTGAAAGTGCCGACAGGGTTTCCGGCAACTCATAGTTGCTTCCCTGCTGGTCTGCCTTGGGGAAGAAAGCTTTCTGGTAGACGCCATAATTGTTTGAAAGGCAGACAAAGCGTTTTACCGGGCCAGAGCCGTTCGCCGTTGAGGCTTGCGCTGTCTCGGGAATGGCCTCTAACATCGGCAACGCCATGACCACACCACTGCTGCGTAGAAACTTGCGACGCTCAAGTGAAGGCTTCATGGGAGAGGCTCTGTTGCGGGATCCAGGCAGTTGATTGATCAGCCCTTTTGAGTTGGGCCTTTGGCCCCTTTTGGCTGGGCCTTCGTGGGGACTATCCAGTATAGCACAGGGCTTTGATCGGACCCAAGGCATTCGCTCAACTCGCATTGTTATGCCACAAACATGCTGTGTCAGTGCTGTGTGATACGCTCGGATACGGATCGCCTGAGTGGAATCTGCTGTCAGCCGAATAGCTCTTCGATGATTTTTCCCGAAGTGATTGGATGCGGCCGACCCTCGCGATCTGGCAGCATGCTGCCGGTCGGGATACCCAGAGCATCGACGATGGTGGTCCCAAAATCGATCGGCGTGACAGGATCTGAATTGGGATAGGCCCCGTGTGCATCGCTGGTGCCGTACGTCATGCCACCGTGGATTCCACCACCAGCGAGTAGCCCCGAATAACAGAACGGCCAGTGTTCTCTTCCCGAATTGTTTGCAGTGATTTGAGGTTTTCTTCCAAATTCACCCACCCACACGACAAGCGTTTCCTCCAGCATGCCGCGTTCGTCCAGATCTTCCAATAGAGTGCTCAATGCCATGTCCGCCGGTGGGATCAGATCATCTTTCAAACGGTTGAAGTTGTTGCCATGGGTGTCCCAGAAATTCTTGCCATCGTTGTGCCATGTCACGGTGACCAGCGGCACACCGTGCTCTACCAGACGGCGCGCCATCAAGACGGACTGGCCATGTGTGTTGCGACCATAACGATCTCGAAGTGGTTCCGGCTCCCTTGATAAATCAAAGGCACTGCGAACTGTTGATGAGGTCAGCAGGTCGATTGCACGAGTTTTATGTGACTGTGCGTCTGCTACTTGAGGCGGTAGAGATCCGGTTCGATTCGCCGCTGGCTGCTGACGGTTCAGGATTTTCAACAGCTCATATCGTGACTGCAGACGCTCCAGTGAAATGTCAGCTGGCAAGCTCAGCGTGGAGGGTTTCCAGTCCGCAGCATTGGGATCACCGGTCAATAGCATCCCGTCATAAGCCTTTCCCAACCAACCACCATGTTGTCCGGGGGCTTCGCCCCCAGGGGCCGCCGGGTGAAATGCTTTCCAAGGCAGCGTTACGAAAGATGGCAGGCCATTTGTATTGGGGCGAACCTTGGATACCAGTGATCCGATATGCGGGGAGTCACGGTCGCTGGGAGGCGTGGCGTCACTGTTCAAGACTGGCGCGGGTTGCCCCGTGACGGTTGCATGACCGCTGGAAAGATGCGCTGGATCGCTGTGCGACAGTGAACGAACGATGGCAAGCTTGTCCATGTGCTGGCTTAGTCGTCCAAAATGCTCGCAAATCTGGATCCCGGGTACGTTGGTCGAAACAGGTTTGAAAGAACCTCGGATTTCATCAGGAGCATCAGGCTTGAGATCGAACGTGTCCAGTTGGCTGGGGCCTCCCCACATGAACATGAAAATGCAAGCCTTGGCGGCTTTGCGCCCGCTGCTTGTTGTCAAGCTGCTTGTTGTCAAGCTGCTTG
>PKCN01000139.1 GCA_002862205.1 Planctomycetaceae bacterium | reverse complement strand
AATTCGCAAAAAAAGTCGGTATCGACCGAGATTACCTCAAAATCGTTCGGTAATGACCAGAGTGGCCGTTCGTGGCGTGGCAGCAGGCAGCGCGGAATTGGTGACGTTTCGTTCTGGATTGAATTTTTGCAAGTCCAGACTTGCGGCCTCTGTCCAATGGAGTTTGCGGCCGTGCAGTTTACGGCCGTGCAGTTTACGGCCGTGCAGTTTGCGGCCGTGCAGTTTGCGGCGATTTCCAATTGGTTTAATGCTTGGGTGCCTGCTTGGCTCCAAAATGGTGCAGAACATTCATGAGTAGTTTGCTCAAGGTCTCGTCGTGATAAACGCCCCAAGAGGTTGCGATGGAGCCGGTGTGGAAAACACGGCCTCCCTGTGGGCGTTCCCAGTAGATGATTTCGGCTATTGTTTTGTCGTTGCCTATCCTTGGTTTATGGCCTTCTGCGTTGTAGTCGATCACCGCTCGAGAGTCATCGCTGCTGGCCACTGTGACGATCCCTTTGGGTTCGGCTAACTGCTTGATAGCTGGATCGGCAGTGGCTCGCTGCAAGGTCGAGAGGCGGACATCAAATTCGTGGCCAACTGCGCCGGTGCTTGGGTTGATGAATCCAAACGTTTCACCTTTTTTTAAACCAACACGATGCGGAGTGTTGAAGAGAAAGTGATCGGGCTGATCTACCTGGTACGGTTTGAAAGCGCCACCCCAGCCAATGCAAGTGAGTCCGACAACTTTCCACGCGGGGTAGCCACAGAAACGCATCAGGCTGCCACGCCTGAAGTCGTGGCTGTGATAAAGTTCGCCCACCTGAGCGAGCTTGCGCCCGCCAATTCCGGTGCCGTATTTTCGAACCTCCATGACTTCATCAGATTCGTCAAAGCTCACTCGCCAGAATAGGGTGTTGCCAGATAGCACCAGCGCGTCACCGCCAGCACTGAGGTAAGCGTCAAGTCCGTCGTAGGCACGAGCTGACCAGTATTCGCTGTGGCCATTGATGACGACAGCTTGATAACCACTAAGTACCTCTGGGTTGCGATCCAGATCGCGATCCGTGATCACATCGTACTCATATCCATGCCGGTCCAACCATAGATGCAGAAAACGCTCTCCTCGCATCAAGTGGCTGTAGGATTGATTGATGTACGTTTTGTTGGGGCCGGCAGCCGGCCACGGTAGCTTCATCCCGATTTTATAAGTGGGTTGGCCGTTGCGATGATCACGGTAGCCACTGTAGGTTGCCGCGTCGGGGTGCGTGGTGGAAAGGCCCCCCGTTCCCATCATGGTCATTGCCTGCCCATGGTTCACGGGGAAAGGTGCGGAATTGTAGGCAAGCCACGTGTTGGTCGACATCAGCACTGCCAGCGGTGCTTTGGGTCGCGAATCAGGACGTCGGACGATGAAGGTCGTGAAGTACCGCATCGGCTTGCCGTCAATTTCAAAATCAAAACGACCCGCGTAAACACCCGATTTCGCTGCTGCTGGAATACGGAACCGATGACCCACTTTCCAGCGTGCGTCATAAAGTTCATCAGATGCCAGTCTCAACCCATGGCCGCGTGTTACGTCTTTGGTTGGGTCGTAGTTTGTGTCATGTCGATCGATGGCGGCCGCATCAAAGCTGGGACCACCGATCATCCACGTTCCACGATTGATGATTCGTCCATCGCGTGCATCGACACCAGCATCGGCGACGCGACTGCCACGTTCTTCGGTAAATGGCCAACAGGCAAGTACGGAATTTTCTTTTGGTATGGTCAGCCCGCGGTCCTTCACTCGCTGTTGCACTTGATTTTGTGCAAGCGCCCGGTCGTAGATCGCGACCATGGCAATATCACCGTTGTAACAATTCTGCGCTCGGCCATTATCTGCGTAGGCACCGATTCGGAGGGCTGTTTTTCCCGGACGGACGGGGCCACTCCATGGCCACGCTGCGACCTGCTTTCCGTCGATGAATACGCGTTTTACTTTTCCATCCCAAGTCGCGGCAACGTGCTGCCATTGCTGAGTCTTGAGCAGGCCCCGTTCCGTGTTATGCAATGCAGAGGCGGTGAACTTGCCGCCACTGTCAGTGTGGAATGCAATCTTGCCGTCATTGATCAATAGGCCGATCCCACAATTTTCAGGATAGTCATGTTGGGTAATCAGGCCTTGCCAACCGCTGAGGCTAAATGGGCGAACCCAGCATTCCAGTGTCATGGCACTGAAGGGTCGCTCAGTTGGCAATCCGTTCGCTACATGGACATACGATCCAGGATGGATCGGCTGCGCTTTTGCGGCATTGTCCGCAAACGTTGCTAATACTGGATCGTTCTCACGGTTTTCGGGTTCCGGTCCGAGTTTGACCACATTCAGTTCATAGGGAACACTGCTGCTCACGCGAAATTCGATATCGGTGCCGGCGGCAATGCTTTTCTGGGCATAGGCATGTAGCCCAGGTAAACTGATCGCGCGCTGCGGTGGGATGCGGTTGCCGTACTTTGCAGATGGGATCGGGGCAGACTCGGTGGAAATGGTTGATTGCTTGAGGTAGGCAACAATGTCCGCGATCTCCTGGGAACTCAGGACTTCATCAAGTCCTTCTGGCATCAAGGACACACTGGCATATCTTGCCTGTTCGATGTCCTTGATACGCACTGGTTGCATGACCCCTGCCGCCGAGGCAAGAAAAATCCTGTTAACTGTTTCTTTAACGAGCAACCCCGAGACAGCCCTGCCGTCCTCGGTCAGGACGTTAATGATTTCGTGATAACGTGCGATCGAAGCGCTGGGGTAAACAATCGCTTCGAGCAGGTCGCGTTCACTGCGAATCGTACCGATTCTGGTCAAGTCAGGGCCTAAACGCACGCCCTGCTTCCCCTTGATATGACAAGTGATGCATTTTGACTTGTCGCGGTTGCTGAATAATTTTTCGCCCCGCGCGGCATCCGCTTTTGGCAGGAAGGTGACGAGCTCGTCGAGACGCTGTTTTTGTCTCGCAATTTCTTCAGGTGGGACTTCAATAATCTTGGCAAGCTGAATTTCGGGGAACTCATCCGGTGTCACATTCTTCTGTTCGACTTGCTTCATTCGTTGCACTTGCCTGGCAGCCGGATGTTGCAACGGGAGACTTTCGAGATCGTCGAGTTCATACAGCCCATGGATGACAGCATGGTTTAAAAACGGATCTGCCGTTTGTGAGTAGGTTTTCAGCAGAGCTGCCATCGCGCGTTGGTCACCGATTCTTCCGAGCGTCATTGCTGACAGTCGGCGGACTTGTGGGTCATCCTGAGATAATGACTCGATCAGCGGTGTTACAGCTTCCCGATCTCGCCACAATGCCATGCTGTGAATGGCTGCCGCGCGAACGTCTGAACTGTCTTCATTCAAGAACCCGCGGATTGCTTGCCTTGCTGTTCTGCCTGGAATGCGGTGGAGTGACCAGATTGCCGGGATTTTCGCCTTCGCCTGACGCAAACCGTCAATGTAATCCTCGCTCCCCAATGCCTCGATTGCACGACTGACCACTGCCGGACGTTGGTCTGACAGCCAAGCTGGTTTCGGTTGGCTCCAGTCCAGCTTCAATCCACGTGGGTCGTCCGGTGATGAACTGTTCTTTTTCTGGAGTCGGTAGATCGCTCCAAGAATGTCGGGCTTGGCGACCTTGGAGGTTGGGCAACAGATCATGTACCAACTGCCGGTATCAGCTATCAGTAGGCTGCCATCGGCATCTTCGATGACATCGGTCGGGTGAAAATCCGTTTGGTCACTTTCCAACAACGTGCTTGTCTTAGCGGAATAAGATGAACCTGCCCGTGAGAGCTGGTGCTTCGAGATTCGGCGCGTGTTGAATTCAGTGCATAGCAGGTTCCCTGTCAAACCACCGTTGGGATGGTGTGCCATCATCATGCCCGATGGAGCGGCGGGTCCCAGCTGCTGGAGGATGGGCAGCAAAGCTCCTGTGTTGGGATGAGGGTTGAGCACGCGTGGGTTGTTTCGACCATAGGTACCGCCGTAAACCGCGTGTAGAATTCCGTCGCGTCTACCGGGTTGAGACAGATCAAAAAACGTACCGCTCAGAAAACGTTCCCCGGTTTCACTGAATGCCAAACCAACCGGATTGTTCATCCCACCGGTGATGACCATTTCCAGCTGTGAGCCATCAGGTCGGGCACGATAGATGTGGGCGGCACTGGATTTCAATGTCCGGCCGTCACTCAGTTCGTGGTCCTGTGGAGCAAAGGCCCCTTTGCACCAGTAGAAAAAACCATCGGGCCCTAAATATGGGCCATGCATGTCGTTCCCACAGCCCTCGATCGAACCGCCATCGAACCACACGGTCCGCTCATCTGCAATGTAGTCACCGTTGGTGTCACTGAGTTTCCATATGTGTGGTGGCGCTCCCACGTAGACCGCATTTTCATAAACGAGAATCCCCTCCGGGAAAGGCAATTTGTCTGCAAACACAGTTGATTCATCGAAGACTCCGTCGCCGTCCTGATCAACCAAACGCAACACCCGATGCTGAGGGTCTTTGAGTTGGACCGGTGCCTTGGCGGTGTTGCCGGAGCTGTCAGTCACATACAAAGCTCCGTCTCTGTCAAAGCACATGTGGATGGGACGCTTCACCAGCTGCGAATCAGCGACACGTTTGAGTTCGTATCCCTCGGGAATGGTGAACTTGTGAGGTGGTAGCAAGACTGTTTCTGCACCGTCCGTTACCAGTGGAAGGCTGGCAATGGTAACAGCGAGAATAAAGCAAATACGCCGATAACAGAGCATTGGATCCGGATCTGTATTCGAGGAGGACAATGAAACGCAAATGAATTTCTCAGGCAATCCAGAAGGATCGCGATCAGACATGATGCATAATCATGCATCTGCTTGCCATTTCGGATCACTCAAGGGTCAGCATGTTCACACCTGTGGTGTTTGACGCCCACAGATTGATCCAGGAGATCGCTGTCTCAACCGCATTCAGAAAATAGCTGTTGATGTTTCTATCGAATCACGCAGTAATAATTCACTTCCCAATCTTAGCACAACGAGTTGGTGTCCACGCCTTGGTGGGCAGGATCTTGATGGGCAGCATCTGGGGTTAGGGTGATGCACAGAGACCAAGGTTGGATGTGGCTGTTTTGAAAGTTTCTTTCAAAACAGCGGTGTCGGGGAATCAGATCACTTGTAGCAATGCGAACACGCAATGCCTTTTGATTTGGTTCGTCTCTGATTCACTGTAGTTTCAATCTGCGTTTGCTACGTTCATCAGCTTTCCTGATGCTGGCAGCACTCATATCGAATGATGAACACATTTTCGGTGATGCTGTATCCAAGATCACCATGGCAGGCTTCAGAGTTTGCCGAGCTTTTTGCTTAAAGAAAGAAAAAAATCAGGGTAAAAAAACGAAATATGCCTGCAGGAATCAGCCAAAAAATCTCAACAACTAAAAAGCTGGCAGCGGGAATGGCAGGCGCTTGGGGACGAATGCGTGTCGGCCACCCAAACTTCACACAATGTATGGAGAAATTAAAATGCAAAAGAACGAGTTGCCCCCGTGGAAGGGACGCTGCTAGACACTCAAGCCATCGTCCAAAATACCTTGAGTCGGCACAATGTGACTGCGATCAGCAAAGTAAGAATAAGCATGCAGACCAAATCCATGGGAGTCCCAACAGCAATCAAGAAAATACAGAACACTGAACAAGGGCCAGTTTCTTCATGATCCAAGGAAATCTATGGAGAATGCGACGGTGACGTGAGCGGAATGTTCCAAGTGGTCAGGAGTCAAATCTTAGTCCTTGATTATCTTTCCGTTGTTGGTTGTCAGCGGGTGCAGGGGCAAGCCGTATCTCGCTCTGGTCATGATCAAGCGCTGCACGAAATTCAATGGGGAAAAAAGCTGAGTTCTTATATTACAACTCCATGCTTACATTTTTTCGTTGCACCTCGCGAAGATACGACTTTGATAAGCAATTGAAAATCGCCTGACGGAGTCGCGAACGATGGTCGCTTGCACTCATCACGTGTCGCAACTGATTTTTCCCGCGAATCCTCATGACTCGATCTAACATGCACCCAGGCAGCAACTGCTCCATTCATCGACTTTCCTAGCCAAGCACGATCACCCATGAGACAAGGTCGAATTCGCTTCCGCGTTGGAAGTCCTCGCTAGCGATCAATCACCTGCCCCGCCCAGTCAGTGGAACACCACCCGTACTTCGGGAAGTCGATTGGAAGTGACCAACGATCAATGAGGCCCGACGTATGTTGTTTAGGTCTAGGGCTCGCTTAAGAGATGTGAGGCGATTCACTGGCGGTTGGCCCGGAGCACCAACGCCGCCGACAACAACTGACTTGTTGTTTCAGATTTTGCCGTACCAGCTTATGTCTGCCCATCAACGACCAGACGCGGAAAAAGTTTCTGCTTACGAGTGTGGTTTTGATCCTTTTGATGATTCTCGAGGAAAGTTTGATGTACGATTCTATTTAGTTTCAATTTTATTTATTATTTTTGACCT